>DATNEK010000170.1:0-29395 GCA_035553055.1 Streptosporangiaceae bacterium | reverse complement strand
TTCCTGCGCATCCTCCCGCCTGAGCGAAGAAGCCGAAGCCGCGCCGGGCGGGTGCGGCCTTAGCTGCGACGAGGACTAAGCGCGCTGGCTGTTTCGCAAGCCCGTCAGCCGAGCCCGCCAGTCAGCCCGCCAGCCCGCCAGCCGCCCGTACCTGCCAGCGGTTATCCTCCTTAGCGCGACAAGCGCGATCGCGAGCTTCGCGGCTTGGATGCCGGCGCTAGCGACGGAAAGGCCAAGATTCCTGTGCGAGACCTGAATGGCAGACGGATGACGGCGATGAGCCGCGCGCTCACTGGCCTGATCGCCGTCGCCATCGCGGTGACCGGTTGCGCCCAGCATCGCACCGCCGTGGCACCGATCAAGATCGCCAGCGCATACGTCTTGCAGTCGGGCGGCGCCAACGTGGTAGCCGCCTACCTTGTGATCGCGAACTCGGGCCAGGCCGATCGACTGCTGAGCGTGCGCAGCAGCGCGGGCGGGCGCGTGCTGGTGGTTGGGCCAAGCGGACGCGGCTCATCGGCCACCTCGGCTCTCAGCCAGCTCAGCGTCCCCGGCCACAGCGTCACCAGGCTCGACCCGACCGGGTACCACCTTGAGATCGTCCGCTCCGGGCGGCTACGTCAGGGCACGGACATCACCCTGACGCTGGTGTTCGCGCATGCGGGAACGATGCGGGTGCAGGCTCAGGTCAACAACCCGGCAGCCAGCAACGGCGGCTACCTCGGCCCTTGACCGCTCATCCATTGTTGCCTGACAGCGACTTGCGATATATCGTCTTGCTGTCAGCAGTTGAGCTGGCAGCTACCTGGAGGATCTGATGGCGGCAGAGTCGGGCGTCAGAATCGGCGACGCCGAGCGCGAAAAAGTAGCCACCAGCCTGCGCGAGCACTACGCCCGCGGCCGGCTCACGCTGGATGAGTTCCAGCAGCGGCTTGATGCCGCATTCGCCGCCAAGACCGATACAGACCTGGCCAAGATCACCGCTGATCTACCGCACGCCGACCCCTACGCCGCCCCGTGGCCGTCATCGCAGCCATACAGCACCGTAGCGCCCAGCTATCCGATAGGCGCGGGTCAGGGCTCGGGCTACCAACGGCGGGGCCGCGGCCCGCTCTCTTATGTGTGGGCCTGCCTGGCCTTGTGCGCGCTGGGAGCCTTGTTCATTGTCTCCTTCAGCTGGCCGTTCGGGGCGCCCAGATACTTGATCATCCTGCTCGCCATCCTGGCTGTCTTCCGCCGGATCTTCCGCCGCATCGGCGGACGCCGACGCTAGCAGCGTCATCCCGCCGCTTCGGCGGCTAGGCGGGTTTGCGAACGACCGTGATGATCTCGCGGCTCGAAGCGTCGATTGGGCGGCGGTCCCAGGTCCCGTACTGAGCCGCGATCTCGAAGCCGGCCCCGGCTAGGAAACCGTTCAGCGTCGCGACGTCCATGAAACGCAATTCCCCCCGGTCCACCCGCAGCACCTGACCATCCGCTTCGGCGGTTGTCTCGGTGAGCATGACGACGCCGCCCTCGACGGACTCAACGTCGTGCCAGACGCGCAGCGCGCGGCCCGATGAGTCGGTGAAGTCGGAAGGGTTGGACGGGTTCCAGGCCTCCCACGCGCGCGCCTGGGGATGGCGAGTCTCGAACGCCAGGTGGCCGCCGACGCGAAGCGCGCGGTGCGCTCCGCCGAGCGAGGCGCGCACGTCATCGTCGGTAATAAAGCACTGGAACGCGTGGCCGACCATGGTGGCGAGCTCGAATTCAGCCAGCCAGGGCGCGTCTGCCGCGACGCATTCGACCCATTCGATATCGTCGCGCCGCCTGGCCCTGGCGAGCGAGAAGCGGTCAGGGTCGAGGCCGACCAGACGCCCGGTATGACCATGGTCGCGGGCGCTGTGAAGCATCAACCCGGTACCGCAGCCGACGTCAAGAACCGAGCCAGCGGCCATCACCAACTCGGAGTAGAACGAAGCATCGCCGCGGCCCTGCGAGTCCCAGGGGTTGATCACGTCATAGAGCGCGGCCACGTCCTCATCCGTGAACACCGCTAGCCTCGCTCAGGCAGTCGCAGCGGCACTAGCAGGTAGCGAAAAGCCGGCACGTCCTCGTCGCCATCCGAGCCGTCCGCTGACCCGTCGGCTGAACCCTCGCTTACCCAGGTGATCAGCGCCGGCTTGGCCGGGGTGTTGAAATCCAGCCTGATCCGGCCTGACTCAGCCGCCTGACCACCTTGAGCCGCCGCGCTAGCTGAGGCCGAGGTCGGCGCCTGGTCGGCGCCGCCAACCGAGGCGGCAGCTAGCAGCCCATCGAGCAGGTAGGACGGGCTGAAGGCGATCATCGGCTGATCGCCAACGAACTCGGCACTCACCGTCTCGGCGGCACGGGCCCTGCCCTCGGCGTGTGCCTCGATTACCACCTCGCCGTCGCCGAATGACAGCCGCACGGGCCCGGCCCGCTCAGCCACGAGCGCCGCGCGCCTGACCGCTTCGATCATCGGTCCTGGCTGCAGGTCAGCGTGGCAGCTAAAGTCGCCGGCGAACCGGCTCTGGTACTTGATGAACTCACCGCCGATCAGCCTCGCTGTCAGCCGCCTGTGCCCCGCCGCGAAGCTGATCAGGCCTTCGGCCGGACGCGGCTGATCGTCGCCGGCAGCGCCACCGGCCGACCGGCCGGCCCGCACCGAGCCGCGAGCCCAGTCGCGCTCGGTGCTGAACGCTAGCGTGACCGGCGTCCCCGCGCTCATCATCCGCGCTGCCTCGGCCATGATCCTGGCCGGCACCAGCGCGATCGCCCTGACCTGCGGATCGGCTGGCGTGAACGGCAGCACCCGTGCCGCGAGCCGGTACCGGTCGGTGGCGGCCAGCGTGAGCGAGTCACCATCGATATCCAGGCAGACGGCGGTCAGCATGGGGAGCGTGTCGTCGCGGCTCGCCGACGGTGCCACCTGGCCGACGGCTGCCGCCAGCAGGCCGCCGTCGACAGCACCTACCGGCGGCGGCGAATCCGGTAGCGCCGGATACTCCTCCATCGGCAGGCAAACCAGCCCGAACTCAGCGCTACCGCAGACCAAATTCAGCACGTCAGCCTCGTCGGAGAACTCCACCGGCCTGCCAGGCAGGCTCCTGGTGATCTCGGCGAGCAACCGGCCGGGCACCAGCGCGCTACCTGGCTCGAGGATCTCAGCCTCGACCGTGCAGCGTGCCGATACCTCATAGTCGAAGCAGGACAGGGTAAGCCCGTTGTCGGCGACCTCGATGAGCATGCAGGACAGCAGCGGGACCACCGGACGCGCGGGCAACGCGCGCGAGACGAACGCCACGGCCTCGCCGAGCGCCTCACGTCCGACCCTGAACCTCATGTCCGTCACCTACCGATCCGCCTGACTCTCAGTCAGATTCTCCCATTGACCACTGACAGCGCCGACCGACAACGCCGACCGACGGCAGCGCCGACCCGGAGCCGCTCGCGCCGCCCAAGGCCGACGTCGCTGTCGGCTGCCCCCGTCAAGAAAGCGTCAATAAGTGGTCAATGAGCGCCCTCAGACCAGGCCAGGCGGTGCCGCGGCCAGAGTGGTTTCTATGGCCTTCGCGAGCGCCCGCGCGGTCTCCACGGTCAACTCGACGGCGACCCTGGCCGACGGCCCCTTGCCGACGTTGCGGAAGTCGATATTGACCGTGTGATCGGCTGGTGCGTGGACTGGATGATCGAAGTAAACGTTGACCTCGTCGAGCCCGAACCAGCCACTAGCACCTTTGCCGCTGCCGGTGGCCTTGATGCTCTCGGTGAGATAGGTGCACATACCGGATCTTCCTTTCTCAGCTGGCCAGGTGCTTGCCGAAGAATTCCCAGATCATGGCCCAGCCTTCGTTCGCCGCGTCGACACGGTAGGCGGGGCGGTCCACCGAGAAGAACGCGTGTCCCGCGCCGGAGAACGTGTGGAACTCGTGCGACTTGCCGAAACTGTCGAGCACCGCCGACAGCTCGGCGGTCTCGGCCGGCGTGGGGAACTGGTCGTCGGCGCCGAACAGGCCGAGCAGCGGACACGACAGGTCCTTGGACAGGCCGACGAGCGGCTTCATGCTGGCCGGGGCCTGCTCGGGCACGTGCACGACGGCGCCGCCGTAGCAGTCGACCGCCGCCTGCAGCGGCAGGCTGCACGCTGAAAGGAACGACTGCCTGCCGCCAGAGCAGTAGCCGATGACGCCGATCTTGCCGTTGCAGCCTGGCTGCGCGCGCAGGTACTCGGCCGCGCCAGCGACATCGCCAACAAGCTGCTCGTCGGCCACGCCGCCCTTGGCCCTGGCCGCCGCCGCGGCGTCGTCCGGGCTGGCGCCGGGCGCTTCACGGTAATAAAGGTTCGGCATCACGGCCAGGTAACCGTGCGCGGCAAATTTCCTCGCGATCTCCTTCGTCGAGGTGTCATAGCCGGGCATGTGGTGGATCACGACAACGCCACCGAACGAATCGGTGTCGCCAGGCCGAGCTACGTACGCCTCGATCTGGTCGCCGTCGTGACCAGCGATCATAACCGTCTCGGCGCTAAGCGATTCCTTCATGTTGCCAATCTCCCTTTGTGCAGTGTTGGGCATTGCCATGCTTCTACTTTGACTGGTCTTGGAGAAATAGTCAGATCGCCGCGAAACTTGCGTGACGGCGATTCTCCTGGTAAGGATGCTGGCAGGGCGGGAAGATAAGTGTTGGTCCTTCTGAGCTTTCCGAGGGGCCGATATCCGGGGGAAAGGCAATTCGATGAGTTCGGCCTCCTATGGACTGGTACTCATATTTCTCGGGGCAGGCTTCACGCTAGGCTGGTACGCTAATCGTGCCATCGCGGCTCACGGCGACGTTAAGTCGACCAAGGCGAAAATACCAGGATATAGAAAATCGCGGCACCGCAATGGTCTCATTACGATCCTTCTCGCGTTCGTGATCGGCTTCGTGGTGCTCGGACTGCTGCACCCACACAAGTGACCAGAGCGCGGCTCAGGCACCGATCAGGCAGGCAACTCGATCGACTGAGGGAAGCGGAACAGATTCGCCGGATCGACGGCAGCCTTGATCCGCTGGAGCCGCGGGTAGTTGGCACCGTAGTAGGCACGCTGCCAGTCTGCCAGGTCCGGGTCAGCGTAGTTCTGGTAGGCCTGGCCGCTCGCGTACGGCCGCATCGCGGCGTGAAATGACGCCAGCCAGGCGCGCTGCCTGCCGACGGCCGCAGTCCCCGCGCCCGCGTCTGGCGCACCCGGTTGCGCTGCCCAGGTGGTGCTGTATTGCGCGAGGAACAGCGCATCACGGTGCACGAATGCCGTGTCGCTAGCCCCGACCCTGTTGATCGCACCGCCGAAGGCGTCCAACGCCACCCCGCCGGCTGCCCCCGACGCCCCAGCGACTTGTCCGATCAGCTGCACCTGGTCAATCAGCGCTTTGATCCCGTCAGCGGGCAGCGCCCGGGTGAAAAAGTCGGACTTGGCGTACTCCGGCGGCCTGCCGAGCAGGCCGGCCGGATTCTGCGAAGGCAGGTGGCATTGCGCGACCGACATCGATGCGCAGCCAGCCTCCACCAGCATGCAGGTCAGGTACTGCTCGCTTTGCACGAATGCGCTGCTCGGCTGCGAGCCGACCGCCGCGTACAGCCTGCCGAGCAGCTCCTGCGCCTGCGCTGTCCCGCCCGCGCAGGTACCGCCGACGCTGATCTGCGGCAGCGCGCCGCCTGGCGCCCCGAACAGGTGCATGTTCGACCACAGCTCATCCGGTGCCGACGGCGCCCACCGCTGCCAGGCCGATACCACCTGTTCTGCGGCCGACCATGGCCACCGCAGGAAGAACAGCACCAGATCGGGCGCGCCGTGGGTGCGGAACGTGAACGCGGTCACGACGCCGAAGCTGCCGCCGCCACCGCCGCGGCAGGCCCAGAACAGGTCAGGCTCGGTGTCCGCGCTGCATTCCCTGATGACCCCGTCCGCCGTGACGATCTGCACCGCGACGATGTTGTCGCAGGTCAAGCCGAAAAGGCGGCCGACAACTCCGACGCCGCCGCCGAGCGCCAAGCCGGCCACACCGACGGTCGGGCACGATCCGCCCGGCACCGCCTGCCCGTGGGCGGCAAGCCGGTCGTAGAGGTCGATCAGCAAGGTGCCCGCACCCACCCGTGCCGTCCGCGCGTCGACATCGACGCTCACCTGCGACATCCGGCTGACGTCGATGATCAGGCCAGCGGTCGTCGACCACCCGCCGTAGCTGTGCCCGCCTGAGCGCACGGCCAGCGGCACCCCGAACTTGCGAGCAAACCCGATGCAGGCGCTGACCTCGCCCGGTACCGCGCAGTACGCGACCGCGGCCGGCCTCACCGAATCGAATTTCGGGTCGAAAAGGAGCCTGGCCCCGTCATAGCCGGAATCCTCAGGAAGCACAAGCTGACCGGCAGACAGCTCACGACGCAGCGCCGCCCAGTCGGCCACCGCCGGAGACCGGTGAACGGCCACCGGCGACGTGCCTGGCGCCCCAGACGCCGGCTGGCGAGGCGCTGGCCCCGACGGCGAGGAACCCTCCCCGGGCGAGCGATGCCCGCCACGAGCATGCTCGACCGCGACGACCGCACCGCCCCCGACCGCCAGCGCCAGCCCGGCGAAGGCCAGAAACTTACGGCGGTCAGGCCCGCTGGACCGCCTCAGATCAGCTTTCACACAGCATGAGACCGCGATCGAGGCCAGGCGGTTGGCGCCAATTTCGGCCGGGGCAGCCGCAGCGCGGAGCGAGGGCTCGGCTGGCCATGTCATTTGCTGACAATGGCGCCTGGGTAGGCTGGGATGCCGTAACCCAGCCGTTGCATCAAGGCAGACCGGGAGCAGCATGAGCGCCGAACCGCAGGAGTACGCCATAGCGGATCTGCTGGCCAACGCGATTGAGCCGTGGGACAGCCTGACGGCCAGGGACCTCCAGGCCCTTGGCGCGGGCGCGGAGCAGGACAGTTCGCCGACCGCCCCGGTCGTGATCGCCGCGTATCGCAACGAACGCGGCCCGGTTCTGATCGACGGCAGCCAGCGGCTGCAGTGGCTGGCCGGCCCGCCGCGCAACCGCACGGTCATCTCTGCCGATGAAGTGCGAGTCGACCCGACCGCGGTCGATGAAGAGTCCGCGCATCGGGCCGCGGTGGCGCTGCACGTGAACCGGCGACCAGCTTCCGCGCGGGTGAAAGCTGAGCTGGCCCGCAGGCTCCATGCGCAGTTCGGCTGGTCGCAGGCGACCATCGCCGAGGTATTCAAGGTGTCAAGACCCGCGGTGTCCAACTGGGTCAAGCAGTGGGCAGGCGCCGACGTGCCCGAGGTGACCGGCGCTGACGGCACGATCTACCCGGCCCGCGGGAAGCTGGCGGAGCCGGACACGCGCGTCGTCGGCGGCACAGTCTCCGACGCGCTCAAGGCGCTGCACGCCGAGCATCAGGGGGTTGTAGCGCGCCACCCGTCGCTCCGCCATATCAGGATCGACCGGCACGGCACAGCCGATCCCGACACCTGGACGGTCACCGTTGCCGGCCGGGCGGGCGATGCCGTATCGAGCCTGGCCAGCCAGCTCCGCGACCAGGCCAACGACCTGATCAGCCTGGCCCGCAAGCTCGACCAGGCAAATCCCTGACCGGCGCGCACCGGACATGCTCCGGCTAAGCCGCCGCTGCCAGCTCGTCTTTGGCTTGCTGATCAAGTTCGATGCTGGCTACGGCGAGGTTCTCCTCCAGATGGCGAACCGATGACGTGCCGGGAATCAGCAGCACATTGGGACGCAGGCTCAGCAGCCAGGTCAGCGCGATCTGCGCTGGGGTGCGACCGAGCCGCTGAGCGATCTTGACCACCTGCGGGTTGCCGAGCACCGGATTGCGCCGGGCGAAGGCCGACCCGAGCGGGAAGAACGGGACGAACGCGATCCCGCGGGCGTAGCACTCATCGAGCACGGGCATGCCGGTGCGGTCGACCAGGTTGAACGGATTCTGCACGCAGGCAATGTCTGTCCGCTCTACCGCGTGCAGTAGCTGCTCTCGGGTGACGTTGCTCAGGCCGATGCCGCCGATCAAGCCATCATCACGCGCCTTCGCCATGGCCCCGAGCTGATCGTCGAACCGCTGGTCAGATCCGGCGTTCTCGGTCAGCCGCAAGTTGACGGCCGCCAGCCGCTCGACCTCGAGGCTGCGAAGGTTCTCCTCGATGGCCGCACGTAGCTGGGCCGGATCGTCCGCCCTTAGCCAGTCGCCCGACGCGTCACGTCGCGCTCCTACCTTGCTGACCAGCGCGAGATTGTCCGGATAGGGGAACAAAGCCGTCCTGATGAGCTCGTTCGCCACGTTGGGACCGTAATACTGCGCG
Source organism: Streptosporangiaceae bacterium (assembly GCA_035553055.1). Classification (GTDB taxonomy): domain Bacteria; phylum Actinomycetota; class Actinomycetes; order Streptosporangiales; family Streptosporangiaceae; genus Chersky-822. The sequence continues at coordinate 21,056 of DATNEK010000170.1, read as the reverse complement.
GTGTCAATATGGTTCACGCCGAGTTCGACCGCTCGGCGCAAGACCGCAAGCGCCCCGCCGCGGTCGCGTGGCGGCCCGAAGACACCAGGACCGGGCAGTTGCATCGCCCCAAATCCGACCCGAGAGACCGTCAGCGAGCCGAGAGAGTAAGAAGACACCTGCCCGAGTCTAAGAGGACCCCTTCCGTAAAGTGAGAACCAAGGGGAGACATGCGCAGGGGGACATCATGAACAAGAAACTGCTGTCAGGCTTCGTCGCCATCGGCCTCCTGGCCGGCGGAGGAAGCGCGACCGCCCTGGTCGCCGCTGGAGCACCGGCAGCGGCCGCGAGCCCAACCGCTACCGCGTCAAGCACCGCCAAGGCGCACGACTGCGGCCCGCTCGAGCCGCTAATCGCCAAGGGCACGATCACGCGCGCGCAGGCGATGGCCATCCACAACGGTTTCAGCAGATACTTCCATGACCACTGGCGGAACATACTCGACACCGTGGTCGCCCAGCAGGTCAAGAACCACACCATCACCAAGGCCCAGGCCACCGCGATCACCAACGCGATCGCCCAGTGGATACACAAGTATCAGCACGAGGGATCAGCCCACCACGGCGCTTGCGGCTAGGGCCGACCTGGCAGGGTACCTGCCGACGAACTCCGCACCGCCTACGCGCTCGATGCTGTGATCTACGAAGCGACCCTGATCACCGGGCCATTATTTGCCAGGCGAGCAGGCAGCAGCCGACCGAGGCATTCGGCTGGCTCGCCGCGGTGTCGTGGGCAGGTTATGGCATCGGCAGCAGCATCGCCGGACAGGTCGTCGGCCCGGCCAGCGGGCACGCCATGCTGGCATTTCTCATCGGCGCGGGAGCCAACGTCGTGGCAGCCGTCATCGCATGCGGCGTGAGCGTGACCGCCGAGCCGACCGCCGACTCTCAGCCCGCCGTCACGTCAGCAGCCGAATCGTGACCAGGCCGCCTGTACAGCACCCCCGCGGACCAGATAACGCCGACCAGGCCGGCCAGCAAAGTCAGTCGTCGATGGCCTGGTAGGCGGCCGTCCAGAAGTCGAAGAGGATCGGCAGCCCGGGGGGCGCTGGCGCCCGCTGGATCATGAGGATTGTCGTCATGTCCTCGGCCGGGTCGTTGTACCAGCCGGTGCCGTATATGCCTGGCCATCCGTAACTGCCGACGCTGGCCAGCGGAGGGCAGGAGACTGGCCAGGGTCCTAGATGCGTGCTCTGGGTGCGGACCGACATGCCGAAACCCCAGCCGATGTCGTCAAAGTATCCTGGCCGGAACCCGGAAACCGCCTTCTGCGCCGGCGTCAGGTGGTCGCTCGTCATCAGGGTCACCGACGGCCGGGATAGCACCCGCTCGCCGTGGTGGGCACCGCCGGCCAGCAGGGCCGATGCGAAGGCGAGGTAATCGCTTGCGGTCGAGACGAGCCCCCAGCCGCCTGCTTCGAACGCCGGCGGCTGGCTCCAGTACCCGTCGGGACCGTCTTCGACAACAATCTCGCCGGTGGCGTCGTCGCACTGGTAAGCGGTCGCCAGCCGGCTGATGTTCTCGCCGGTCACGCTGAAGGCGGTGTCCTTCATCCCGAGCGGGCCGCAGATCCGTTCGCGCAGGGCGTCCCCGAAGGACATGCCTGTGGCGCGGGCGATGAGCACGCCGGTCACGTTGGCGGCGACCTCGTACATCCAGCGCTCACCCGGCTGGCAGACCAGCGGAAGCGCGCCGAGCTTGCGAATCCACTCATCCGGGGGCGGCGCATTCAGCGCATCCAGCGTATTCAGCGCGTCAGCGATCGGGACCGTTCCCGGCTCGGCCACCACGATGCCGGTGCCGAGGGTGAAGGTCAGCAGATCCCGCAGCGTTATCGCGCGCTTCGCCGGGACAGTCTCTTCGAGCGGCCCGCTCGGATCGGCGAGCACCGTCATGTCCGCCAGTTCAGGCAAGAACTCATCGACCGGGTCGTCAAGGCGGAGCGTGCAGTCCTCGACGAGCGTCATCGCGCAGGCGGCGACGATCGGCTTCGTCATCGAGCCGGTGCGGCAGATGGTGTCGGCTGCCATAGGCGTCCTCGAGCCCTCGCCTTCGAAGGCCAGATTGCCCAGTGCCTCGATATGAACCTCGCCGTGGCGGGCGACGACAGCGACCGCGCCAGGGACGTACCCGGCGTCGAGGTGACGAGAGAGCACGTCTCGCACCCGGATCAGCCGTTTCGACGAGAAGCCACCGCTCGTCACTCTCTCCTCCTCGTTATCTTGTCCGCATTTGTACGCTATAACGGCGGCAGGCTGAGATGGGTCGAATCTCACTTGGCGAAGATAGTTCATGCTGAGGCCGTTGAGTCCGCAGAACGTGCAGTGGGAGCGCTCACCGATTGCCTGGGCAAAACGAGGTTCGCTCACATTGGCTTTGGTAAGCATCCCTGGAATGGAATTCACTGCGGTCAGGTTATTTTCAATAATACGCCGCACGAATTCTGGGAATGTATGCGTCGCAGGTCCTGAGAACACCGCGTCGACCGCAGCCGAGCGGGCGTATTTCAGATTCCGGGTGGCGCGCCAGGAACTGCGCCGCCACGGCGAAAAGGTCGATATAGTCGCAGACGCGGCCACGAGACCTATCAGAGATTTCACGCTAACCGCTGGGACCGTAAGGGTCCATAGTCGCAGGGTCGACGCCCTTCCCCGAGCTTCAGCAGAGCCTGGTTCTGTCATGGATTTGTCACTTTACGTGCGCGAATAGTTAACGCTATGGTGTGAGCTGCGACATCGGCCTGGACGGACGTGCCGCTCAATACATCTACATAGGGGGGACAGTTTGCGCAGCTCATGGGGTCGTGCGGCGACTTTGGTCGCCCTAGCTTTGGTGGGCTCGAGCTGGCTCGCAATGCCGTCAGGATCGGCGGCAGCGAGATCGAAGCCCGTGACCAGCCAGGTCCATGTCAATGGCAACCGGGCACCACGCCCGCTCTGGCATCACTCGACCAACGCCGGGGGCAAGCCCGCCAGCGGGCGATCAGGAGCGAATGGACTGCCCGGCCCGAACGACTCCCCTGACGCCGCGGACCTGAGTCCGCCGCTGCCGCTAGGCGACCTGCCGCTCGGCACCTTCGTGACGAACCAGTTCGAGAACGACGGGATCATCTTCTCCGGACAGTCGCCGTTCATCACCGATGACAATGCCAGCGACGTCAACCCGACGTTGTCAGGCACCCCGCAGTTCCAGGGCACCGTGGTCGGCACGTTCGTCAAGCCCGGTACGACCAAGCCGGCCACTGTCAACGAGTTCTCTATCGACGTCGGCTTCATCAACTCGCCAGACTCGACGCAGATGACGGTCTACAACAGCAAGCACCAGCAACTCGGCGTGCTCGTCGCGACCCAGGAGGGCTTCAACCAGCTCTTCAGCACTTTCCCCGGCGCCGCGTCGTTCAGCGTGTCAACGGTCGCGGACGAGCCGGCTGGCTGGGAGATCAACACCATCCAGATCGGCCCCATCGACGACAACTACACGGCGCTCGGCGACTCGTACTCCTCCGGTGAGGGCACCCGCGATTTCCCCTGGTCGCAAGCGGACCACACGCAGTGCGACACCGGACCGCTCGCCTGGCCGGTTCAGATGGCCGACGCGCAGAACAGCAGCGGCGTCAACGGCAAGCTCACCATCGGCCCCAAGACCCTGATCGCGTGCCAAGGCGAGGTGACCGCGGATCTGGACCGCACCAGGGAGGGTGAGAAATTCTCCGAGCTTGCGCAGTTGCGCAACTACTTCAGCAAGCATCACGCGCCGCCGGACCTGGTCACTCTCACCATCGGCGGCAACGACGTTGACTTCGCCGGCATCCTGACCGACTGCTTCCTCGGTGGCGCCGAGGTGTGCCTGCACGTGGTGAACTCACTCGATGACATGGTCACCAACGACAGCGGCGCCTTGGTCTTCAAGCTCGCCAGGGCCTACAGCGCGGTGAAGACCGCGGCAGGCGGGAAGACAAAGGTGGTCGTGGCCGGCTACCCGGACCTTTTCCCTGAACCCGGTGGCCTAGGCCGGACTGTGAGCGTGTTCGCCCATTGCCCGTGGCTGCGTTCCACCATCTCCTTCATACTCACCGATTACCCCGTCATCTCGCCGTTCACCAACCGGCTGCTCGGTGCCATGGAGCACGCTCAGGCATCGCTCAATAGCGACATGACCGCCGCGGCGACGATCGCGGGCGTCCAGTTCGTGCCAATCCCGTTTGTCTGGTCCGGGCACGAGATGTGCACGGGCTCGCCTTGGATCAACCCGCTCAACCCGCTTGAGTCGGGCAAGTTCAATAACAACCGCAACACCGGGCACCCGAATGTCCTCGGGTCAGCCGCTATCGCCGCCGGGGTAGGCGGCGGGATCGGACTGGCTGGCAATGTCAGCCCGAACGTCCAGCTTGCTCCGCCGGCGCCGCCGACGCGGTTCAGCAACCTGACCACCCCAGCCGCCCAGGCCGCCATCGCGGCCCAGATCGGGATGCTCCCGGCGCGGTTGCGAGTGGTCGGCGGCAGCCTGCTGCCAGGGACCGTCGGCGCTGCCTACGTCGACTTCCTGATCAGCGCCGGAGGCACCGGCAATCAGACGTGGAAGATCACCAAGGGCAAGCTCCCGCCCAAGCTCACGCTCAGCCCATCGGACGGGACGATCACCGGCACGCCGACGAGAGCTGGCAAGTACACCTTCCAGGTACAGGTCACCGATGTGGTCGGCAAGACGCGCAAGACCGCCAGGGCGTTTGCGTCGATCAAGATCACCAGGCCGGGCGCGCTGACCGTGCTGGCCACAAAACCGCAACTCGGCACCGTCAACCAGGCCTACTCGTTCACGTTCGCCGCCAACGGCGGGCTAGGCGCGGTGACCTGGGCGGTCACGAAGGGCACCCTGCCAGCTGGGCTGCACCTGGACGGGGCGACCGGCCAGTTGTCCGGTCGGCCGTCGAAGGCAGGCACGTCAGCGTTCACCGTGTCGGCGACGGACAGCTCGCGGCCCCGCAAGGTGGCCAGGGCAGCCAGGTCGATCAGGATCGAAGCAGCCTCGGCGACGCTCAAGGTCACCACGACCACGCTGGCTAAGATCACCGCCGGGCAGGACTACGGCGCCGAGCTGACCTCGGCCGGCGGCCGCGGCGCGGTGCAGTGGTCCATTCCATCTGGTACGTTCCCGCCCGGCTTGTCACTTGACCAGTCGTCTGGCTTGATCACCGGCTCGCCGACAACCGGCGGTACGTACCACTTCACCGCGGCTGTCACCGATTCGGCCTCGCCAACCCCGCATACCGCCACCAAGGCCCTGACGATTGTCGTGGCCAAGGCACCGGCCCTGGCCATCGCCACCAAGTCGCTATTCAACGGCATAGAAGGCGGCTTGTATTCGTCAGCCATCCAGGCAACTGGCGGCGCGGGACAATATGAGTGGTCAGCATCTGGCAATGTTCCGCCCGGCCTCTTCATCGACCCGAACAGCGGCGTGCTTTCGGGGATTCCTACCGGAACAGGCAAGTTCTCGTTCCAGGTAACGGTCTTTGACGCGGCCGACAGCCAGGTCACCCGCACGTTCACGATCAAGATCGCCCGGGTCAAGCTGAGGGTATCCAGGGCGGTACCGCCTGCCACGGTCGGCGCCTACTACACAGCCAACGTCGAGCCGTCCGGCGGCGAGGCACCCTACTTCTATAACCAGGTATCCGGCACGCTCCCAGCCGGGCTGAGCTTCGACTCGGCCAGCGGCGCGATCGTCGGCACGCCGGCCAGGAAGGGCAGATTCACGATCAGGGTGTCCGTCTCGGACAGCTCATCGCCATCGCAGCAGGTCACAGTCAACATCACATTGAACGTATCCGCGGTGCCGAAACTCACCCTGTCAAGGCGGGCGCCCGTCGGGGGCGCCGTTGGCGTGCCATATACCACCGGCATCGGTTTCTCAGGCGGCCGACCGCCATACACCTGGTCGGTGAAGTCAGGGAAGCTACCGCCGGGCCTGGCCCTCGACAAGATCAGCGGCATGATCACGGGAACGCCGACCAGGAGAGGCAAGTTCGCCCTGACCATCAGGCTCACCGACTCGACAAAACCGAGACACGAGGTAGCGACGACCTCGATCATCATCACGATCAGCAAGAAGCCACCGCTGACTGTGTCCAAGCCGGCGCTCCCCCTGGCCACCCAGGGGATCAGCTACCTGGCGACCTTGGACGCCACCGGCGGGACAGCGCCGTACTTCTGGGCGATCTCATCTGGATCGCTCCCCTCCGGCCTCGAACTCGACTCAGCCGGCGACATCTCCGGTACGCCGACCGGGAAGGGCAACCGGACGTTCACGGTCGCGGTCACCGACTCGGCGACCCGACCGGTCACGGCGAAGCGGCGGATCACGCTGGCGATCCAGCCGGGCGCGCCACTGTCGATCACGTCGACCGAGCTCGATCCGGCCATCCAGAACAACTTCTACGACGAAGCCCTGAGCGCCATCGGCGGCGTCGGGCCATACACCTGGTCGGTGTCGAGGGGCAAGCTGCCCGCCGGCCTGTTCCTCGATCCCAGCGGGTTCATCGACGGAGACGCGACCGGGTTCGGTACGTTCACGTTCACGCTCCGGGCCACTGACTCCGCGACCCCGAGAGCCAACTCGGCGAAGCAGAGCCTGACGATAAACGTGGAGGCGAGCCCCTAGCCGCCGCTAGCAAGGTAGTTCCAAATCGCTCTGCCAGGCGCCACCGACCGGCACCTGGCGGAGCGATGCGGCGCGGCCTGCCGGTGAACGTGGCGGTCAGAGGTGCATCCGGTCGTTTCGCTGGTCGGCCGGTGCGTAGCATTTGACCCATGACAGGCCCAGCACCCTACGTCCATTTCCCTGGCACTGCTCGTGAGGCGTTGACGTTCTACAGTGAAGTTTTCGGCTGCGCGGTTGAGTTGCACACCTTCGCGGAGTTCAACCGGACCGACGGGCCTGCCGATTCCATCGCCCACGGGTACCTGGCCGGGGGGCCTGTCGCGCTGTTTGGCGCCGACGTAGCTGGAGATGAGCCGCCGTTGCGATCCGAAGGCCTGATGCTGGCCATGCTTGGCACCGCCGATCCTTCGACTATGCGCGACTGGTTCTCCCGTCTGCGCGAAGGTGGTCAGGTCGTTGACGAGTTGCGGACGCGGCCGTGGGGCGCATCGGACGGGCAGGTCATCGACCGTTACGGTCTGCACTGGCTCATCGGGTTCGAGGCCGACGAGGGCAGCTGAACCCCCGGCCGACCGGCCCACGGGCATTCCTGGCGATAATCCGCGTATCGGGTTCATGATCTGGGAGAGTTTTCCTCCGTGGGAGAGTTTTCCGCAAATAGCGCGGCTAAGTATCCCAGATAACCGCGAAACCAGCCCCAGCGCGGCCAGCCTTCCCAGATCACGACCGCGCCAGCCCGCGCGAAAACCACGTCGACTGAAACGCTACGTCACAACTTTAAGTCCTGTCCCAATCGCCGCACCAGCAACACTTGATCTTGCTGGACGTTGTCGCTCCGCGGCGAGACCCAACCGCGCAGCAATGACGGGCGTCTCGCACGGGATTGAACCGGGCCGCACCGCCAACTCGCGCCCGCCACCTCGATCCTGGCCCGGCCCGGTTGCAAATCAGCTACAAGGCGCTTGCACCCAGGCGGTCGACGCCCGCCACAGCGGAATGGCATCCACCAGGCGCTAACCTTTCACTGAAGTCGGCTGGCGCAAGGGCTGGCTGATCGAGAGCGGAGTCGCGACAGCGTGGCTGAGCCAACGGCACTGGGCATCGATCTCGGGACCACTTTGTCAGTCGCCGCTCAGGTCAACCATGCGGGATTGCCGGTCGTCCTGCCCAATGCCGAGGGGTCAGCGACCACGCCTTCGGTTGTTCTCTTTGATCGCGGCAGCATCGTGGTGGGCTCTATCGCGCGCGAATCACTGGCAACAGAGCCGGAACTCGTGGTGCAGCTCGTGAAGCGCAACATGGGCTCAAGCTGGTCGTTCGACTATCAGGGCATCAGTTACGGCGCTGAGCACATCTCGGCGCTCATTCTCCGCAAGGTACTAGGGGACGCCCAACTGCTCGCCGGGCCGGTGAGCCAGGCGGTCGTCACGGTGCCCGCGTACTTCAACGACCCGATGCGCGCGGCCACCAGGAGCGCGGCGGAGCTGGCCGGGATACAAGTGCTCGGGCTGCTCTCCGAGCCGACGGCGGCGGCGCTGGCATTCGGGTACGAGCGCAGGCCGACGGGTGCTACCGGCGTTGTCGTAGATCTCGGCGGCGGCACGTTCGACGTGACCGTCATGGACTACGACGGCGCTGACCTCGCGGTCCGGGCTACTGGCGGCGACTACTACCTAGGCGGGGCCAACTTCGACAAGGTCCTGTTCGACTTTTTCGCCGAGCAGTTCGCCGCCGCGCATGGCCTGAACATCAACGACCCCGATGCTCTGTCGATCGAGGAATGCACGCAGATCTCACACGACTGGCTGCTGCGGGCAACCAGGGCCAAGCATGACCTGACCTCCCGCGAGCGAACCACGGCGGCGCTGCACGCGGCCGGGCTGCTGCTGCGGGTTGAAGTCAGGCGCGACATGTTCCTGGCGCGGAGCAAGCCACTGCTCGACGAGGTTTCGGAAAAGATCGTCGACGTGCTGGCGGCCGCTGGAGTGACGCCAAAGGATGTCGACTTCGTCCTAGCCGTCGGCGGCTCCACGAGGATTCCCGCGGTCAGGGAACGGGTGCACGACATCTTCGGTAAGCCACCGGATATGTCGGTGAGCCCGGACGAGGCCGTGGCGCTCGGCGCTGCGCTGTTCGCCGCCCAGCGCCAGCTCGAGCAAGGCAGCGCCCTGGACATGGACGGCCAGGCGCGTGATTACTTGGAAAAGCTGACGGTCACCGATGTCGCCGCTCACACCCTCGGCATCAGCGTGGTCGACCCTGGGGAGAACGTCGGGAACAGACGGATCATGGTGCCCCTGCTCCCGCGCAACACCCGGCTTCCATTCGACACCAAGCAGGCGTTCTACACGATGCGGCCGGGCGAGCAGCGGATTATGGTTCCTATTCTCGAAGGGGAGGAAGCCGATCCGCAGCTCTGCAGGCGGATCGGAGAGGTCGTCATCGACGGGTTGCCTCCCTCCCGTCCGGCTCATCAGGAGGTTCTCGTGAGGATGCGGCTCGACAAGGACGGCATCCTGCGGGTTGCCGCTGCCGACGTCGCTACCGGCTTGGCCGCGAGCACCATGATCGTGCACGCGAACCGCCAGGTCAGCCCAGATGCCGCCGACGCGGCTGTGCGCGCCGCTCCAATCGAATAGCGAGCGCGTGATGCCTCCTCCCGGTAGTAGCGCGGACCCTGCGGACTGGTACTCCTTCCTGGGCATCGGACCGGGCGCGACCACGGAGCAGATAACGGCCGCTGTCGAGCGGCTGTCGCGGCAGGCGAATGCCCTAGCCGTCACCGCGCCGGAGCGAGCGCGGCAACTGCGCGACCAGGCTCGCGCCATCAAACAGGATTTGCTCTCCGGAGCAGAGTCACGACAGCGGTACGACCATGGACTGGCCGCGCGGACGGCGAATGACGCCGATACCCAGCCGCCCGGACCGGTTCTCCGGCAGGCGCCGGCCGGCTATCCCATGGCCGCTCCCGCCGGACCGGCGACACCTAGGCCAACGGCGAGCCCGCCCGGTCCGGCCATTCAAAGCGGGCCAATGCCGTATGGGTACAGCCCGCCGCCTGTCGTTCGGGCGCCCGGCGTTCAGGCGCCTGGCCTGATGTCGCGCATCTCGAAGTTCCTGCAAACTGGCTGGACATGCGTCAGCTGCGGGTACGGCACGCAGCCAACGGACAAGTTCTGCCCTAAGTGCGGTAACAGGGTCGAGTCTGGGCTTGGCGGCCCGCAGGCGAGCGGCTCAGCCGCAGGTCAGGTGCGTCCAGACGCGCCTAGCCGCGAGCCGGAAACCCTGAGATCTCGCTGCGGCCAATGCGGCACTTGGGCCGCGCCTGGCGACACTTTCTGCATGCGATGTGGCGGCGGGCTGACGCCTGGCAAATCGGAAAATTAAGGACCGAAACTGCTCCTACGAACGCCTGTCAGTTGGTTGCACGCCCGACACGAAGTGCCCTAGCATGCACCAAGTTAATCTCGGCGAGAGGTGCTGTTATCGCATGTCAACGTGCATAAATGGGCATTCGGTACCCCCGGGTGCGCTATTCTGCGGCAGCTGCGGTGCTTCCCTGCGGCAGGAGGGTGCGGATGCGGCAAGCGATGCGACCCCGCTCTTGCTCTCGCCACCGCGATCTTCTGCGGCCACGACCAGCCCCGCTCCGGCGGCGGCCGGGGCATCCGCGGACAGCACGAACGTCCCCTGGCCGGCGCAGCCGCCGGGCGAGCAGACGGCGCCGACCTTCCATGGACACGACCAGGCGACCGCACCCTTTCCAGTCGGCGCCCCCACGGCTGCCCCAGCCGGCGGCCCTCCGGCGCCCGGTGCCCGGCCTCGCAGAAAGCGCCGAGTCTGGCTGGTCGTTGTGGCGGTGGTCGTCGTCCTCGCTGCTGGCGGTGCCGCTGCGGAGGCGCTTCTTAATCACCATGGCGCCGGCCGACCGCAGGCCTCCGGCAAGTCGGGCAAGACCGCGGCCCCGCACACCCCGACGCGATCCGCCACGCCCAGTTCGTCGGTCTCCACGACGAGCTCGCCAAGTACCTCGCCGAGCGCGTCGGCCAGTCCGACCACTTCTTCGAGCGCCGCGGCCGCCGGGTCGGCTGGATGGACTTATCCAGAGTTCATCGACCAGGCGGCATTCACAAATGATAACGACACCCTTTCGCAAATATCCTGCCCATTGGACACGGCCTGCTTCGCGGTCGATAGCGGAGGTAATGTACTCCGGAGGTTTGGCCAGTCGACGTGGGCCGTTGTGGACACTGACAGCGCGGCGGGACTCAATTCGATCTCATGCGCGTCGGATAAGTTCTGCGTCGGCGTCGATTCATCCGGGAACGCCGTCGCACTAATCAACGGCACCTGGAGCGATCCGATCGCGATCGACAACGATTCGCAACTGAATGGGGTGGCGTGTCCAACGGCCAGCTTCTGCCTCGCGGTTGACAACTCTGGTAACGCGTTCACCTACACCGGTCAGATAACCCACTGGACCAAGACCATCGTGGACAACAACGAGGGCCTCACCTCGGTTTCCTGTCCGACCGCGAAGTTCTGCGTCGCCGTCGATAGCTCGGGATACGCGTTCACCTACAGCAACGGCAGCTGGGACTCCGGGTCTCACCTTGATCAGAACAACGGGTTCACCGACGTATCGTGTCCCAGTTCCGCGTTCTGCCTGGCTGTCGATGGAAACGGTTCCTACGCTGTCCTTTCTGGCCGCCACTGGACGCAAGGATCTGTCGGCACTCCCGCTGTCGCGGTGTCCTGTCCCGTCAGCGGCTATTGCGTCGCGGTCGATAACGCCGGCGGCTTCGCGTCTTATCAGAATGGAAGCTGGTCGTCGGTTGTCAGGATCGACGGCAACAACACCTTCAAAGCAATCAACTGCGCGTCGGCCGCGAACTGCGTCGCGACGGACGCGAACAACAACGTCCTGTATTACAAGCCGACGAAGATCTGATGAATCCGATCGCCTGGGAAGGGGAGCCCGCGATGTGCCCGAACTGCAATGCGCCCGTCAGGAATGATTCTGAGTTTTGCACGAACTGCGGCGCACCCGTGCGGACCCCATCGGCCTCGGTCAACGCGCCGATGACCGAGCCAGCTCCTCCGCGCGAGCCCATCAAGCCGTACGCCGGCGGGCCAGCACCTGGATGGCAACCTCCAGCCCCGCGGCCCGCCGCCGCACAATTTAATTTCGATCGCAAGCGCTTGACTGCCCCTGACCTGACAATCGGCGGCGCGAGTATCGTGGCGCTTCTCTCGCTGTTCCTGCCATGGTTCGGCGTTCTCGGCTACTCGACCAGCGGCATGTCCCTGCACGGGTACCTGGTGATAGCCCTGCTCGCTGACCTCGCGCTACTCGGTTACCTCGTGCTCCGAGCGGGGTGGGATACCCCTCCGGTCAGGCTTCCTATCGCGCACGCCCCGCTGCTGCTCATAGCCACCGGCGTCCAACTGCTCTTCGTATTGATCGCGTTCCTGCAATCGGACGGCCTGGGCCACGAGTTCGGCGCCTACCTGGCATTGCTGGCGGCGCTGGTGGCTTGCGGTGTGATAGCGGTGCCGGCCATCCGCTCGGTGCGCGATGCGCAGAGCGGCGGGGCTAGGTAACACGGCCAAATCACGGCGGGGCCGGCCGGCTGGCCGACACCCAGGAGGCGGATAGCAATGATGCCGCCGGAGCACACCGGCCAGGCTCGCGCGGCGCTGCGCATGATCGTCGCCGAACGCGGGCCGCAGGTACTTTCCCAGCCCGCGGCGATGGCGAACCTGCTCAAGGATCTGCTGCCCGATGATCCGAGGCTCGTCCGGATGTTCGTCGCGGCGGCCGACGACCAGATCGCCGATGTGCTGAACGAACACGTGTCGCAGGGCATGGACTCAGCGACAGCGGCCAGGCTCGCCGCGTCGATCTTCAAGGACATGTCAATGTTCCCGCCTGAGCTGTGCGCATGGGTCGTCGGCGAGATCGCGATCGCGCTCGGCCTGCTAGCGACGGCGGCGGGACCCCCGACTATCGTGTCCGCGCCGGAGTCAGAGTCTCCGGCGCCCGATCAGGCAGTGCAGGGCTGGCGGCTGCACGCGCCGACCACGCGAAACGCCGCGCAGCAGGGCTGGCTCGATGCCGCCGGCGGCACCGCCATCGCTTACGTCGCGTGCGAGACAGGGAACGCCGTCATTCCGGTCGATTTGTCGACCGGAATGACCGACGACCCGATCGTGGTCGGCGAGTGGCCGAAGGCTATCGCGGTCACACCCGATCGCAGGTACGCCTATGTCGCCAGCTACGGCGATGACTCCCTGACCCCGATCGACATCTCATCGGCCAGTGCCAGGGCTCCGATCAGCACCGGCCGCGGTCCGGTGGCGGTGGCGGTTGCCCCGGATGGAGCTACCGCTTACGTCGCCAACGAGGGAGACGACACGGTAACGCCGGTCAACGTCGCCAGCGGCGCCTGCGGCGAGCCGATTCCGACCGGGAGTCGCCCGTACGCGATCGCGATCGCTCCGGATGGCGCTAGGGCGTACGTCGTCAACAACGGGGAAGGAACGGTCACGCCGATCAGCTTGGCGTCCGGCCGTCCAGCCGCAGGCTCAGCGGTGGCGGTCGGCAGCGGTCCGGTGGCCATCGCGATCTCGCCAGACGGGGCAGCCGCGTACGTCGCCAATCATCACGACGGAACGGTCACGCCGATTTGCCTCGTCACTGGTCACGCCGGACCTCCTGTCGCGGTCGCGAGGCACCCGGTCGCTATCGCCGTGGCCAGCGATGGGGCAACGGCCTACGTGGTCAGCCATGGGGACGGAACGGTAATCCCGGTGCGGGTGTTCGCCGCTGACCCAGGCTCGCCGCCTCGCCTGGTCCCTGGCCCGCAGATCCCGGTCGGCAGGCGCCCGTCGGCGATAGCGCTCGCCAGAGGTGGTCAGAGCGCCTACGTCGTTAACTACGGCGACGGGACCATCACGCCGCTGATTCTCGGATCAGGCGTCCCGGCATCTCCGATCGTGGTCGGAAAGCGGCCTTGGGCGATAGCGATCGTCTAACCGCCCGGCGGACAGAAACGGGCTGTATCAGGTATCATGATCTGGGAGAGTTTTCGTGTTTGGGAAAGTTCTCCGTAAATGGCGCGGACAACTCTCCCAGATCACGGGAAAGCCCATTTGACTCTGGGCGTTTGATCCTGCGGGTGATAGGTTCGTTGGCGCGGCGCTTATGGCCGATCTGTGACGACGGTCTGGCCATTGGTCGCGCGGCTTATTAACGCAGGGGGGCGTCAATGTCTGACCATTTCCGCTATTACCGGAGTTGCGCTGCGGTGGCTGTGGGCCGGCCGGGCGGCCGGGCGGCGTCCGCCCGCCGGTTCAGGCTTGCTGTCCTTGGCGTCCTTCTGGTGGGAGCCAGCCTGCCGGTGTTGTCTGCGGGCGCGTCGCAGGCGCAGTCCTTTGCGACGCAGAAACCGCCGCCGTGCCCGAGCCCGGGGGTGCTGACCGGCGACACCTGTACCTACACCTTCCTGGCCAACGCACCCAGCGCGCAGACGCTCAAGATGCCGGCCGATGTGAAGATGACGATCACCGCAGACGGTTCACCGGGCGGGCGTGGCCAGGATAGCTTTGGCACGCTCGACGGGACGCCGGGGCTGGGCGGTGAGTCGGTGGGCACGTTCAAGGTCACGACGGCTGAAACGCTCACGATCCTGGTCGGTGACGCGGGAGATCAGGCCTCGGCTGGCGGCGAGGGCGGCGGCGGTTTCGGTGACTCCAACTTCACCGGCGGCCAGCTGACGCAGGGCGGCAAGGGCGGCGGTGGCTCGTACGTGTTCGGGCCGACGGGGCCGCTGGTCATCGCGGGTGGCGGCGGAGGCACGGGCTCGGGCAACTCGTCGGTGAATCAGCTGGGCGGTGCGGGCGGCGGCGGCGGCCCTGGGAGCCCGGGGACCAGCGGATCTGGCACCGGTCCCGGCGGCGGGGGCGGCGCGGGCGGCAAGACCACTCCAGGCGCGGGCGGCACGGCCGGGCCGGCCAGCGGCGGCACCCCGCCGCAGGCGGGCCAGGACGGTAAGGGGCCGGTCACCGGGCCCACCGATCCGAATATCACCGACGGGGACAGTGGTCTGGACACGCAGGGCGGCTACGGGGGCGGCGGCGGCATTCCCGGAAACACGGGGAACCTGGGGATGGCCGGAGGCGGTGGCGCTGGCTACACCGGCGGCGGAGGCGGCGGCGATTCGGCTAACGGCGGCGGCGGTTCCGGCGGCGGTGGCTCCGGCTACGTTTCCCCCACGGCTGTCTCTGCCTCTGGCCGCAACGGGGTCTGGAACTCGAACACCGGGCGGGTGATCGTCTCCTACACCAACGGTTGCGGACCGGCCAAGCCCACCGATCTGAACCTGACCCTCACCCACGCTGCCGCTGGGGCAAGCGACCGATATACGCTCACTGCCACCAATATGACGACCGGAGAACTGTCGTGCGTGAACATCAAGGTGACGATCTCTCCGATCTTCAATTCCGAGGGTCGGCCTGCGGAAATCAGCCCGGCGTCGGCCAAGGTTTCCTGGGGTCCGCTGCCGAGTAGCCAGAAGGGCACCATTAGCTGGTCGGATCTTTCATTCAAGGGCGGCGAGTCGAAGAAATTCGAGTACACGCTGAAAAGGGCACCGGCACCTGCCGTTGGCAAGGTGACACAGGTGCCCGCTAGCTGGCTGGATTGGACGAAGCCGGGCCGGGCCAATGCCGTTACTGGAAGTGGCGGGCAGCTGATCTTGAGCGACACCCCGGAAACGATAAAGGCCAACAGCGCCGGGAACGGCAAGACAGGCGGCAACATCGAGGGTGTTCTTTACAAGCAGCCCAAGGCGTTGTCGCCCGGCGATGGCACCGCAAGCGGGGAGTTCCGTTTCTTCAACGAACACGTCAACGACTCCGACACCAACGCCGGAAAGTCAAAAGGCGGCCCCAAGGATTTCCTCATCGTGTTGCACAACGAGAGCAAGGGTGTCGTCATGCTCAGGCGCGGCATCAGCGCGAATCTCACCGACCCGCATGAGGAGGTGGTCGGCCCGAACACCGAAGTCGAGTACATGAAGCAACTGCAGGCGCATGGAGGCACCGGCTGCACGGGCAAGAGCACGGCTATCCCGCCCGGCGGCACGCTGGCCCTGCCCGAGACACCTCACCCGGTCAAGGTCGGGGAACCCGTCTTCGCGATCGACGACTTCTGCGCGAGTCCAGGCGGCGACAAACTGCAGGTCGGGGAAGTGATGCTTAATCCCACCGACGTATCGGCCTTCAGCGCTAATCCGCGCAAGTACAAATTCCAGGTCGCGGGCGGGACATTCTTCACCGACGACGGGATGGCGGCCACCAACAAGGGGCGCGGTACCTACCCGCATGCGGGCCGGAACGTTACCCTTCCGCACGCGGCTAGCTACGACGTGAGGGAGGCAGTCGCCTTCGGCTGGAAGATCGGCCCTAAGAACGCCTCTGATCCGCAGTACGAGAAGCCGCTCGACGGGCCCGGGTTGTTCCTGGGCAACTACGGTGTGCTGTTCGACATACACGTAGCACTGGATCACGCCACCGCGAACACGCCGGTGCAGGTACTGCTTACCCCACGCGGCACCGCCTTCGGCGTGGGCGCGCTGAGCAATGCCGACGGAAAGGAAACGCTCATCACGGCTGCTGCGCACGACTTCAAAAATCAGCTGGACGTTCTCAGCGTCGGGCGAATCCCGGGGACGCAAAAGACGCCGTTCAGTCTTCGCATCATGCCCCCAGCAGGCACAAACCTCCCTGTGGGCGTGATCGTGGCACCGATGTATACGATGAGCGTGGGCAGCGCAACCTGGGGGAATCCCGCGATCACGAAGACAAGCGACCCACAGTTCGTGCCAAATTGACAAACCCGCGGACGCAGCCGGGGCTGTCGCCTTCTACTCACGGGCACGCGACCAAGTTGCCGCATTCGATGTCGATCTCGCGGTCAGGCTGAGCCCGTACGGCGACGGCGGAACCTTCACCCAGAACGCGAGCTGCGCCTACGAGCTGGCCCGTCTGCCTGCCTGACGCCGGCCAGCATGCCCTCGACATACGCAAGTTCGGTCTCGTAGACGTGAGCTGACTTGACGATCATCAGCAGCCGGCCGACGGGCGGGCCGAGCTCGTCAGCGACGTGTCGCTGCAATGCGGCCAGTTCGACCAGGTTGGCGTAGCCCTTGGCGCCGAAGTCGATGCTGTGCGCGTACACGACCAGCTCCACGGCGCCGCCGGGCAGCCAGAAGTCGAGCATGCTGACACATGGGATGTAGGTGGTGTCGGTGTGCGGCTGGAGCGTCGTGATCGTCGCTGAGCGCGATGCCGGGTCCGCGCGGAGCCGGTCGATCACCCAGGTGACCTGGTCCCGGCCGGAGTGCTCGTAGTCGAAAAGCCGTGTGGCGTAGCTGTCCGCGTAGCCGAGGGCCGCCACCGCTGAGTGGTCAGTGAAGTTGGCGTGCATCCAGGCCAGCCGCTCCGGTTCGGCGTGCTTCGCGATGATCTCGTCGTGCGGATCCGGCCGCGCGATCGTGAGCGTGAGCAGTGAGACTTCCCGGATCGGCAGGTCGTCGTAGCGGCTGGGTACGCCGTGGGCGACGATCCTGCCTGCGGCGGCGAACCACCCGCCGCCGATGGTGTCCGAGCTAAGTATGTGCGGTTCGTCCAAGGCCAGCGGCGTCGTCATAACGGGCATCGTAGGCAACCGCCGACGCGAGTCAGCCCGCTTGGCCTCAGGCAGGTGATGAGGAACGCCGGGTCGTGATCACCATGACCAGCCCCAGCAACGTCAGCGCGAGCGGGATGGGGCACCACCAGTGCTCCCAGAAGGCTGTCAGGCCGTGCGTGCTTTCCCGGCCGGTCCAGAATATGCCTAGGACCAGGAACAGGCCGCCGGAAACCTGCCCGGTCCGGCGCGCTACCAAGCGCATGCCCGGATACTATGCCCGCTGACCAGGTGATGGCCAGAGATTTCGGTGCGCCGCGTGGGGCCACCGCCCTCGCCTGATCACGCGCGGCAAGGCCAGTCGTCGGCCTACGCAAGGCCATTACAGTGCGTGAATTCGCTAAGGATCGACCGCGCGCAGACGGGATATGGGCGGTCAATAAGCTATTCACTCCACCTCCGGTAAGCGCCCATGATTGGAGGATCGGAATCCGGGGCACGAGCTGGTAAGACGGAACGTAACCCGCACCCAAGTCAGCATCGTTAAAGGGTGATCGAAGACCACGAGCACTGGCGAGCTACGTCACGTCAGGTACGCCGGTGATCCTCACTGATTTCGGTCTGATGTGCGGAGATGATTTCATGCGCCACGTTCTGACCCTGTCTCGGTGTGGCTTCGTGATACGACACTGGTTCGAGATCAACCTCGATGACGCCTCCATGGAGCACGGTGCCCGGATCGAACTGCGCGAGCTGCCTGTCCAGCCGCACCGCGGCAGCGAATCGGCAGCCCAGCTCATCACCGTGGATCGGCCGCTATGGCGGGCCGACCTATTCGACCGGCTGGCGGACGCCCCCGGCACCTTCGGCGCCGCGCACTACCATCCGGGGTTCGACGGGAACGAGCCGAGCGACAGGGTGCTGGACGCCCGGCTGACCGCCGACCCGTGGGGCTGGCTCGGCGATCAGGTCGTGAGCCTCGGCGCCCGCAGCGGAGGGCGCGGCTGGCCGGTCAGCCCTGAGGATGCCCCGCAGATCGCCGGCCTGGCCGATACGGTCGTCGCCACGGCCAGGCAGTTCGAGCCGGCCAGGTGCCGCTCGGCGGCGGAGTGCTTCCAGCTCACCCGGGACGTGCAAGACACAGTCCGGCTCATGATCGCCACCCTGGCGGACCCGGACCTGCTGGACAACGAGTGGGTATCACCATGGACCCGATCCTCGTGAAGCGATGCTAGGCAGGCGGCCTCACCGCTCGGAGCCACTGGGAGCTTGGCGAACGTGAGCGGTGGTCTGGTCCGGCGGGGGTTGCGCTGGTGGCGGGCCGGGACAGCCCGGCTTCGTGCGCTGCCGCCATGTGACCATGCGGGATAACCCCAGTTTCTCCAATGATCAACGGCCCGGTGCGATGGATCCGGGCATCCATCGCGCCCCGGCGCCCGGTCCCGCGTCGTTGGGTGCGATGGATTCGGGTATCCATCGCGCCCCGGCGCCCGGTCCCGCGTGGTTGGGCACGATGGATTCGGGTATTCATCGCGCTTTGGCGCCGGATTCGGGGTGGTTGGGTGCGATGGATTCGGGGTCTCATCAGGGAAATCGGGTGTGAATTCGGGCATCCATCGCGACACCCGGCCATGAATCCGGGAAACTATCGCAGCTGCAGCAGTCCGCCAGGGCAGGCCGCCAGCACCCGGGCACCGCAGGGAACCCCGAGCATCCCGCAGCGCGGCGATCCGGCCGCGCCAGCCCGAACCCGCCGCCGGGCACGGCCCGGCACGGCCGGCCAGCAAAGCTGGCCCGATACCGCCGCGCACACCGCACCAGTGGCCTGCCGACCCCGATACGCCGAGTTTCGCCAATCCCTCCGAGCTCAAACCGGTCAGCATCAGCCCAGGGGACGCTGCGGCACGGAGTACTCGCGCCACCACCGCTGCATGGTGGTGACCTTGTCATCAAAATCAGGATCGAACTGCCATGACGTCACCCACGGTGCCCGCAGCTGCACACGCCGCCCATTGACCCGCACCACCGCGACAGTAGCCAGCCTGGCCAGCTTGCCGCCGGAGGCCAGCCGCCTGTTCACGCGCGGATACGACCCAGATCGGGGCGCGAGTATGCCTTCTTCAGCCATCGGCCGCGGCGCGCCGTATTTAACGACGTCGAATCCGGCCACGTCCGTCCAGGGCACGAAGTGGTTGAAATACCCGCGCACCTTGATCCCGTGCACGGTGAGGATTGTCCTGAACCTTCCCTGCCACAGATAGATGGCAGCAGCGACCGCCGTCACCTGAGCCATGAGAATCGCGGCACCAAGCAAGCGCCTACCCGGAAGCAGTAGGCAGGCCGTAATCAGCAGCGAGATGATCAAGCGCCGCAGCCATGGTGCCCGGAATCTGCGGCCGAGCGAAAAGACCACTTCATCGTCGATCACAAAACCTAACACCACGCTGCCCGCGCCCATAGCAACGACATCGCAAACACGCCGGGAGCGCTCCAGAGAACCGGCGATCCGCACCGCAGGCCCGGGCATGGCCGACCGAAATAGCTTCCCGATGCGGAACCGATCCGGCTCGGTAAACGGCATTGGTCCGCCCCAAGCACGCAGAAATGGCAAATCTAGGCGCATCCAGAACTCAACCCGACCAGCAAAACGACCGTCCCGATTCGGCGTCATGACTCCAGAACGAGACAGCGCGGAAGCGGGGCGGTGCCGCGTCGCGCCAAGTGACCCAACCTGGCAGCCTGACTCACGCACCGACTCGATATGGCGCGGCCTAGCGGCCTGGCTAGCAACGGGAAACAAAAAAGTTCTTCTGCCACGGTTGGAGTGACCGGTCATGAACCGCGGGCAGCGGTCAGCATCGCGCGTGCCAGATGGCCATGGCTTGCAGCCGAAGGCAGCTCGGGCTTCTCCGCTCCTGGTGCGTCAGTCCAGGCTGATCTCGCCCACAACCTGATCAGCGAAAGTCTCGCCCGTGGGCCGGAACCCCACGCGCAGGTAAAACCCCTCCGGCCCGCCCGGACCAGGCACCCACAGCACGCTGGCGCGCTGCTGCCCGCGCCGCCGGGCCTCGGCCAGCACCGCTTCGACAGCGAACCGGCCATACCCCTTGCCCTGCTCGGCCGCGCCCACGTTCAGCCGCCAGATCCCGCACCGGAAATACCACGTACTGTTACCCGGATCGAACCCGCCCATGACGAACGCGACCGGCCGGTCCGCGTCATACACCAACCGCGGCCACGCAACCTCCGGCTGGGCGTACGCCTCGGCCAGCGACCAGGCCACCGGCGCCACGAACCGCTCCTGATCCGGGCGCACCGCCAGGCGGCAGGCATAACCCACATTGCCAGCCGTCACCATCGCCAACCGCACCCGCCCTGGATACCACAACTCCCCCAGCGCCCCCGCAACGGCAAGCCACTCTTCCATCGCGCTGCCCAACCCCAAGCGAGATCCGCTATGCCAACCCCGATCCCTTTTCATATGCTTGCATACTGTTATAGCGTTCTGTCAGCATCATTCTAAAGGGAGATATATGGATATTAGCGGCACGCAGGCAGGACTGCGGCGGTAGCTGCTCGGCTCATCCATTCCAACTCGGGCGCATCCGGTCCCAACTCGGCCAAAGCCTTTGCCCTGAATAAGCTCCTCGCCAAGCCCGGTATCT
>DATNEK010000169.1:0-42706 GCA_035553055.1 Streptosporangiaceae bacterium | reverse complement strand
ACCGGACTCAATGGCGTCCCGGCAGGCAGTGACGTCCATGGCAGTGACGTCCACGGCAGTGACGTCCACGGCAGTGCCGGACAGGTCGGCGTCCCGCAGAACGGCGTGGCGCAGAACGGCATCGCGCCGGGCGGCGCGGGCAGGTCAGGGGTGCCGCAGAACGCGTTCCCCGGTGACGCGAACCTCAGCGGCCTTACCGCTGGCGGATATCAGCAGAGTTCCTACCAGCGCGGGCCAGGTCAGGGTGGGGTCGACCACAACGGCCTCGGCCAGAACGCGGCAGCTAGCCAGAACGGGGCGGGCTACCAGGCGGCTGGCCAGAACGGGGCCGCCCAGTTCGGTTACCCAATTGGTCAGCAGCCCGCGGTTCCTGGCGGTGCCTCATCCTCGTACCAGCCCGGAGGGCAGGGCCAGCAAGGGCACGGCCAGCCAGGGCACGGCCAAGGCTTGCCTGGGCCTGGTCAGCACAACTCGCCCGGCCAGCAAGGCTCGCCTTCGCCTGGACAGCAGGGTCAATCTGGTCAGGCCATGCCGCAGGTTCAGTCGCAAAATGGCCAGTCGCAAGCGGGCTACCAGCTTGGTCATGGCGGCGGGCAGAACGCTGGCAGGGGCGGGGCGATGCCAGGCGGCTTCCAGCAGCCCGGTGGCGCGCAGCTTGATCCGCGATCGCGTGACCCGTACGGCTCTGGCATGCCGCCGGGATCGGGTGGGCCTGACGCGCAGCCTCCGGCTTCCGGCCAATTCAACTTCGGTATGCCCGAGGTCGGCTTCGCACCTGGACAGATGCAAAGCCAGGGCCAGGATCAGCCGCCGCGTCAGGGCTTTGGTCCGCACCCAGGTCAGGACGGCGGGATGGTCGTCCAGCCGCAGTATCAGATGCCGCAGCAGCAGGCGGCTGCCCCACTTCCCGCGGTCCGGGTTCAACAACCGGTCGCGATCGCGCTGCCCGACGCCGTCAAGGCCGCCCACGCCGAAGGCTTCAGCTTTGGCGAATCGGTAGGCAGGGACGCTCCAGGCCTATGGCTGGAAGCCGTGCTCGCCCGCAAGCCGAGGATGCCATCAGATCTTGAGGCTCGACTACTCCAAGGATCGGTGCTGCCCATCGACTCGCTGCTGCACGACGAGGTACGCCATTCGCTCCGGCGCGGTTTCTGGGACGCGCTGGAAAGCGCACGGCGATAGACGCGTGCCCTTGTCTGATCACAGGGTTGGAACCCGTCGACCTCTGGGTACGGTGGTGATGTGCCTGTGTTGACTCGCGAGGAATTTGACGCTATCGAATTCGAAGCGACTCTGACAGGTCACTATGAGGCAGCCGCTCAGCGGATGAGCGAATTGGCGGCTACCGGGACGCAGACCGAGTCGATGCCTCGAGCGGAGGCTTTCGTGCGCGCGGGCGAGCAATGGCTGCTCGCCGATAATCCGGCTGCCGCAGCCAACGGCTTCCGCATGGCGATCGCCGACGGCGGACCTGTGGACACCGATCCTCGGGTGTCGCTGTGCCGTGCGCTGTTCCTGCTCGGCAACCGCGACGAGGCTTACGCGCTGATCGGCCAGCTCAGGTCCGAAGGCCGGGCCAGCGCACGAGCCTGCGACATGCTAACCGAGTTGCTTGTCGAGCAGTCTGACCTGCCCGCGGCGCTCGACTGGGCGACAACCGGCGTCAAGCTGCTGTTGCGTGACGCGGGTGAGTCAGTCGGTCACGGTAACGAAGGAGCACCCGGTAACGGCGCGCATGACCCGGTCACCCAGTCCGGGCTGCGCGATTTGCTCAGGTTGCGCTACCGGATACGTAATGACCTGCGGTTGCCTGAAGACGAGTACGACCAGATGCTAGGCGGCTGACCTGGTGGTCGGCTTGCCCCTAGTGGTCGGCTAGCGGCTCAGCGCGGTGTTGCGCGTGGTGGTCACCGTGAGCGCGTCGGACGCCTCGTCAAGCTCGACGAGAACATCGTCTCCGTCAGCGATCTCGCCGGCCAGCAGCTTGCGTGCCAGTTGATCGCCGATCGCCGACTGGATCAACCGGCGGAGCGGTCGTGCGCCGAATACCGGATCGAAGCCGGTGACGGCCAGCCACTCCTTGGCAGCCGGCGACACCTTGAGCGTCAGCCTGCGGTCAGCCAGCCTGCGAGTCAGCCTGGCGATCTGGAGATCGACGATCTTGGTCAGATCCTCCGTGGAAAGCGCGTCGAACAAGATGATGTCGTCGAGCCGGTTGAGGAACTCGGGCTTGAACGTCGACCTGACGACCGACATCACCGCGTCCTTCTTGGCGGCGTCGTCGAGCGCCGGGTCGGCGATGTACGCCGAGCCAAGATTCGACGTCATGATCAAGATGCTGTTCCTGAAGTCCACGGTGCGACCTTGGCCGTCGGTCAGCCTGCCGTCGTCCAGCACCTGAAGGAGGATGTTGAACACCTCGGGGTGCGCCTTTTCCACTTCGTCAAGCAGTACAACGCAGTAGGGCCTGCGCCTGACCGTCTCGGTAAGCTGGCCGCCTTCCTCGTAACCGACGTATCCAGGCGGGGCGCCGACCAGCCTGGCCACCGAGTGCCGCTCAGAATACTCGCTCATGTCGATCCTGACCATGGCGCGCTCGTCGTCGAACAGAAACTCCGCAAGGCCCTTGGCCAGCTCCGTCTTGCCAACGCCGGTCGGCCCAAGGAACAGGAAAGAGCCAGAAGGCCGGTCGGGGTCGGCGATGCCAGCCCTCGACCTCCTGACCGCGTCGGAGACGGCCTGCACGGCCCGCGCCTGACCGACAATGCGGTGACCGAGTTCGGTTTCCATCCGCAGCAGCTTGCCGGTCTCGCCCTCGAGGAGCCGGCCGGCTGGAATGCCGGTCCACGCCGAGACGACATCGGCGACGTCGTCGGGTCCGACCTCTTCCTTGACCATGGGGCCGGCCGCCTGGGCGCTCATATCAGCCGAGCCGCCCGACTTGGCGCCGACGACATCTTCGCCCGCCGCCGCTGACGCCTTGGCCAGCTCCGCTTCGAGCGCGGGCTTCTCGCCGTACATCAGCCGCGATGCCGTGTCGTAGTCGGCGTCACGCTGCGCTCGTTCGATCTGCCCGTTGAGCTCGTCGAGTTGCTTCTTCAGCTCGCCGACCTTGTTCAGGCTGGACTTCTCTCGCTCCCAGCGGGCTACCAGGCCGGTGAGCTGCTCCTGACGGTCGGCCAGATCGGCGCGCAGGCGCTCCAGCCGCTCCTTGCTTGCCGCATCCTCTTGCTTCGCGAGCGCCAGCTCTTCCATCTTCATCCGGTCGACTGTGCGCTGGAGTTCGTCGATCTCTACCGGGCGAGAGTCGATCTCCATCCTGAGCCTGGATGCGGCCTCGTCGACTAGGTCGATCGCCTTGTCGGGCAAGAACCGCCCCGTTATGTACCGGTCGGACAGCGACGCCGCCGCGACCAGCGCCGCGTCGGAGATCTGCACCTGGTGATGCGCCTCGTAACGGCCTTTCAGGCCGCGCAAGATGGCGATCGTGTCCTCGACCGACGGCTCGTTGACGAAGATCTGCTGGAACCGTCGCTCAAGCGCCGGGTCCTTTTCGATCCGCTCGCGGTACTCATCGAGCGTGGTGGCGCCGACCATCCTCAGCTCGCCCCTGGCCAGCATGGGCTTGAGCATGTTACCGGCGTCCATCGCACCTTCGGCCGCACCTGCTCCCACAACGGTGTGCAGCTCATCGATGAACGTGATGATCTGGCCGTCGCTCTGCTTTATCTCATTCAGCACGGACTTGAGCCGCTCTTCGAACTCGCCGCGATACTTGGCTCCGGCCACCATCGCGCCGAGGTCAAGTGCCACAAGGCGCTTGCCGCGCAGAGACTCGGGAACGTCACCAGCGACGATCCGCTGGGCAAGGCCTTCGACCACGGCGGTCTTGCCCACGCCAGGCTCGCCGATCAGCACCGGGTTGTTTTTCGTGCGCCGCGAGAGCACCTGAATCACCCGGCGGATCTCGGCGTCCCTGCCGATAACCGGGTCGAGCTTGCCTTCGCGGGCGCTCCTGGTCAGGTCGATTCCGTACTTCTCGAGCGCCTGATAGGTGCTCTCCGGGTCAGGCGAAGTGACGCGGGTGTGCCCGCGCACCTGCTCGAACGCAGCCAGCAGCGCCTCGGGCGTAGCACCAGCCTCGCGGAGTACCTTCGCGGCCTGGCCGCCGTCGGCCGCCAGGCCGACGAGCAGGTGCTCGGTCGAGACGTACTCGTCGGACATCTCCCTGGCCCGCTTGGCCGCAGCGGCCAGCGCCGCGAGAAGCTGGCGCGACGTCTCCGGTGCGTTGACCGTAGCCCCTGACGCCTGCGGCAGCCGCCCGAGCAGTTCCTTGGTACGGCTTGCCAGCATCGCCGGGTCGGCGCCGGCCGCCCGCAGCAGCGGGACCGCGATCCCGCCTTCCTGGTCGATCAGGGCAGCGAGCAGATGCAGCCCATCGACGCTCGGATTGCCCGCGGCCGAGGCGCGCTGCAGCGCATCGTTCAGAGCTTCCTGGCTCTTGCGAGTCAGCTTGTCGTCCACCTAACTCCTCCGTCAACTCACGAGTCCGAGCCAGCCGCGCGCGGCGTGGCCTGGTCGGCTCGCTGCGCGTTATCGGTGTGCACAGGCACGAGCGCGCCGCCCTTCGCTTTGTCGCGCAGCAGCGCGGCAAGCCGGGCGGCGACCGCCCTGGTCGATTCGAGCTCAGCGCGAAGCTGGCTGATCTCGGCGTGCATCTCGGCGAGCATCATCCGGCTGCGCTGCCATTCGCTCTCTAGTTCCAAAATCCGCTTGATACCCGACAGGTTGACGCCGTCCTGCTGGGACAGCCGCTGGACTTCGCGCAGGATCACGATGTCGCGCAGCGAATAACGCCTGCCTCGGCCCGCTGCCCTTCCCGGCGATACCAGGCCGAGCCGGTCGTACGTGCGCAGCGTCTGCGGATGCAGCCCGGACAGCTGCGCGGCTACCGAAATGACGTAGACGGGCGTGTCATCCGTTAGCTCGAACTCGTGCGACATATCGTCTCCCGCTCTCCCCGCCCCGTCTTCCGACTCACGCCCGCCCCTTGCGCAGGAGCTCGTCGCGCGGATCTTCGCCGGCCGTCGCGTCCCTGAACTTCTCGAGCGCGTTTCTCGCGGTGTCGGTGAGCTCAGTCGGTACCTGAACGTCAACGGTTACGAGCAGGTCTCCTAGCGTCGCGTCGGCCCGGCGCACACCCTTGCCGCGGACACGGAACGTCCTGCCATTCGGTGTACCTGGCGGGATCCGCACGGTGACCGGCATGCCGCGATGGGCGGGCACCTTGATCTCGGCACCGAGCGCGGCCTCGGCGAACGTCACAGGGACGGTGACCGTCAGGTTTTGGCCGCTGCGCCCGAATACCGGGTGGCCGGCCACGTGCACCTTGACGTACAGATCTCCGGCGGGTCCGCCGCGCTCGCCTGGAGCGCCCTTGCCCTTGATCTTTATCCGCTGCCCGTCGGCGACGCCCGATGGTATCCGCGCCTGGATCGTCCGTGAACTCATCGCCCGGCCGCTACCGCTGCACACCGTGCAGGGGTCGTCGACAACGAGGCCGCGGCCCCGGCACGTGGTGCACGGCTCGGAAAACGCGAAGTTGCCGAGGTCGCGGCTCGACTGACCGGTGCCTTCGCAGGTCGGACACACCTTCGGAACCGTCCCGGCTTTCGCGCCTGTGCCGCGGCATACCTTGCACGGACCCTCGTCGGTCAGCCGCAGCGACACGGTCGCGCCGTCAATCGCGTCACTGAACGACAGCGAGGCCTCGGTTTCCACATCGGTACCACGGCGTGGCCGCGCCTGCTGCGTAGTCCGCCCGCCACCGAACATGCCGCCGAGCAGGTCGCCCAGGCGGCCGCCAGAACCGGTCGAGCCGAAGATGTCGCCGAGGTCGAACGTGCCGAACTGGCCGCCGGCGCCGCCAGGCATCCTGGCGCCGCCGGTACCGAACAGTGATCGAGCTTCGTCGTACTCCGCACGCCGCTTGCTGTCGGACAGCACGTTGTACGCCTCTGAAATCTCCTTGAACCGCTCCTCGCTCGCCGAGTCACCCTTGTTGGCATCTGGGTGGTACTGGCGGGCGAGCTTGCGGTAAGACTTCTTGATCTCCTCAGCTGATGCGCCCTTGGAGACGCCGAGAGCCTTGTAATAGTCCTTCTCGAGGAAGTCCTTGGTACTCAACAGGCCTCTCCTGATCGGCGGTTAGTTAGATTCGTCTGGTTCGCTGGCCGCGGCGTCCTCGTCGGCCTCGATGGCCTCTTCGGTGTCCGCGACCGTCCTTGCCCCTGACGGGTCAGTCGGCTCGGCGACCGCTACCCTGGCGGGTCGCAGGATTCGCTCGCCGACCTTGTAGCCCGGCTGGAGGATCTGAACGCACGTGGGCTCGTTGACGTCCGGCGAGTACGAGTGCATGAGGGCCTCGTGCACATTCGGGTCGAATGGCTCGCCAGCCTCGCCGAACATCGTCAGGCCAAGCTTGCTCACCTTGGACTCGAGCGCGTCGGCGACGGCTTTGAAGCCGCCGGTCAGCTCCTCGTGCTCGCGCGCCCTGCCGATATCGTCGAGCACCGGCAGCAGTTCGGAGACGACGGAGGCCAGCGCGTGCTCGCGCACCGCGACTCTGTCCCGCTCGACCCGCTTACGGTAGTTGGCGTACTCGGCCTGGACTCGCTGCAGATCGGCGGTTCGTTCAGCCAGCATGGCAGCCACATCCGGTCCTGTCGTCTTGTGGTTGGCGCCGGCCTTGTCAGCCGGCTCTGGTTGAACTGTTCCTGCTTGCCCTTGGCCGCCGGCATTGGCGCTGGCCGCGCGTCCCCCGGCAGCCTCGGTCCTGAGGTTGCCTGGCTTGGACGCCGCGTGCTTGCCTGGCCTGGTCTGCCCGGGCCCGCGCGGGGTCTGCCCAGCCGAGCCGTCGCCTGCCCGTGCTTCCTCAGCTGCCCGTGGTTGCTCGGGTGCCCGTGGTTGCTCGGGTGGCTGAGCAGGCTCATCTGACTGGGCCTGCTGCGGCGCTGGTTTGGGGGTGCGACCCCCCGAATCCCCCCGGGGCTGGCCGGTGACGGGATCGATACGTCGCCGATCCCTGATCACCGGTCCCTGGCTCTCCTGTTCAGAAGCCGACATCAGGCCGTGTCACCTCCCGAGCCTGGCCTCTCGTCCTCGACGATCTCGGCGTCGACAACCTCGTCGTCGCCGGTCTGGTCGGTCGGGCCGCCGGCGTCCTGAGCGCCGCCCTCCTGTTGGGCCTGGGCGTAGATCGCCGTGCCCATCTTCTGGCTCACCTGCGCCGCCTTCTCGGTAGCGGTGCGGATCGCCTCGGTGTCGGTGCCTTCGAGCGCCTTCTTGAGGTCAGCGATAGCCGAGTTGACTTCGGACTTGACATCATCTGGCACCTTGTCGGCGTTCTCGGTGAGGAACTTCTCCGTGGTGTAGGTGAGTGTCTCGGCGCGGTTGCGGACCTCGGCCTCCTCGCGACGCTGGCGGTCCTCTTCCGCGTACTTCTCGGCGTCGGCCATCATCTTGTCGATGTCGTCCTTGGACAGCGCCGAACCGCCCGAGATGGTCACCGACTGCTGCTTGCCCGTGCCCAAGTCCTTCGCAGAGACATTGACGATGCCGTTGGCGTCGATGTCGAAGGTGACTTCGATCTGGGGCATGCCGCGGGGGGCCGGGGCGATGCCGGCCAGTTCGAACATGCCGAGCTTCTTGTTGTAGGCGGCGATCTCGCGCTCGCCCTGGAACACCTGGATCTGCACCGACGGCTGGTTGTCATCGGCGGTGGTGAAGATCTCGGACCGCTTGGTCGGGATGGTGGTGTTCCGCTCGATCAGCTTGGTGAAGATGCCGCCCTTGGTCTCGATGCCCAGCGACAGCGGTGTCACGTCAAGCAGCAGGACGTCCTTGACCTCGCCCTTGAGCACCCCGGCCTGCAGGCACGCGCCGACAGCGACGACCTCATCGGGGTTGACGCCCTTGTTCGGCTCCTTGCCGCCGGTCAGGTCCTTCACCAGGTCGACCACGGCGGGCATCCTGGTGGACCCGCCGACAAGCACCACGTGATTGATGCTGCTCAGGCTGATCCCGGCGTCCTTGATTACCTGCTGGAACGGGCTCTTGCACCGGTCAAGCAGGTCGGAAGTCATCTTCTGGAACTCTGCCCGGGACAGCTTGGTGTCCAGGTGCAGTGGCCCCTGTTCGCTGTGGGTGATGTAGGGCAGGTTGATCTGCGACTCGGTCGAGGACGACAGCTCGATCTTGGACTTCTCCGCCGTCTCCCGCAGTCGCTGCAGCGCCATCTTGTCCGCGCCCAGGTCGATGCCGTAGCTGTTCTTGAAGTTCTTGACCAGCCAGTCCACGATCCGCTGATCCCAGTCGTCTCCACCCAGGTGGTTGTCACCGCTGGTGGCCTTGACCTCGACCACGCCTTCGCCCACCTCGAGCAGTGACACATCGAACGTGCCGCCGCCCAGGTCGAACACCAAGATGGTGGCCTCGCCCGCCTTGTCCAGGTGGTAGGCCAGCGCCGCCGAAGTCGGCTCGTTGATGATCCGAAGCACGTTAAGACCGGCGATCTGCCCGGCCTCCTTGGTGGCCTACCGCTGCGCGTCGTTGAAGTAGGCCGGCACGGTAATCACCGCATCGGCCACCGTCTCGCCAAGGTAAGCCTCGGCGTCCCGCTTCAGCTTCTGCAAGATGAACGCGCTGATCTGCTGCGCGTTAAACTTCTTGCCATCGATCGCGACCGACCAGTTGGTACCCATCTGCCGCTTGACCGACCTGATCGTCCGGTCGACGTTCGTCACAGCCTGCCGCTTAGCGACCTCGCCGACGAGCACCTCACCGTTCTTCGCGAAGGCCACAACCGACGGAGTCGTCCGCGACCCCTCCGCATTCGCGATTACCGTGGGCTCGCCGCCCTCCAGAACGGCGACGACCGAGTTAGTCGTCCCCAGGTCGATGCCTACCGCTCGTGCCATGTGTCAGTCCTTGGGTTGTTGTTGAATCCTGAAGCTTGAGTCTGTTCGGCGCAAGTTTGCCACCGGGACTGACTCAAGTCAAATCAAGTTGAGTCCGCCTCACTCAACTTTCTTCGCTCAGGTTAGCCGGAACCTGATGCTCATTGGCCTGGTGTTGCTGATGGGCTTGATGTTGCCCGAGCGCACCGCCGGGCGGATCGGCCACCCAACCGGACGCCGCGATGGATACCCGAATTCACACCCGATTTCCCCGCTGGATCCCCGAATCCATCGCACCCAACCACGCCAGAACCGGGGCCGGGGCGCGATGAATACCCGGATCCATCGCACCGGACCAGGCCTCGGCGGGGTGCCGGGGCGCGATGGATGCCCGGATCCATCGCACCGGGCCGTTGATCATGGAGAAACTGGGGTTATCCCGCATGGCCACATGGCAGCGGCACGACGAAGCCGGGCTGTCCCGGCCTGCCACCAGCACCGCCCCCGCCGGACCTCGCCCGACCAGACCGCTGCTTACTTTCGCCAAGCCATCCTAACCAGCCCAGTTGCCGGACATGAACAGCAGCGCGATCGAGATGCTGACCGGGATCGACAGCGCTAGGTAGAGCTGGCCAACCCACGGGCGCCGCACAGCGAGCGCTGCCAGGCCGCACCAGATCGGCCAGAGCGCCAGCAGCGACCGCGGCACCGACTCATACCAGATCGACGTCGCCAGCGCCACGATCGTGAGCCCGACGTAGATCGCTTCCGGCCACCGCCGGTACCACAGCAGCGCGACCGTCGCGATCACGCCGGCCAGCACCGCGATGATCTCAAGCTGGAATACGAAATTTATCGGCGCGCTGAACTCATGCGCGAAGCCAGCCGTCCACGTGGTCTTGAAAGTATCGACCGGATTGGTGAGCGTGCGCTGCCAGCCCGCTTGCTCGGCGTGCGGCCACGCCAGCCAGCTCCCTGTGCGCAGGCGCAGGTACAGCTCGTAGCAGGCAAGCGGCACCAGCGCGGGAGCGAACATGGCCATCGCGCGCAGCCGTCGGCGGCCGGCTCGCCTGAGTATCTCGACGGCCACCGCCGCGCACAGGAACAAGCCGTTGATCCTGACCAGGCTGGCCGCTCCCGCCAGCAGCACCGCGCGGGTCCAGTGATCGCCCCGAGCCGACAACCAGCTAGTCGCGGCAAGTGCGAGGAACAGCGCCTCTGTGTACCCAGCGGCCAGGAAGATGGCCGCCGGCGAAACCACGAGGTACAGCACCGCCTGGCGACCCGACACCGCGGGGGGGTTTGGGGGGTCGCCCCCCCGGGCCAGCCCCGGCAGGTAGTCGCGCCCGGCGATCCGGTTGACCGCTACGACGGCCACCGCGCCGGCGACGAACGAGACGATCAGCCCGGATACGGTCCACTGTCGTATGACGGCGTGGAACACGTCGAGCACGAGCGGGAAGCCGGGAAAGAACGCGATCTGATTCGGATAAAGCCGCTCGGCCTGACCGAAGTACCCGTACTGCGCGATATCGGCGAGCCTGACCGCGTCCCAGTTCTGCCACAGCCCGAACCAGCCCTGCGGAAACTTCGCCGAGCCCCGGAAGATGAACGCGGCCGGCCAGGTGAGAGCGAGCACGGCGACCCTGGTCATCAGCCAGATGCCGAGCGCCGCCCGGTCGGTCGGCGAGAGCCGCCCGAACAACTCGCGCAGCCACGCGACCGGTGTCGCCTGGTCTGCTGGTCGTTCTTGGACGGCTGTCATCTAACCCAATAGTCCGATTCCTTGCTGACCCGGCGCATGGCAACGCCGAACCGCCCCGGCTCATCCTGATCGAAGGGTAGCTGGTCGACCGGCGTACGCTGGCACCCAACGCCGTCTCCGGAGGTCGATTTGGCGCTGCGCATAATTATCGGACTCGTGCTGACCGTAGCCGCCGCGGTGATCGCCGCCAGGCGTCTTTGGTGGCTCTACCGGCTGGCAACCGTCGGGCAGCCCGCTCCTGAGCGGATCGAGGCGGTGCGGAAGCATCCAGGCCGCGACGTGGAAACTCAGGCTAGCGAGGTATTCGGGCAGCGCAAGCTGCTCCAGTGGACGGTTCCTGGAGTCGCGCATTTCCTCACCTTCTGGGGTTTCATCGTCCTGCTGCTGACGATCATCGAGGCGTACGGCGACTTGTTCAGCAAGACGTTCGCGATCCCTGGCATCGGTCACTGGGCGTTCATCGGCTTCATCGAGGACCTGTTCGCCGTCGGCGTGCTCGCGGGAATCGCCGCGTTCGCCGTGATCCGGCTGCGCAACACCCCGAAGAGTGAAGGACGGGCGTCCCGCTTCTCCGGCTCCCACACCGGCGCCGCCTGGCTCGTTCTGCTAATGATTTTCCTGGTGGTCGCCACGCTGCTGATCTACCGTGGTGCGCAGATCAACACCGGCGACTTTCCTTACGCTCATGGTGCCTTCGCGTCGCAGATCGTCGGCCACTGGCTGTCGCCGCTATCGGCGGGCGCCAACATGGCGATCGAGACCACCTTCATCCTGGCCCAGCTCGCGGTGATCATGGGCTTCCTGGTCGTCATCGTCTACTCCAAGCACCTGCACATCGGCGTGGCCCCGCTGAACGTGCTGTTCTCGCGCCGACCCAACGGCTTGCGCGCGCTCGAGCCGATGCGCAGCAACGGCAAGGTGCTCGACTTCGAGGAGGCTGACCCGGACACCGACGTCTTCGGCATCGGCAAGATCGAGGACCTGACCTGGAAGGGCATGCTCGACCTCGGCACCTGCACCGAATGCGGCCGTTGCCAGTCGCAGTGCCCAGCATGGGCGACAGGAAAGCCGCTTTCGCCCAAGATGCTGATTCTCGACCTGCGCGACCACGCGTTCGCCAAGGCGCCTTACTTGCTCGCGTCCGGCGAGGAGGACAAGGCGGCACTCTCCGATGCCGTCAAGCACGAGGCAGAAAGACCGCTGGTGGGAACCGCCGAGAACAACGGCGTGATCGACCCCGACGTGATCTGGTCATGCACCAACTGCGGCGCGTGCGTGCACGAATGCCCGGTCGACATCGAGCACATCGACCATATCGCCGGCATGCGGCGGCACCAGGTCCTGATCGAATCTGAGTTCCCCGTCGAGGCCGCTGGGATGCTCAAGAACCTGGAGAACAAAGGCGACCCGTGGGGCATGGGCGAGTCCAAGCGCGCCGAGTGGATGACGGAACTCGACTTCGATGTGCCGGTGGTCGACGGCGCGATCGGCGACGACGTCGAGTACCTGTTCTGGGTGGGGTGCGCGGGCGCGCTCGAGGACAGGGCAAAGAAAACCACCAAGGCCATCGCTCAGTTGCTGCATACCGCCGGAGTGTCGTTCGCCGTGCTCGGGCCTGCCGAGACGTGCACGGGCGACCCCGCGCGGCGCATGGGCAACGAGTTCGTGTACTCGATGCTGGCACAGCAGAACATCGAGACGCTGAACGAGGCAGCGGTCAAGAAGGTCATCGCGAGCTGCCCGCACTGCTTCAACACGATCGCCAACGAATATCCGCAGCTCGGCGGGAACTATGAGGTGATTCATCACACCCAGTTGCTCGCGCGACTCGTCGACGAGGGCAAGCTGAAGCCCGTCACGCCGATCGACGAGAAGATCACTTACCACGACCCTTGTTTCCTCGGTCGCCACAACCGGGTGTTCACGCCGCCTCGGCACATCATGGAGCAGGTACCTGGTGTGCGATCGCAGGAGATGCACCGGTGCAAGGAACGCGGGTTCTGCTGCGGCGCCGGCGGCGCCAGGATGTGGATGGAGGAGCGGATCGGCAAGCGGATCAATATCGAGCGCATCGATGAGGCGCTCGGCACCGATCCCGACACGATCTCGACCGGCTGCCCTTACTGCCTGGTCATGCTCGGCGACGCGATCGCAGCCAAGAAGAGTTCTGGCGAAGCTAAGGAGTCGCTCGAGGTGGTGGACGTGGCCCAGCTCCTGGCCAGGTCCGTGGCGGGTTCGGCTGAACCTGCCGGCCAGGACTGAGCCGGGCGCGCGGCTGGCTCGGACGGCTACCGGCAGCGATGGATACCAGGCGGACCGAGGCCTTCAGCGACGGTGTGTTCGCGGTCGCGATCACCGTCCTTGTCTTCGGCCTGCTGCCCATCGGGGGAGGTGCCGATGTCACCCATGAGCTGCTGCGCTCATGGCCGCGGTACATCGCTTACGTGGTCAGCTTCCTGACCATCGGCATCATGTGGCTGAACCACCACGCGCTGATCGCGCAGCTGCGCGAGGTGAACCGGCCGCTGCTGATAATGAACCTGCTACTGCTTATGGGCGTCGTGGCTGTGCCGTGGCCGACCACCCTGGTCGCTGACCACTTGACCGGCCCGGCGATAGGCGGCGGCCGGGCTTCGACCGTCACCTACGGGCTGGTGCTGCTCTGGATCGCGACCGCTTACTCGATTATGTGGGTCTACATCGGCAGGCGCGCGGCGCAGGTGGCGCACCTGGCCGACCGGCCGCCGGAGCGGCTGAAGACCCTGCGATTCATGGCCGGGCTCGGCGGATACGCGATCGCCGCGATCGTGTCGTTCTTCTCGCCGGGCGTGGCTATGACGATCTACGGCCTGATCGCCGTGTACTACTTCTTTGAGCATGTGCCGAGTCCAGCGAGTAGAGAGAAGGTCGCTGGCGGCGACGTCGTGCCTGACCTGCCGGCTGCCGAGCCTGGTGTGGTGTCAGAGCCCTGAACCGTTGGCGGCAGTTGTCGATCGGTTGGGCAGCCAGATCCTGACCCTGGTTCCGTGCCCTTCCCATGACTCAAGCGTCGCCTGCCCGCCGTGGGCTGTCGCTATCGCCTGCACTATTGACAGGCCGAGCCCGCTCCCGCCGCGTGCCGAGAAGTCCGGCACCGCCGGGCCGCCGCCGTTGGACTCGGCCGAGTCGGCTCGCTCGGACGCCCGGTGAAACCGGTCGAACGCCCTGGCCGCGTCCTGCCCGGTCATGCCGGGGCCCTGGTCGGCGACCTCGAGAAGCACGCCGCCCTGCACCCGGCCGAGTCGCACAGCCACAGGGTCGGTCCTGCTCGTGTGCGCCCGTACATTGCCCAGCAGGTTAGAGAGCACCTGCCTGATCCTGCGCTCGTCGACGATCGCGATCAGCCTGGGTGGCGCCTGAGCGCTGATCGGCCGGTCTGGCTCGACGGCCGTGGCGTCGGCCACCGCGTCCCTGACCACGGTGGCGAGATCGGTCTCGGTCAGGTCAAGCGACGACGTACGGTCCAGCCTGGCCAGCTCGAGCAACTCGGCAACCAGGGTGGACATCCGGTGCGCCTCTTCCTCGATCCTGCGCATCGCGCCGGGCAGCTGGTCAGGGCCGAGCGCGCCCTGGCGGTACAGCTCGGCGTAGCCGCGGATGGTCGTCAGCGGCGTCCTCAGCTCGTGCGATGCGTCGGCGGCGAACTCGCGCACCTTGCGTTCTGAGTTCAGCCGCGCGCCGAATGCCTGCTGTATCCGGTCGAGCATGGTGTTAATGGCCGCCCTGAGCTGACCGATCTCGGTCCGGTCGTCTGGCCCTGACATCCGCTCTGTCAGGTCGCCTCTCGTGGTGATGCCATTAGCGGTCTTCGCTATCCGGTCGAGCGGCTGCAGCCCGCGCGCGATCAACCAGCGGCCTCCGACGGCGAGCAGCGCGATCAGTCCGCCTCCGGTGATGATCTCCGCCCAGATCAGCCGGTGAAGCAGCGTGTTCCCCTGCGTCGGCTCTTCGGCCACGACGAGCACTCCGACTTGGTGGAACGGAGACTCGGTCGCCGGAATCGTCCTGGCAACGGCGGTCAGGTGGTAATCGACCCCTGCCAATGGCGGTACGGAGAAGAGCACCTGGCTCTGCGCGAGCTTGTAGATCTCGCTTTTCCCCATCTTCGTGACGGCCGTGGCCAGCGCGTGGTTCTCCGCCCGCCGCCCGCCGTCCAGCGTGATCCTCGTGAACGAACTCAGCGACGTGATCAGCACGGCCGACATTGACGGATTTGGGTTGTTCTGTATATCGATGGCGCCTCGCGCGCTGTCGTCACGCACGACGGTGTGGAACTGCTTGGTGAGGCTATCCGCGAACAGCTTCGTGCTGACGATGCCGAGCACAAGCAGGAAAAGGGCTGTCACTACAAGCTGAAGTAGCTGCAGCCGGCTGCGAAGCGACAGTCCGCGGTAACCTTTCATCCGCCGCCAGGCTCCGCGTGCCAGCGCTGTTCGGCCTGGTGCGCTTTGTGCGCCGCGGCCTGCTCGGGCAGCCTCAGGCTGTAGCCGACGCCGCGCTGGGTGTGGATAAGCGGCGGCCCGAGCGGGTCGAGCTTGCGGCGCAGATAGCTCACATAGGTCTCCACGATCTGGGACTCGCCCGCGTAGTCCCAGCCCCACACGTTCTCGAGCAGTTGAGCACGGGTGAGCACTCGGCCCTGGTGGCGCATCAGGTAGGCAAGCAACCGAAATTCAGTGGGTGACAGCTCGACGGGAACGCCCGCCCTGCGCACGGTCCACATGGCCTCGTCGAGTTCGAGATCCCCGGCGCGCAACGTGCCGTCGACGACGCCTGGCTCGGTTGGCTGGGCCGACCTGGCGGCACGGCGCAAAACCGCGCGTACCCGGGCCACGAGCGCTTCGACCGAGAACGGCTTGGTGACGTAGTCGTCGCCTCCGATCGCCAGGCCGGTCACCGTATCCGATGAGGTATCACGCGCGGTGAGGAATATGACAGGCACCTCGTTGCCCGAGGCCCGCAGCCTGCGGCAGACCTCAAAGCCGTCTATGTCAGGCAGCATCACGTCGAGAACGATCAGATCTGGCTTCGTGGCCTCAGCCTGCCGCATGGCATCGGTGCCGTTCGCTGCCGTGCTGACGGTGCAGCCGTGGAACTTCAGCGCGACTTGGACAAGCTCGCGTATGTTCGGCTCGTCGTCTACGACGAGCACTCGTGGAATTCGATCCGCGTCGGTCATGACTGTCGCCCGGCTCACTGTTCGGTGGGTCGAAAAGCGGGTGCGCTGCCTCGATAACTGTTCTTCCAGAAGGAGCGTAAAGGATATCGGGGGAGGTGTTGGCTCCTCGCTCGCCTCCGGGCGCCCACAAGGCGACGCCGGCAGCTCGCGGGTTCATTCGAGCTGCCGGCGTCTGAGCGGGTTGTCCGTGTCAGGCAGTTTCCGGCTAGCCGCGGATGATAATCAGCCTGGCACTGTCGGTGCCGCCCACCACGGCACCGACTACGAACACCCGCTGGCCAGCCGCGAGCGCCGAGGCGCTAACGCGGTCGATGGTGCGGTTCTTACGGTTCTTGCCACCGACTCTGGTGCGGCCCTTCGTCCGTTGCTGAACGCGGACGACCGCGGTCCTGCTGATCAGGTGCCACGTCAACGTGGTGCCGTCGGCCGCCTTGATGACGACCGAACTCGACGAGGCGGCCTGGATGACGCCGCGTTCGAACGCGACCGTCCTGCTCCCCTTCTTGGTCCGCAGCGTGATCTGGCCGTGCTCGCCGCCGATGAACAGCAGTCGCCGCAACAGCAACAGGCCGCTGGCGTGAAACTCGCGCTGGCAGGCGCGCCGCTTAGCCTGGGCCGCCGCATGATGGCCGCTCTCCGCTAGCTGCCTGGCCGCGGCGCGGCACGTGCGCAGTCCGGCGAGGTCGACCCTTCGGCCGGCTCCGGTCAGTCCGGTGCTTGACAGTCCGCCGAGAGCGGCGCTTCTGATCGCTGAGCTGCTAGCCAGTGTCACGCCGACCCGCGTTGTGGCGTTGCCCGAGGTCAAGCTGGCCAGGTTCGCGCCGAGCGCGACACCGCCTCCCACGAGCAACGCGGCAACGGCGATCCCGGCCATCCAGCGGATGACCCGATTTCCCCGTAGCCAGACCCTGTGCACAGGCAGCACCTTGTCACGTCCGGCTGGGACATTCGGTGGTGAAAGCTGGGATTTCTCTGTGAACAATCACGCAACGCAAGTGCGCTGATGACATGTGCGTTCGCTACATTCGCTCAGGCACCGGGATGCCGAGCAGGTCAAGACCGCTCAACAGCACTTTCAGCGTCAGCGCCGCCAGTGCCAGCCTTGATTTCCTGACGGCGGGATCAGCAGCCTTGAGTACCGGGCATTGCTCGTAGAACGTGGTGAAATCGCTGGCGGTGTCGAACAGGAACGCGGCGAGCTTGTGCGGCTCCACCGTGTCTACTGTCTGATGGAGCGCGGCCTCGTATCCGAGCAACCGCAGAGCGAGGAGCCGCTCAGCGCTCTCGCTCGCGATGATAGGGCCGGCCGCCTGGTCGGGGCGCATGTCGGCCTTGGCGAATATCGACCGAATCCTTGCGGTGGCGTACTGCAGGTACGGCCCGGTGTTGCCCGTCAGCGCCAGCATCCGGTCGAAATCAAGCGCGTAGCTTGAGTCCCTGGCGACCGAAAGGTCGGCGTACTTGAGCGCGCCAATACCGACCGCGTCGGCGATCTGAGCTCGAAGCTCGGGTTCGTCGTACCTGTCTTTGATGACTTCTTCGGCGCGCGCTATAGCCTCGTCGATCAGGTCGATCAGCTTGACTGAACCGCCGGTCCTTGACCTGAAGCGCTTCCTGTCGGCGCCAGTGACCATGCCGATGATCGCGTGCTCGACCCTGACCGAGTCGGGCAGCCAGCCCGCCTGCCTGGCGACGGCGAACACCATCGCGAAATGCTGCGCCTGCTCGGAGCCGACGACGTAGACCAGCCTGTTGGCGTGCAGGTCGTTGACCCGATAGCGGACCGCCGCCATGTCGGTGGTGCCGTAGCCGTAACCGCCGTCGCTCTTGCGCAAGATCAGCGGGAGCGGACTGCCGTCCCTGCTCTTGAAGCCAGGCGGGAACGCGCAGAGCGCGCCGTCGCTGATCGTCGCGACGCCAGCCCGCTCAAGGTCGCGGCATACGGCGTCGAGCATCGGGTTGTAGAAGCTCTCCGGGGCGTGGTCGGCGTCGGTGAGCGTGACCCCGAGCTTACGGTAGACCGTGTTGTAGTACTGCTTGGAGTCGTTGACCATCATCTCCCACAGCCGGAGCGTCTCAGGCTCGCCCGCCTGCAACGCCACGACCCTGCGCCTCGACCGCTCGGCGAACGCGGGGTCGGCGTCGAAGCTGGCCTTGGCGGCCTGGTAGAACTCGTTGATCTCGCCGGCCGCGAGCTGTGCGTAGGCGGCCTGCTCGCCGACGTCCTTGAGATGTTCAAGCAGCAGTCCGAACTGCGTGCCCCAGTCGCCGATGTGATTCGCGCGGACGAGCTTGTGGCCGAGGTGCTCGGCGACGCGCACGAACGCGTCACCCACGACGGTCGTCCGCAGATGACCGACGTGCATCTCCTTGGCGATGTTCGGCGCTGAGTAGTCGACAACCACGACCTGCGGCTGGTCGGTTATCGAGACGTTCAACCTCGGATCGGCGAGCTGCGCGCTGGCCATGCCCGCGATCCACTCGTCGCTGAGCATGATGTTGATGAACCCAGGGCCGCTGACCTCAGCGCTGCTAATCATCGGCGACCCAGCGAGATGCCCGGCCAGTCGGCTGGCAACCTCGCGCGGTTGCTGGCCGAGTTGCCTGCCAAGTGACAGCGCGACGTTGGACTGGAAGTCGGCGAACGCCGAGGGCCGGATCACCGGATCGGCATCGGCGTACTCCGGCCCGAACTCAGCGATGAGCGCCGCGCTCACCTGAGCTGCGAGAGCTGCCTGCGGATCTGCCATGAAGAAAGCCTATCGATCGCTGGCAACGCAAATTTACGCAGTCACGCCGACCCGAGGTCGCTCCCGACGTCACTGCTCCCCGCCGGCACCCCCGCCCGGCCCGTCGGCCCGCCGGTGCGATGGATCCGGGGATCGATCGCACTCGTCCCGACCCCGCGATGGATCCGCGAATCCATCTTGTAAATCGGGTGCGCGGGTTCAGGGGGTGGTCGCAACATTGCCGGTAGATGACTCTTTCCGTGGTCACGATATCTGGTGGCCTGCCGGCGCCCGGGCGGCGCGGCGGACTGGTGGATTACCCCGGTTCGGAACACCTGATGCAGCTAGGCGGCTGGTCCTTCGCGTGAAGCGGCGACGTCCGGCAAGATCAACGGTGGCCGGTGCGACAATTGCGGCAGGACTTAAAGTTGTGACGTAGAGTTTTCCGTCGACGTAGAGTTTGCCGCTCTATTCGCGGAAAAGCCTACCTCGACGGAAAAGGCTACATCATCACCACGGAACATTGACGTGCGCCCGCCGGAGAGTTGCACGCAGGGCTTCGAATGCCATCCACCTAGTCCGGCGGATGTCCCGCACGTCGGCTCCCCCCGAAGTCGCACCGCGAGTCCCGCCTGCACCACGAGGCCCCGTTGAGCGCGATGAATACCCGAATCCATCGCACCCCAGCCCACCGACCTCCGCGATGGATCCGCGAATCCATCTTGTAAATCGGGTGTGAAATGCCGCTTTCATCGCAGCGCCCGAGCCAGGTTCCGGGTTGGGGTCGCCGTGGAGCGAGGATCCGGGTCAGGGTTCGCGGTGGACTTTGTGCTGGGCAGCCTGGGCGCGGGGGCGGATCACCATGAGGTCGACATTGAAGTGCGATGGCCTGGTGACCGCCCACGTCACGGCGTCGGCCACATCTTCGGCGGTCAGCGGTTCTGAAACCCCCGCGTAGACGGCCGCGGCCTTGGCCGCGTCGCCCCTATACCTATTGAGCGAGAATTCCTCCGTCCTCACCATGCCGGGCGCGATCTCAATCACCCTTACCGGTTGGCCGCACAGTTCCAGGCGGAGCGTCCCGGCGATCGCGTGGGTTCCGTGCTTGGCCGCCACATAGCCGCCGCCGCCCTCGTACGCAGCCAGGCCGGCGGTCGACGACATCAGTACGACCGTGCCGTCGCCGCTCTCAATCAGCTTGGGCAGCAACGCCTGAACCATGTGCAAGGTACCGAGCACGTTGGACTGGTACATGGTTAGCCAGTCACCGGGAGATGCCTGCGCGACCGTCTCGAAGCCGATCGCGCCGCCCGCGTTGCAGACCAGCACGTCACACCGCGGTAGCTCGGAGGCGAAGGCATCGACCTGGGGCCGGTCGGTCACGTCAAGAACGCTGACCCGCGCGTCCGCGATGCCGTCGGCCACTTCCCGCAGCCGGTCGGCGCGCCTGGCCGCCAGTACGACGTGATAGCCCTGCCCGGCCAGCTGTCTCGCCGTCGCTGCCCCGATCCCGCTGCTCGCACCAGTGATCACCGCAGTCTGCCGCATGCCCGGCATTCTGCCAGCCCGGCGATCCCCGGTGTTCATCGCCGGTTAGCCGAGCCGGTCACCACGTCGCCTACCATCAGTTTTGTGCATGAACACGGCCAGGCACGGTCAGCCCCCCGTGGGATTATCTTCGACTGGGGCGGGGTGATCACCACGCCGATCGTCGAG
Source organism: Streptosporangiaceae bacterium (assembly GCA_035553055.1). Lineage (GTDB taxonomy): Bacteria > Actinomycetota > Actinomycetes > Streptosporangiales > Streptosporangiaceae > Chersky-822. Next base: position 22,321 of record DATNEK010000169.1, on the reverse strand, counting down.
ACGGTGCGGGCCTGGCTCGACGCCGACGGTATCGACAGGGACAGCTACGCCGCGGTGATGCGCCCGTGGGTGCGGCAGGCCTATGGGCCCGATGAATCGACCTCGCCGATCCACGGGCTCGAGCGTGGCGAAATCAGTGACGCCGAGTTCGAGCAGATCCTGGCCTCGGCGCTGGTCACCGTGGATGGCGGGCCGGTGCTGGCGGCCGGGCTGCTCAAGCGGATGTTCGCCAGTTCGGTCTTGCAACCCGAGATGCTCGACCTGGTCAGGGAACTGCGCGCCAGCGGGCTGCGCACCGGCTTGCTTTCCAACTCGTGGGGTCATCGCGACAGCTATCCGCGCGACGTCCTCGACGAGCTATTCGACGACGCCGTGATCTCGGCCGACGTCGGCATGCGCAAGCCCGAGGAAAGAATCTTCCTGCTCGCTGTCGAGCGTCTAGCTCTGTCGCCCGCCGAATGCGTGTTCGTCGACGACGTGGAGGGGAACATCGCCGCGGCGCGGGCACTCGGCTTCGCCGTCGTGCACCACACCGAGCCGACCGCCACGAAGGCACAGCTAGTCGGCTTGCTGTCAGGAAAGCCGACGGGGGTAGAACCCGCCCACTAGCCTTGGCGGCATGCCAGGAGAGTCCGTGTTGGAGGCAGCGCAGGCAGTGAGGGTGCCGCGCCCGCGCCCCGGCTACCCGTCGCCGTCGAGCCCGGGCCGCTCGGCGAACATGAAGGCCAACCGCCGCACCGACACTAAGCCTGAGCTCGCGCTGCGGCGTGCGCTGCACGGCATGGGATACCGCTACCGCAAGGACTACCGCCTCGACCTCGATGGTGGAGTGCGGGTGCGGCCCGACATCGTGTTCACCGCGCGCCGAGTCGCCGTATTCATCGACGGATGCTTCTGGCACTGCTGTCCCGATCACGGAAGTCAGCCAGTGGCCAATAGCTGGTACTGGGAACCCAAGTTGCGCCGCAACGTGGAGCGTGACCGCGACGCCGACGTTGCGCTCGGCCTGGCCGGCTGGACCGTGGTCAGGCTATGGGAACATGAGTCGCTCGAAGCCGCGGTTGCCGCCGTGCTGACGGTGTTGCCTAGCCAGAAAGCCGCACCGACCCGACCCGCCACCCGAACGCCATAGGGGCTCTATGCGCGTCTACCTGCCTAGCACGCTGGCGGATCTGGCGTCGGCACTGGTGGCCGGCGTGGTCGGCCCGGCGCCTGTGCTCGGCTACGCGGTGACGCCCGCGCTGCGCGAGTGGTATGCGAGCGGCGACCTCGAAGAGCTTGAGTACGTCGCCATGACGCAGGCCGCGCGCGCGTCGCTGCGGCTGCTGCATGACCAGACGACCGCGGCCAGGCGTCGGGTGGTGCTCGCCGCCGATGTCGCCGATGCCGATGTGATGATCAGGAACGGGTTCGACAAGCCGGGTAGGGTCGAGATACTGCTGCCGGTGCGGCTAGCCGATGTGGTGTCCGGGCATGTAGACGACGTCGAGGCGATGCCAGACATCGAGTCGGCCGCCGCCGCGCTGCCAGCCGCTGACGGTGGTGACAGCGACGCCAGGTTCGTCGTCGACGGCGCCGAGGGGCACGAACTGCTCTGGTACGCCACTCAGGAGCTTCTCTACCTGATCGGCTAGCGTGCAAATCGGTTAGCGTGGCTGATGAGGCCAACGGAGGCCGACTGAAGGAGTAACCGTGTTCGATGCCGTCACCAACGTCCCGGTCCCAGCGAACGAGCCAGTCAAGACCTACGCGCCAGGCAGCTCAGAGCGTGCCGTGCTGGAGACAAAGCTCAAAGACCTGGCCAGAGAGCCCGTCGATCTCACGATGACGGTGGGCGGCGTCCAGCGGATGGGCGGCGGTGAATGGATCGACGTCCTGCAGCCGCACAACCACGCGCACCGGCTCGGCAGGCTCGGCGAGGCAACCGACGAAGACGTGTCGGCGGCCATCGAGTCGGCCAGCCTAGCCGCGCCCGGCTGGCGTGAGCTGTCGTTCGACGACCGTGCGGCGATCTTCCTGCGGGCCGCCGAGTTGCTGGCCGGCCCCTGGCGGGCAACGATCAACGCCGCCACGATGCTCGGCCAGTCCAAGTCGGCGTACCAGGCCGAGATCGACGCCGCGTGCGAGCTCATCGACTTCTGGCGCTACAACGTGCATTTCGCCCGGCGACTACTCGCCGAGCAGCCGATCTCCTCGCCAGGCGTATGGAACCGGATGGAGTACCGCCCCCTTGAGGGTTTCGTGCTCGCGATCACCCCGTTCAACTTCACCTCGATCGCTGGCAACCTGCCCACGGCTCCGGCGCTGCTCGGCAACGTGGTGCTGTGGAAGCCTTCGCATACCCAGCAGTTCTCCGCGCACTTCCTGATGCGGCTGTTCGAGGCCGCCGGGCTGCCGCCCGGTGTGATCAACCTGGTCACCGGCTGGGGCCAGTCGGTGTCGCGGGTAGCCGTGCCGCACCGGGATCTGGCCGGAATTCACTTCACCGGCTCAACGGGCACATTCCACCGGCTCTGGCAAACGGTCGGCGAGAACATCGCCGGATACCGCGGCTACCCGAGACTGGTAGGCGAGACCGGCGGCAAGGACTTCGTCATCGCCCACCCATCAGCGGACGAGGAAGTCCTGACGACGGCGCTGATACGCGGCGCCTTCGAATACCAGGGCCAGAAGTGCTCCGCCGCATCCCGTGCCTACATCCCGCGCAGCGTATGGAACCGCATGCGGGACACGTTCATCGCCAACGTCGAGTCGTTGACCATGGGCGACGTGGCTACCGACCTGTCAGCCTTCATGGGCGCGGTGATCGACGACCGGGCGTTCGCAAAGCACACGGACGCCATCGACCGGGCGAAGTCGAGGCCGTCGGTACGGGTAGTAGCCGGCGGAACGACCGACGACGCGCACGGTTACTTTGTCCGGCCGACGGTATTCGAGTGCTCAGATCCCACCGACGAGGTCTTCACCACCGAGTACTTCGGGCCGCTTCTGGCCGTGCACGTGTTCGACGACGGCGCGTACGACTCGGTGCTCGATCAGGCCGCCGGCGTCGCCGCCTACGCGCTGACCGGGTCAATCATCGCGACGGACCGAGCCGCGATCGCGTCGGCGACGGAAAAGCTCAGGTTCTCGGCCGGAAACTTCTACATCAACGACAAGCCGACAGGCGCGGTGATCGGTCAGCAGCCATTCGGCGGAGCACGGGCCAGCGGAACCAACGACAAGGCCGGCTCGATCCTTAACCTGATCCGCTGGGTCAACGCCAGGTCGATCAAGGAAACCCTCTCCCCGCCGACCGATTTCCGTTATCCGCACATGGGATAATCCGAAAGTGGGTTAACCGGAGGCGGCTACTCAGTTCAGTCATTAACCGGAGGCAAGCAATCCGTCATCGTCTGGTCTTGTGGAACATCGACCTGACACTCATCGACGTGGCCAGGGTCTCCCGCGACGCCTACGCCGAGGCGTTCATGCGGGCTACGGGCAGACGGCTGGTCGCGTTGCCGCAGCTCGCGGGCGCGAGCGACTCGGAGATCTTCTTCGAATCGCTCGCGCTCAACGAGGGAATGCCGGGCGAGGGTCAACCGCAGCCAGCCGAGGTCGACCTGCTCGCCAGCTACAGCACCGAACTGGCCGCCGCGTTCGGCGCTAGGCGCGACCTACTCGCCGAGCAGGGCCGGATGCTGCCAGGTGCGGCTGATGCGCTGCAGGCGATCGCCGGGCTTCCCGGCGTCATACAGACCGTGCTGACCGGAACGATCAAGCAGAACGCCGCCTGCAAACTGCGCGCCTTCGGCTTGGACGGCTACCTGGATCCTGACGTCGGAGGCTTCGGGTCCGATGTCTACCCCAAGGGCACCCAGATCCTGCGCTCGCTCGATCGTGCCAACGAGAAGTACCAGGTGCGCCTGATGCCCGCTGACGTGGTGTACGTGGCCGACTCGATCAGGGACGTGGCGGCGGCCAAGGTGGCAAGGGTGCGATGCGTGGGCGTCGCCAGCGGCCGGTCCACGTCGGCCGAACTAAGGGACGCGGGCGCCGAACCTGTTCTCGACGACCTCTCCGACACAAGACTGGTCGTCGCCGCCGTCATGGAATGAGGATCGATGAGCTCCGTCGGCCTGACGGTCTATGGGGTAGTAGCGCTCATGTTCATGATGACGATGTACGCGCTTGAGCGCCGTCACCGGCGGTTCGTGCTCGCGTTCGCATTCGGCTGCGCGCTGGCCAGCAGCTACGGGTTCGCCTCTGGCGCCTGGCCGTTCGGTGTCGTCGAGGCGATCTGGGCTCTTGTGGCGCTACGCCGGTTCCAGCGAGGCTAGCTATCACCGCAAGGGGTTCCTCGCCCCTTGGCCAGCGCTGCGGGCTGGTATAAACGGTCAGGTCACTGGTGACGGAGCGTGAAATGGGGCTTGAGTCGATGCGGCAAGAGCAGGGTTCGGCGGCCGGACGCGGCTACGGAGCGCTGCTCGCCACTCCCAGTCCCCAGGCGATCGAACGAGCGCGGATCACCGACTACGCCCGCTGGCTGAAGGAAAGAGGCGTCGGCACGGGCGCAAGCGACTACGCCGCGCTGTGGCAATGGTCGGTCAGCGAGCCCGCCGACTTCTGGGCGTCGATCTGGGACTATTTCGACGTGCTCGGCAGCCGCGGCGCCGGGCCGGTCATCAGCGGCGAACAGATGCCTGACATCGCATGGTTCTGCGGATTTACGGTGAATTATGCGCGCAACGCACTCCGAGCCGCGACCACGACTCCTGATGCTACGGCTCTGGTGTACCGCTCCGAGGCCGGTCATGCTGGTGCGCTTACGTACGGCGAACTCGACCGCCGGGTGGCCGCCCTGCGCGCCGCCCTGATTCGGCTCGGCGTAGAACGCGGGGACCGGGTCGCCGCGTACTTGCCCAATTCCCCCCAGGCGCTGATCGGCCTGCTCGCGACGGCCAGCCTTGGCGCGATCTGGACCTCGTGCTCGCCTGACTTCGGCGCCCCAGCGGTCATCGACAGGTTCGCCCAAGTCCGCCCGAAGGTCTTCATCGCCGTTGACGGCTACGTGTACGGCGGCAAGACATTCGACCGGCGGGCCGAGGTCGCGGCCATCGCCGCCGCGCTGCCTGGCCTGGAGGCGATGGTCACCGTCGATTATGTCGGTGCCACAGGAGCCGCACCTGACCTGCCGGTGCCCGCGACGCCATGGGAGTCGCTGGGCGACACTGCCGTCGGGAGCTGCGAATTCGACGAGGTTCCTTTCGCCCATCCGCTGTGGGTTTTGTACTCGTCGGGCACCACGGGACTGCCCAAGCCGATCGTGCACGGACACGGCGGCGTCGTGCTTGAGCACCTCAAGGCGCTCTGCCTGCACCAGGACATCGGCGCCGCTGACGTGTTCTTCTGGTACACGACGACCGGCTGGATGATGTGGAACTACCTAGCGGGCGCGCTGCTGGCCGGGTCGACGGCGGTCGCCTATGACGGCAGCGCCACCCACCCCGAGGTCGGCGAGTTGTGGCGGCTGGCCGCCGATACCGGCGTGACCTACTTCGGGAGCGGTGCCCCCTACCTGATCGCCTGCATGAAGGCCGGCCTGCGGCCGGCCGCCGAGCACGACCTGGCCAGGCTGCGCGGCGTCGGATCGACCGGCTCGCCGCTCCCTCCCGAAGCCTTCGACTGGGTGCAGTCCGGGGTCGCCCCCGGCGGCGCGAGCGACTTCGTGCTCGGTTCGTTCAGCGGCGGGACCGACGTCTGCACCGGCTTTGTTGGGCCGAATCCGCTTTTGCCGGTTCGGAGCGGGATCATCGCCGGGCCGTGCCTCGGGGCTAAGGTCGAGGCGTTCAACGCGGCGGGCGAGCCGGTGATCGGCGAGGTCGGCGAGCTTGTGCTGACCGCACCCCTGCCGTCGATGCCGGTGGGGTTCTGGGGCGACCAGGCAGGCGAGCGGTACAAGGCCAGCTACTTCGCTGAGTTCCCCGGCGTATGGCGGCACGGCGACTGGATCATGATCCTGCCCGACGGCGGCTGCGTGATCTACGGCCGCTCGGACGCCACGCTGAACCGCGGCGGGGTCAGGATGGGTACCAGCGAGTTCTACCGGGTCGTTGAGGATCTGCCCGAGGTGACCGACAGCCTGGTCATTGACACCGGCGGACTGGGCACGGACGGCAAGCTTGTGCTCTACCTGGTGCTCGCGCCTGGTCAGGCGCTGACGAGCGAGCTGACAAGCGCGATCAAGTCAGCACTGCGGTCAGCGCTGTCGCCCAGGCACGTGCCCGACGAGATACACCAGGTCCCTGGGGTGCCAAGAACGTTGTCAGGCAAGAAACTCGAGGTCCCGGTGCGCAAGATCCTTACCGGAACGCCGCTGCGCGAGGCCGCCGACCCAGACTCGCTGGCCAACCCCGAGGTACTCGCCTACTACGTACCAGGCCAGAGGCGATGACTCGCAGTTTTGGCGAGGAGGGTGGGCGCCTGACTTACGGCACCTACCTGAGGCTGGCCGAGTTGCTCGCGCAGCAGGTGCCTCTGGTCGACCCGCCCGCGCACGACGAACTTCTGTTCATCACCGTGCACCAGGTCTACGAGCTGTGGTTCAAGCAGTTGCTGCACGAACTCGAGGCCGCCAGAGACGCGATGGACACCGACCAGACCTGGCTAGCGGCGCACCTGCTGCGGCGCGCGCACGTCATCGAACGGCTGCTTGTCAGTCAGATCGACGTGATCGAGACGATGACACCGCAGGACTTTCTCGAGTTCAGGTCGGCGCTCGCGCCCGCCAGCGGCCTGCAGTCAGTCCAGTTCAGGGAGCTAGAGTTCCTCTCCGGCGCCAAGGACGCGCGGTTCATCTCCAGGTTCCGCGGCCTGACCGACGACGAGCGGGAACGACTGTCGCGCAGGCTAGCCGAGCCGTCGCTCTGGGACTCCTACCTCGGCTTGCTCGGCCGTCGCGGCCTCGACGTGAGCGGCGAGGAGCGGGTGTGCGAGTCTTTGCTGATCATCGCCAAGGATCGGGCCAGCCATGACGACCTGTGGCAGCTCGCCGAGGGACTTCTCACCCACGACGAGATGTGCGCGCTGTGGCGTGGGCGTCACGTGCAGATGGTGGAACGGCAGATCGGCACGAAGTCGGGTACCGGCAGTTCGTCGGGTGCGCCGTATCTTCACCGCCGTGTGCCGTTGCGTTACTACCCCTTTCTTTGGGAACTTCGGGACAGGCTCTGAATCCACGAGGGAGTGGCATCATGTCCGAGCACCAGAGCGCGGCCAAACAGGCGCTGCTCGCTGAGGCGGCAGCCGAGCTCAGGGCGGATCCCAGCATCGGTAATCAGCTCAACTACGTGCGCAGCTACTACCGGCACGTCGATGCCGCCGACCTGATCACGGCCGGCCCTGAGCGAACCGGGCTGGTCGCCGCCACGCACGCGGAGCTTGCCGCGCACCGGCCGCAAGGCCGTGCGCTGGTGAAGGTCAGATCTGGTACGCAGCCGAGCTTGCTGCCAAGCCGGGACGTGATCGACGTCGTCACCGACGACATGCCGTTCCTCGTTGACACGATCACGATGACGCTGGACGCCCACGGCGTGACGCCTGAGCTGGTCGTGCACCCGCAGCTCCTGGTCCGCAGAGATGTGACAGGCACGCTGCACGAGGTGATCAAGCCGATCGAGGGTCCTGACCAGATCGACAAACGGCCGACGCGACCTGACCACCTGGCCGAGTCCTGGTCGCATATCGAGGTCACCAGGCTTGATGCCGAGCGCGGTGAAGCCATCGCAGTGGCGCTCGACACCGCGCTCGCCGACGTGCGGATGGCGGTCGAGGACTACCCGAAGATGCGAGCGATGGCGACGCGGCTGGCCGACGAACTCGCCGCTGAGGCCGACGCTCATGGGTTGGCCGGGTCGGCCGGGTCGGCAGGGTCGGAGGCGTCGGAGGCGGAACCCGGTGAAGCCGACGATGAAGCCGAGCCGGACGCTCCCGAGTCGACCGCCGAAATCACCGAACTGCTGCGCTGGCTGCTCGACGCCCACTTCACGTTCCTCGGCTACCGGGAGTACGACCTGGTCGATGAGGACGGAACGCTTGGGCTGCGCGGCGTGCCTGGTACCGGTCTTGGAATCTTGCGGCATGACAAGACCGGTTCGACCGCGCTGCCGAAGCATGCACTCGACCTGGCAACCGACCCGGCCCACCGGCTGATCATGACCAAGGCGAACACCAGGGCGACCGTGCACCGCTCGAGCTACCTTGACTACGTCGGCATCAAACGGCTCTCGCCGTCCGGTGAGGTGGTCGGCGAGTACCGGTTCCTCGGCCTGCTCACCCACATGGCGTATACCGAGAGCATCACCAGGATCCCCGTGCTCAAGCGCAAGCTGTCCGAGGTCTACGCGGTCAGCGGGGTATCGGCGGAAAGCCATGATGGCCGGGACGTGGCCGAGTTCATGGAGGTCTACCCGCGCGAGGAGCTGTTCCAGACGCCGGTAGATGAGCTGGCCGACGTCGCCTCGCAAGTGCTGCGCCTGCGCGAACGCGTGCGGACCAGGCTGTTCCTGCGCAAGGACATCTACGGCAAGTACGTCTCCTGCCTGATCTACCTGTCAAGGGACAGGTACAACACCAAGGTCAGGCTCGCCGTACAGGACATACTCCGCAGGACGCTCGGCGGCGGCCAGATTGACTACAGCGCTGTGGTCGGCGAGACACCGATCGCGAGACTGCACGTGGTGGTCAGGGCTGACCGAGGCGGCAAGCTCGCCGACGTTGACGTCAGCAAGCTGGAACAGACCGTCGCCGCCGCCGTCAGGTCGTGGGATGACGACCTGACCGAGGAGGCGGTTAACCAGCTTGGCGAGGGTCCTGGCCGTGCCTTGCTGGCCGAGTTCGCAGGTTCTGTCAGCGAGACCTACAAGGCCGATGTTCCTGCCGCCGCTGCTGTCTCTGACCTGGCCAAGATCCTCCAGATGCGCGACAGCGGGCAGGACATCTCGTTCGAGATGTGGGAGTCGAGCGGTTACGCCGGCGGCGTGCCTGCCGGCTACGAGCCTGCGGCCGGCAATCGGGCCGACGGCGCTGACGGGATGCGGCGGGTCTGGCGGCTGACCATTCACCGCAACGGCCCGCCGATCACGCTCACCGACGTGCTGCCGAGGCTGCAGCACATGGGCGTCGAGGTCGTCGACGAGCACCCGTATGAGTTCACCACGTCAGGAGCTGGCGGGGGGTCGTTCTGGATCTACGACTTCGGGCTGCGCAGGGATTCAGTAGCCGCCGGGCCCGGCGGCCATACCAGGCGCGAGGCGCTGCCAGAGTTGGCGGCCGTGTCCGGCCAGCTAGAAGGCGCGCTCGTCGCGCTGTGGAGTGGCGAGATCGAGGACGACGACTTCAACGCGCTCGTACTCGACGCCGGGCTCACCTGGCGCCAGGTGGTCGTGCTGCGCGCGTACGCGAAGTACCTGCGCCAGGCGGGCACCACGTTCAGCCAGGAATACATCGCCGCCGTGCTGCGGCACAACCCGGTGATCGCACGGCAGCTCATCCGGCTGTTCGAGTCCAGGTTCGACCCAGACCGCCAGGGCGCCGAGACCAGCGAGGCTCTCGTCGAGGTGATCGCTGGCGCCCTGGACGACGTTGCCAGCCTGGACGAAGACCGCATCCTGCGCGCCTACCTCGGCCTGATCACCGCGACGCGGCGGACCAACTATTTCCGTCCCGAGCCGGGTTCGGGCGATGTTCCGCCCGAACCAGCACCGCCTTACCTGGTGTTCAAGCTGGACGCGGCGGCCGTGCCCGACCTGCCGGCACCGAGACCCGAGTTCGAGCTGTTCGTGTACTCGCCCAGGTTCGAAGGAGTGCACCTGCGGTTCGCAGGCGTCGCGCGCGGCGGATTGCGCTGGTCGGAGCGGCGCGAGGATTTCCGTACCGAGATACTTGGCCTGGCCAAAGCACAGGAAGTGAAGAACTCGGTGATCGTGCCGTCCGGCGCCAAGGGCGGCTTTGTCTGCAAGCAACTGCCCGACCCGGCCGATCGCGAGGCGTACGCCGGTGAGGTCAGGGCCTGCTACCAGAAGTTCATCAGCGCCATGCTCGACGTCACCGACAACCTCAGGGCCGGCCAGGTGATACCGCCTCACCGCGTCGTACGGCTGGATGGCGACGACCCGTACCTGGTGGTCGCCGCAGACAAGGGCACGGCCACATTCTCTGATACCGCCAACGAGATCGCGTTGCGCCGTGGGTTCTGGCTCGGCGACGCGTTCGCCTCGGGCGGGTCTGCCGGCTACGACCACAAGAAGATGGGCATCACCGCGCGCGGCGCCTGGGAGTCGGTCAAGTACCACTTCCGGACGCTCGGCATCGACGTCGACCGGACTGACTTCACGGTGGCCGGCATCGGCGACATGTCAGGAGATGTATTCGGCAACGGCATGCTGCTTTCTGCCCACATCAAGCTGATCGCTGCTTTCGACCATAGGCATGTTTTCCTTGATCCTGACCCCGATCCCGCGGTCAGCTTCGCCGAGCGCCGCAGGCTATTCGAACAGCCGCGATCCTCATGGGCCGACTACGACACCGGCCTGATCTCCGCGGGCGGCGGTGTATGGCCAAGGTCGGCCAAGTCGGTGCCGGTCTCGCCGCAGGCCTCCGCCGCGCTCGGGCTCGATCCAGGCGTCATGGCGCTGTCGCCCGACCAGCTGATCTCGGCGATCTTGCAGGCTCCGGTCGATCTGCTGTGGAACGGCGGCATCGGCACCTACGTCAAGGCGAGCGGGCAGGTGCAAGCCGACGCTGGTGACCGGACCAACGACGCGGTTCGGGTAGACGCGGCCCAGCTTCGGGCCAAGGTCATCGGCGAGGGCGGGAACCTGGGCCTTACCCAGGAGGCGAGGATCGAGTACGCGCTGGGTGGCGGGCTGGTCAACACCGACTTCATCGACAACTCGGCCGGGGTGGACACCTCGGACCACGAGGTCAACATCAAGATCTTGCTCGACGAGGTCGTCCGCGATGGCGAGATGACCACCCGCGGCAGGGATGAGTTGCTCGCGGCGATGACCACCGAGGTCGGCGAGCTTGTGCTCGCGCACAACTACCACCAGAACCGGGCGCTCGCGGCAGCCAAGGCGCAGGCTCCGCAGATGCTGCACGTCCACGCCAGGTACATAAGGAAGCTCGAGCGTGAGGGGCGGATCAGGCGGCGGCTTGACGTCCTGCCTGGCGACAAGGACCTGGCCGAGCGGCGGTCGGCCAGCAGCGGGCTGACGCTGCCCGAGTTCTCCGTGCTGCTCGCGCATACCAAGATCGCTGCCGCGCAAGAGGTGCTCGCCTCCGAGGTGCCTGATGATCCTTACCTCCGGCGGGTGCTGCGCGGCTACTTCCCTGTCCCGTTGCGTGAGCGGTTCGCCGATCGAATGGAGGCGCACCGGCTGCACAGGGAGATCATCACGACCGCGGTGATCAACGACATGGTGGACAGGTCGGGGATCACGTTCGCGTTCAGGCTTAACGAGGAGACCGGCGCCGCGGTGCCTGACATCACCGAGGCCTGGCTGGTCGCGCGCCAGGTGTTCGACATGGCGCGGTTCTGGGACGAGCTGAAGGCGATGGAGAGCGAGGTAGACGCGAACGCTTACGTGCTGGCGCTGCTCGAAGCCCGGAAGCTGACCGAGCGCGCGACCAGGTGGCTGCTGCATTTCCGGCGGCCGCCCTTTGACATCCAGGCGACCATCGACTACTTCACCGACGGGGTGCTCGCGGTGGCGGCTGCCTTGCCCAAGATGCTGGTCGGACGTGACCAGAGCGAGTTCGACGTGCGGCGGGCGGCGTTCGTCAGGCTCGGCTTCCCTGATTCATTCGCTCACTGGGTCGCCGCGATGGTTCCCGCCTACTCGGCGTTCGACATCGTGGAGACCGCCGCCGTCGTCGGCCGCACCGTCGATGAAGCCGCCGAGGTCTACTTCGACCTAGCCGACCAGTTGCAGATCAGCAGGCTGCGCGACCGAATCACCGCGCTGCCGCGCGATGACCGGTGGAACACCATGGCCAGGGGTGCGCTCAGGGACGACCTGTACACCGCGCACGCCGCGCTCGCCAAGGATGTGCTGACCGTCACGGGCGCGGGTTCTCCTGAAGACCGGCTGGCCGCCTGGGTGGCGAGGAATGAGTCAGCGGTGGCCCGAGCCAACCAGACGCTCGGGGAGATCTGGGAAAGCGACGCGTTCACGGTCGCGACCTTGTCGGTTGCCGTCAGGGCGATCAGGACATTGGTGTCGACCAGCACCCTGCCGGCTTGATGATTCGGCGCGAGCGAACCGCCCGAATGCTGATCTTGGCGAGCGCCACGCCGGATCTGGCGGCTGCGTCGCGTAGGCTTCCCGCATGGCAATCGACCCTGCCGACGAGATATCGGACCTGTCATCAAAGCTCGTCAGTATTGAGGCGGTACTTGACCCTGACCGCATGAGGAAGGAAGCCGACGAGCTTAGGGAGCGTTCGGCCGACCCCACGCTATGGGAAGACCAGGAGAACGCGCAGGCTGTGACCAGGCGGCTCTCCTATCTTGATGCCGAGCTTTCCAGGCTCGCCAGCATGCGCAGCAGACTCGAGGACCTGTCGGTGATGTTCGAACTGCTTGAGAGCGAGGATGATGAGGCGAGCCGGGTCGAGGCGTTCGCCGAGCTGACGGCGATCCGTGCTCAGATCGACCAGCTCGAGATCCGGACCCTGCTGTCCGGCGAGTACGACTCGCGCGACGCGCTGATCTCGATCACCGCGCAGGCTGGCGGTGCGGACGCGGCGGACTGGGCGGAGGGACTGCAGCGCATCTACCTGCGCTGGGCCGAGCGGCATGGGCACGCGACTGAGATCTACGACACGTCCTACGCGGAAGAGGCCGGGATCAAGTCCACCACCTTCGCGATCAAGGCGCCCTACGCCTACGGCACGCTCAGGGGCGAGCACGGCACCCACCGGATGGTCAGGATCTCCAAGTACGACAACCAGGGGCGCAGGCAGACCTCGTTCGCCGGCGTCGACGTCATCCCGGTCGTGCAGCAGGCCGATCACATCGACATTCCGGACGACGAGCTGCGGATTGACGTGTATCGGTCAAGCGGACCGGGCGGACAGGGAGTGAACACCACCGACTCGGCTGTGCGCATCACCCATCTGCCGACCGGAATCGTGGTCACCTGTCAGAACGAGCGCAGCCAGATCCAGAACAGGGCGAGCGCGCTGGCCGTACTGCAGGCCAAGCTGCTCGAGCGCAAGCGCGAGGAGCAGGCAGCCAAGCTCAGCGAGCTACGCGGCGAGCCAAGGCGGAGCTGGGGCACGCAGATCCGCAACTACGTGCTGCACCCGTATCAGAACATCAAGGACCTGCGCACCGGTTACGAGACGGGCAACACCGCCGCGGTCATGGACGGCGAGATCGACGAATTCATCGAGGCCGAGATTCGCTGGCTCCGCACCCAGGGTCAGTAATCGTCTCGGCGTCAGTGCGTTAGATGCTGTATCGCCAAGATCACGGCTATCGCTAGCAGGAGCAACAACAACGCGTACTGGACGCTTGTGCCGTGGCTGTGCTTGTGCAGGTCGGACTTTGCTGCTCGGCATACCGGGCACCGGCCTTCCGCGACCGGTCCAGCGCACTGTGCGCAGATCAGGTGTTCGCAGCTCACGACTGCCTCCCGAGTGTGCCGTCCGCTGTCGTCACAGTGTCGGTTCGACAATGTTGGACGTTCCAGCTCAGTTTCCCCCCTAGACTATCCCCTGATCAAACCAGGGCCGCTTCGCTGCCCGGGCACATCTGGAGTATCGAGCGCTACGGCGGGCCTGTGATCCACTTCGAAAACGTCACGAAGACGTACCCGAACCAGAGCCGTCCAGCCCTGGAGAGCGTCAACCTGGACGTGGAAAAGGGCGAGTTCGTCTTTCTCGTCGGGCCGTCAGGGTCAGGTAAGTCGACATTTCTCAGGTTGATCCTGCGGGAGGAGCGGCCGAGCGAGGGCCGGATCTACGTGGCCGGCCGCGACCTGGCCAGGCTCACGAACTGGAAGGTGCCACAGCTCCGGCGGCGCATAGGATGCGTCTTCCAGGACTTCAGGCTGCTCCCGGCTAAGAATGTGTACCAGAACATCGCTTTCGCGCTTGAAGTCATCGGCAAGCCGCGCCGATTCATACGCAAGGTCGTACCCGAGGTCATCGATCTGGTCGGGCTTGAGGGCAAAGGCGAACGGATGCCCGACGAGCTGTCTGGCGGCGAGCAGCAGCGGGTGGCGATGGCCAGGGCGTTCGTCAACCGTCCCATGATCTTGCTCGCGGACGAGCCGACCGGGAACATCGACCCGGCGACCTCGATCGGGATCATGAAGGTGCTCGACAGGATCAACAGGACCGGCACCACGGTCGTGATGGCCACGCACGACGCCGCGATCGTGGACTCCATGCGTAAGCGCGTGATCGAGCTTGAGTACGGCAAGGTCGTGCGGGACCAGTCGCGCGGCGTCTACGGTCAGGCTTACTGAGCCCAGGCACTAGCCAGGACGGCAATCGACCTGGCGAAGACAACCGAAGGATCAGCTACATGCGTGCGCAGTTCGTGTTCGGCGAAGTGTGGGTGGGTCTACGGCGCAACCTCACCATGACCGCCGCGCTGATCGTGGTCGTCGCGATCAGCCTGTCCTTGCTCGGCACCGGCCTGCTCTTCGTCAAACAGGTCGATCACACCAGGTCGTTGTGGCAGAGCAGGCTCCAGTTGTCGGTGTACTTGTGCTCGGCCGTCAATCCCGACCCGAATTGCGCGAAGAACGGCCCGGTCACCAAGTCCGAGATGTCGCAGATCGAATCCACGCTCAATAACCTGCCGCAGGTGGTCCACTACACCTACATGAGCCAGGCGCAGGCGTTCCAGCAGGCCAAGCAGTTGTTCCACAACGAACCTGTGATGCTCAGCTTCGTGCAGCCAGGAGATCTGCCAGCGTCGTTCCAGGTGAAGATGAAGAATGCCCAGGCGGACGCGGTGCCGGTGACGGACGCGCTTCTCGGACAGCCTGGCGTGGACTCTGTCGGTGACGACTCGGCGATCTTGACGAAGTTCTATCAGTTGCTTGACGGTGCCAGGAACGCGGTGATCGTGGTCGCGATCATCTTGATCGTGGCGGCCATATTGCTCGTCGCGAACACCATCAGGCTCTCGGCCTTCAACCGGCGCAGGGAGACAGCCATCATGCGTCTGGTTGGCGCGTCCAACTTCTACGTGCAGCTGCCGTTCCTGGTCGAGGGCATGATCGCTGGTCTGTTCGGCTGGCTGATCGCGACCGCGTTGCTCGCTGGCGCCCAGGCCGGGCTCGACGGCCTGCAGCAGTACTTCCCGTTCCCCGTGCAGTTGTCAACCACTGACCTGGTCGAGGTCGTGCTCGTTACCATGCTGATCGGCTTGGCACTCTGCGGATCGACTTCGTTCTTGACGCTTAGGCGTTATCTGCGCGTCTAAGGGAATCAGAACCGACGGTGGCACAAGAGCAGGGCAGGAAGATCATCGCCAGCAACCGGCGGGCGAGGCACGACTACGAGATTCTGGACGTGCTTGAGGCTGGCCTGATGCTGACGGGTACTGAGGTCAAGTCGCTCCGAGCGGGCAGGGCAACGTTGACAGACGGCTACGCCATGATCAACGACGGCGAGATCTGGCTGTACGGCGTGCACATCCCGTTGTACACGCTTGGGACGTGGACGAACCACGAACCACGAAGGGTTCGCAAGCTGCTGCTGCATCGTAAGGAAATTGACAAGCTCGCCCGCGCCACGGCGGAGGGCGGGCTGACTTTGGTACCCCTTTCGCTGTACTTTACCGACGGAAAGGCAAAGATCGAGCTGGCGCTTGCACGCGGCCGGAGAACTTACGATAAGCGCCACGAACTGGCACGCAGAGATGCCGCCCGAGAGGTTGAGCGTGCCATGCGGCGGCGTAGGTAGCACAATGGCATGTGATGGCCGGCATGGCTAAGCGCGGCACCCATACAGCGAGGCATCGAGCTGGGCGAGCCCAGCCCGACGCCGCCGGGCCTGACGCACCCCAATCCGATCCGCCAAGGCAGGATGCGCCGCTGCCTCGTCGCCTCGGACCTGGGAGGGCTTGGCCCGATGCGCCGGCCGCGCACGTTGGCGGCGCGCTGCCAGGAGCTGTGGGCGATCAGGTCCTTCCTATGGCGGCCGCGCAGCGCCCCGATCCGCCGATGCTCGATCTGCCTGCGCCCGACTGGCCGGACCCGCCAGGCCCGCCTACGGTCTCGGCCAATCGCGGGCCGACCGTCATGCCGCCCCAAGCACCGGATCGGCAGGCTCAGCCTCAACCGCAGTGGCAACCGCCTTCGGTCAACCGGCCGCCGGTTCACCAGCCACCGGTTCACCAGCCGCCGAGGAGCGCGACCAGGCCCGGCGGTTCTGGCGGCGGTCGGGGTCGACCGTCGCGCAAGAGCGGCCTCCTATCCAGGCGCACCGTAATCAAGGCAGTCGCCTTGCTCTGCGTGGCCGTAGTCGTCGTCGTTGTCGCGGTTACCGGCATTAGCCCGGCTGGCTCGTCTGTGACGGCTAGCGTCAAGAGCTTCCTGCTCGACTGGGAACAGAAGAACTACACTGCCGCCGCGGCGATGACTACCGGTAATCCGGTGTCGGTAACGAAACGCCTGCGATCGGTTTACCGCCAGCTCGGCGCGCAGGATCTGCTTCTCGACATGGGCCAGATCTCAGTGCGTGGCAATCAGGCGATGGCGCAGTTCCACGCGTCGTTCGACTTGGGCCGGGGCGGGCTGTCCTGGCACTACACCGGCAGTTTCAAGCTGCGCCGCACCACGGCGGGGTGGCAGGTGGTCTGGTCGCCGTCGGTCGTCGTGCCCGGGCTGGGCCGCAGGGATCGACTCGCGGTGCTGACCACCATGCCGCGGCGGGCCGTCCTGCTTGACGCCCAGGAGCACTCGCTGATCAGGAAGTCGGCGGTGGTCGAAGTCGGCGTGATCCCCGATCGCGTGACCAATCCGCTGCGAACCGCTCAGCGCCTGGCTAAGGTGACCGGTCTCGCGCCATCCGATGCCGACGAGATGAGCGGTCAGATCGAAGCGTGGTCGCCCAAGCGCTTCCTCGAGCTTGTCCAGCTCAGCCCGGGCGGCTACAACAAACTCCGTCGGGCTCTGCGCAACGTGCCTGACCTCAGGCACCGGTGGACCACCGAGCGCCTGTTTGAAAGTGCGGCTCCGGTCATCACAGGTCAGGTCGCCACAGAAACGGCGAGAGTACTCATCGACGACGGCGAACCCTACCGGCCGGGCACGACAGTCGGGCTGACCGGATTGCAGCAGGCTTACCAGGCGAAGCTGGCTGGCAAGCCGACCACCGAAGTGGTGGTGCAAAACGCCGAGGGCAAGCAAGTCAAGGTGCTGCACCGCTGGCCGGGCGTCCGCGGATCTGATGTGCACACCACCATCAGCGGGCCGGTTCAGCAGGCCGCGCAGAGCGCGCTGTCAGCAGCGGGGACATCAGCCGGGATTGTCGCGATAAGGGCGGGCGGCGGGCAGATACTGGCCGCTGCGCGGCAAACCAAGCACGGGATGCCCACCGTCAGCTTGCTCGCCGGAAAGTATCAGCCCGGCCAGTCGTTCACCATCGTCTCTACGGAGGCGCTGCTCGCTGCTCGGGTAGTGAACGCGAAGTCGCAAGTCAGATGTTATCCGCGTAACTTCCAGGAGTTCACCAACGTCCCAGCCGAGCCCGATCTCGGATCGCGGCCAACTTTCCGTGACGTATTCGCGCACGCCTGCAGCACCGCGTTCGTCGGGCTGTCGCTCGTTCTGACATCGCGACAGTTGACCAGCGCGGCCCAGCGACTCGGCATAGGCGGCCCAGCCTGGAAGCTTCCGCTGCCATCGTTCCCCGGCCGGATGAGCAGTCCTGGCAGCGACTCCGGCGAACTCGCCGCCGACACGATCGGTACGGGTTCGGTCCTGGTGAGCCCTGTCGACATGGCACTGGTGGCCGGCGCGGTTGAATCAGGAACCTGGCACTCACCGCTGCTGGTGAGCGCGCCAGCGACACAGGGGCCGACAGGGCGCAAGCTCAGCTTCTCCGTGGCCAAGCAGCTGCGCGATCTCATGCGGTCGACCGTGAGCTCTGGCGCCGCCAGGGCAGCGGACGTGCCAGGTGACGAGGTCTTCGGGCAGGTCGGCATCGCGCGGCTGCCCGGTCACCACGGCAGGTGGGCCATCTGGTTCGTCGGATTCCGCGGCAAGGTCGCGTTCACGGTCGTGGTGTTCGCCCGCTCAGCCTCCTTCGCGCCTGCGGTGCGAATAGCCAGCCAGTTCGCGGCTAACCTGCCAAGCGGGTCGTAGCCTTCGTACCCGGCTCCGTCAGCTGCTCCGTGGGCCAGCAGTCAGCGGCTCGCGAGGATCGATGCAAAGAGTTGTGACTGCGAGCAACCTCTCGGCAACGTTCTGACGTCTTTACTAGTGACGCTGGTCTGCCGCTTGGGGGGTTGCGGCCCAGTTGTCGTAATGAGAACCGGGCTTCATCTCGGGGGAGGCCCGGGCCATTGAGACCGGCCCCGACCCTGCCGGTCAAGCGCCTGCGAGCGCGTTTCGGCCACCGCCAGCGCTCGCAGGGGCTTCTCATTTCGCCCTAGGTTGGCGTAGGTCCAGACTGGTGGGTACGATCAAGGAAACTGCATAGGGGGTGACTGGCTTCGACTTCGGTAGTTGATCCAGGGGAAGCGGGCCGAGGGTTGCGGTGGTGACCTCGTAAATCCTGTTGCCGCAACGAATAAGTGCCAACTCATCGCGCACTAGTCTCGCCCTCGCTGCCTAAGCGAGCCTCGAGACCGTTAGCCCGGGAGTTCCTCCGACCCGGTAGCTAGCGTCAGCTAGGAGGATCAACCGCTTAGTCCGGTCGCGGGACTAAGCGGGACATCAAACAGCGACTGGGCCTGCTCAGCGGCTTGTCTGCGTGACCGCTGGGGCCGAGAAACGCGCAGCAGACTGCGCCCGGAGAAGCCCTGGTGAGGTACTGAAGGACGCGGGTTCGATTCCCGCCACCTCCACCATGTCCACCATGGGTCGTTATTTAGAACACTTCCCGACCCGCGATGCCGCTGAGTCGTCTGCGGGTTCAACGAACCCTGTGAGGAGTTACGATCCTTCGGTAGCTCGGGTGAGGACGACTCATCTCTTCGGAGAGGCCGTGCCGACGGCACAACGCGATGCTGCGGTGGTTATCTTCATGAACGATGGCGAAGACGCGTGCGTCGCGTGGCGGGACGCGAGCGCTAACGTCAGTCATGACGGCTGACATGAGGATGTCGCTAGGCCGCTCCCCTGTGGGGAGCTGCTGTCCCTGCCATTTCAGCCCCACCGCTATTACCTCCAGTTTCGTGGCGTGGAACTGAGATCTGTCGGCGGCCTGGAGGATTGCCCGCTCATGCGCGGCGACTCCGAGAAGTTCTCCGGTCGCGGTGAACGCAAGCAGGAGACGTGGGTCTCCTTCGGCGGCGAGCGGCTCGAACGCCCATTCCAGCAGTTGCGCCTGGATGAACTGCTCGACCTCGATTTGCCACCGCACCGCCGGGTCCGCGCATGCGAAGGATGTGAGCAATTCGCGGTCATTCGGGCTTCCCGCACGAATCCGCCAGCTCTCTCCAGTCATTCGCCGATCGTCACCGGGAAGAGGATTCGCAACGGCTGCGGACGCCCGGCTAGGAGCCGGGCGTCATCTGCCGTGATGCTCCGCGTCTGCGCGTCGTCGCGCCCGAACGGCGTGAACCCCCTTATCTCAGGGGGATCGTCGATCTCGATGGCCGGAACCGCCTCGACGACGGCGGTCGCCCCGTCAAGTTTGTCGGATATCAGCGCGAGAAGGTCTCCCACCTGCTCGCGGTGTGCCGCCCCGGCCATCCAGCGAGGCACCATAGTCGACGGGCCCTTCGCCTGCACCAGGAGCACGTACCCTTCGCGCACCTCGGCGATGCGGCCGGCGAAGATCATTTCGGCGGGCGACGACAAGATGATGTCGTCGGCGCATACCTGCCCAGTTCTGGTCGCGATGGCGCGTAGTGCCCCGGCCAGCATGTCGGGCGCCCCTTCGGGCAGCACCCCGGCGATCACCTGGTCTGCCTCCTGGTCAGGTAGTTCCGACAGCAGGCGGCGCAGCAACGCGAACTCTGGCCCCGACTCCAAGCTCGCTGCCGCCCGGGCTACCCGCTCGGCAGCAGGCGAGTTGCCGCGACGGGCCAACCGCGCAGCCGCGACGTTGAGAGAGCTGAAAACATTCATCTGGCCAGCGAGTCCATGATCGGAACGACGAGGTACTCGCACCCCAGGGCTCACCCAAGCGTGCCGCCGCAAAGTCCGGAACGGCGCCTCCGCCCCGGGAGACCCGACTGGCTTGAAGGCATGCACTATCCGATCCCGAACCACCACCGGCCATGCTGAGATCACAGGCACATTCTCAGTCTAGTCGTCCTGAGGCGTTGAAACAACGCATCGGACCGGCGAGGCGCTCTGCCGCCTTGGGCTACCGGCGCCTAGTGCCGTGACCTGCGCGGATGCACTATGACCGGATCGCCTTCGATGAGGATCGGCCGGTTCGCATGGTGGGACGTTAGGCCCACCTGTTGTTGTGCGAACCGCCGCCCCGTCGTCTTCCGTGTTGTGTCCGGGGATGGGGGTGACGGGTCCTGGGATCTGGTAGACGGGGATGAGTCCTCTGTCGGTGACGCGGATTTCGTGGATGAGTGTTTCGATGGCTGTTTTGCGTTCGATGGTGCTGCCTTCCTGTGCGATGACCTCTCGAACGCTGTCTGGTACCGGCTGATGGCGGTTTCTTTGGTGGTGATCTGGGGGCGTCGGCTTCGGCCTGTCGGCCTTGCTGTCCGGTGTCGCGGTGGGTGGCGGCGCGGGTGATGGCGGCCTGGAGCAGGGCGGTTTCCTGGACGTAGAAGCCGTCGAGGGCGTGCAGGACGGCGGTGTCGGCGGCTTCGGCAGGCAGGCGGGGGGGCACTGAGTGGTGCCGTAGCGGGCGCGGGTGCATCAACGGCGACGGCCTTTGCCGCGGTACCAGCCGGGAGCGTTTCCCGGTTGCATGCGCGCGTGTTGCGCCGCCGGTAAGCGGGCCTGGCGATAGGCGTGCCAGGTGAGCGCGGCTTGTGCCATATCTTCGGTCCAGGTGCTGGTGCTGGATTGGGTGATTTCGTCCCAGAGCCGGGCGTTGGCTGCGGCGAACAGGTCGATGTGGGCGGGGTTGGCGGTCTGGAAGGCGGGGAGGCGGTTGGCTTGCTGTTCGGCTTGGGGTGCGGTGTGGCCGCCGGAGGCCATGAGGCGGAGTATCCAGCAGGCTGGGTCTGTCCATGCGGCGGCGAGGGTGGGCCAGGCCCAGTCGATCAGCCAGGCGCGGTCGGGCGAGATCAGGACGTTGTCGGGTGTCCAGTCTGAGTGGGTGAGCACGGGGCCGGCGAAGGCTGATGCCGATTCCGGGTTATCGAGGTAGGGCTTCCAGCGGTCTTCGGCGCGCTTGAGCGGGCCGGGATTGGCCGGGGTCTTGATCGTGCTGAGCGTGTCCATGAGGTGGACCAGCTGGTCGAGGTCTGGGGAGCCGGGGGTGTAGTCGGCGTGGCGGCCGGGTGCGTGCTCGTAGCCGAGGACGTTCCATCCGGCTTCGTCGAAGTGCCACAGCAGCGCCGGGGAGATGCTCTTGACGAGCGGGGCGACTGCTGCCTCGCGGGCCTGGGTGACGACCTGCCGATGCCCGGAGGGCATGCCCTTCACGAATACTGTGCCGCTTTCAGCGTCGATAGTTGCAGCCAGCGGCGAGTTCTGTCCCGCCGAGGCTATGCGCACGCCGGTGATCGGGCCGGTACGGGCCCGGATCGCTTGCTTCAGGGGCCCGGGCAGGTCGTTCCACACGATGCGTGGTTCCACGCTGCGCTCCTTTGTCGTGTCACGGGGACCCGCCAGGTGAATGCCGGGTCCCCGTGCGGACGGCGTACTGACGCTGGGCGTCAGTACGGCTGATCGTCGCTCGCGGCGCACGAACACCTGAGGGTCAGGTTATCGGTGTCGGCGATGAATTCGACGGCGTCCGGTGCGAGTTCGCCAGGCGTGTCGGCGTGCTGGTCGCGGGGCGGGCGGGTGAGCAGTTCGAGGGCGACTGCGGTCATGAGATGTTCACCTCCCTTCGTGCTGGGACGAGGGCTTCAGGCTGGGTGGTTCGCCTCCTTTCCGTGCTGGCAGAAGGATTGGAGCGGGGCTTTTGCCTGGCGGTAGAGGTTGGCCAGCGGCATGCAGGTCCC
>DATNEK010000168.1:0-3736 GCA_035553055.1 Streptosporangiaceae bacterium | reverse complement strand
CGGCCGCCGTCAGCGCTTATCAGGCACGACCGCCACCAGCTTCCACCACCGCGGCTTTCCCCGGCATTGGCGTCTACGCCAACTTGCCCGACGCGATTATGTGCCCTCCGCACACTTGACGTGATCGTGACCTGGATTGTCAACAAAATAGTTGACGGAGGCTAGCTGCCGGTTTTTCCTGAGGAAGTGTTTCCTGCAGGTTTCCCGATGCCCTCCGGAGAATGCGACGGAGCGAATCCCTGCCACGCGCGGCTTGGGCACTGTGGCGAATCGGGGAGAGCCTGACGCTCCCTGGGGGCAACAAAACGGCTCTCGGTCATCGGCGATGTCGTGACGATTTACCCACCAGGAGGAACCACCGTGCGAAGACACAACAGACTCGGCCTGGCCGGCTTCGCCGCGGTCACCGCAGCGGTGCTGGCGGCGGCGGGCTGCAGCAGCAGTTCGAGTTCCAGCCCAACCGCGCCCGCGTCGACAAGCGCGGCGCCGGCCAGCAGCCTTCCAGCCAGCACGGGCACTGGGGGCCAGGGCGCCCAGTCCGTCACCAACTACCTGAACTACACCGGCGGCAAGTCCGGCGCGGCCAACAAGTCCCTGCCGCCGGTCTACATCGGCTATGTCAACCAGCAGGGCGGCCCGACGGCCGTTGGCCTGCTGGCCACCGCCGGCGCGCAGATGGCGGTCAACTACGCCAACGCGGAGCTCGGCGGAGTGGACGGCCACCCGATCCAGCTCGTCACCTGCTTCATCGCCTCGGCCGAGGAAGAAGGCACAGTCTGCGCGCAGAAGTTCCTCGCCAACAAGAAGGTCAATGTGATCGAGCTGGGTGGCGTGGCGATCGGCGTGCAGTCGTTCTTCAGCACGCTGGGCGGCAACAAGCCGGTGATCGATGGCGTCGCGGCGACCCCGATCGATTCCGTGCAGAAGAACGCGGTGATCCTGTTCGGGGACGCGACCCACATCCTCGCGCCGTTCGGCACGTACGCGAAGGACGTCCTGCACGCCAAGACCGCCGCGCTGGTCTACCCGTCAGACAACGCCGGCATCGCCGTGGGCGCCGCGGCGATCAAGGCCGGGCTGGTGGCAGCCGGCATCTCCGTCAAGGCGGTCGGTTACCCGGAGACCCAGACCGACCTGACCTCGGTGCTCACCGCGGCGGGCGCGCAAACGGCCGACATGGTGATCCCGTACAGCGACACGGCCGGCTGCGTGAACCTCGCCAAGAGCCTCAAGACCCTTGGCATCACCGATCCCAAGAAGATCGTCTCGGCGCCGCTGTGCCTCAACGGGCAGGTCATCAAGGGTCTCGGCGACTTCCCGCACTGGACATACTCGATCGCGAGCTCGCTGTTCGGCGACCCGAGCGACCCGGGTATGCCGGCCTACGAGGCGGTGGCGAAGAAGTACTCCACCCCGGCGAACGCGCCCGATCCATGGAACATCGTCAACTTCGGTCAGACGCTGACGACCATCAAGATCATGAACGAGATCGGCTACGCGGGCCTGTCCCCGTCGGCGATCCTGGCCAAGGCCAAGGCGTTCACCGGACCGCAGGCGCTCGGCGCCCCCGCGCTCGCCTGCGGCAAGTACTCGAACGCGCCGGGCGTGTGCAACGACCGCATCCAGTTCTTCGAGTACACGGGCGGCGTGACTAGCGGCAAGCCCGAATGGACCAAGGAGGCCGGCTGGCTGCAGCCACCGGCCTGAGTTACCGGCCCTGTGTTACCGGCCCTGTGGTACCGGCCCTGTGTTGCCGGCTCGGCGCGCCGCGGCCGCGGGTCATACTCGCGGCCGCGGCGCTTCGTGCCGCAGAATCTGGCTAACCAGGCACCGTGGATCTGTCTGAGCCCGACATCGACAAGGAATGACCAGTGCAACAAATCCTGCTGTTCATCCTCCTCGGCCTCGGCTCCGGAGCGCTGATCGCCGGCATCGCGCTCGCCGTCGTGCTGACCTACCGAGGGTCGGGGATCATCAACCTGTCCACCGGCGCCATCGCGATGCTCGGCGGCTACGCCTTCTGGGCGCTGAACGCCGGAAAGCTCGCCACGCTGCCCACCGCGGTAGCGCTGCCGCTCAGCCTGCTTTTCGTCCTCGTGGTCGGCGCGATCACCGAGTTCGCCGTCTACCGGCCGCTGCGCAACTCCTCGCCGCTGGCCAAGCTCGTCGCCTCGCTCGGCGTGCTGCTCATCGCACAGTCGGCGATGATCCTCGCGTTCGGCGTGACCCCGCAGCCGGAACCCGGCATTCTGCCGACCAACGTCGTGCACATCTTCGGCGCGGTGGTCCCGATCAATCGGTTCATCCTCACCGGCATCGTGATCGTGGCGGCTGGCGCGCTGGCCGCGCTGTACAAGTGGACCCGGTTCGGGCTCGCCACCCGGGCGGTGTCGGAGAACGAGGCCGCGGCGATGCTCAGCGGCCTGTCGCCAAACATCATCTCGCTGGTCAACACGTTGCTCGCGGCCCTGCTTGCCGGGGGGCTCGGCATCCTGGCCGCCTCGATCACCCAGCTTGACCCGAGCACGCTGCCGCTGCAGATCATCCCGGCGCTGGCCGCCGCGCTGATCGCCTCGTTCACCTCGTTCGGCATCGCGGCCGCCGCCAGCTTCGGCATCGCCATCATGTACTCGCTGCTTCAGTACGCGTCGGCGCAGTCCTGGTTCCCGCAGTCCGGCGGGGTCTCGCTGCCTGGCGTCACCGACTTG
Organism: Streptosporangiaceae bacterium; assembly: GCA_035553055.1. Classification (GTDB taxonomy): domain Bacteria; phylum Actinomycetota; class Actinomycetes; order Streptosporangiales; family Streptosporangiaceae; genus Chersky-822. Next base: position 1,028 of record DATNEK010000168.1, on the reverse strand, counting down.
CTGGCGTTCCTCATCATCGTCGTCGTGCTGTTCTGGCGCGGGTCGCGCATTCCCGGCCGCGGCGAGATCGTCGAGCGGAGCCTGCCCCAGGCGCCGCGTCCGCAGCACCTGGTCCGCACCGGGCTGATCTGCGCGCTCGTCGGCGCGGTCCTGCTGATCGTGTTCCCGTTCGACTACCGCGAGGCGCTGATCAATACGCTGATCGGCGCGCTGATGGCGCTGTCGCTCGTGGTGGTGGTCGGCTTCGTCGGCCAGATCTCGGTGATCCAGCTAGCGCTGGCCGGCGCCGCCGGGTTCACGATCTCGCACATGGCCGTCAACTTCGGCATCACGTTCCCGGTCGCGGCGCTCGCGGGCATCGTGGTCGCGGTGGTGATCGGCCTGATCACCGCGGTCTCCGCGGTCCGGGTCCGCGGCGTGAGCCTGTCCGTCGTCACGCTGGCCGGCGCCGTCGCCATCGAGAACTTCGGCTTCGTCAACAGCACCTGGGGCGGCGGCCTGGCCGGCTCACCGGTACCCGAGCCGAAATGGTTCGGGCTCGATCTCGGCCCGAACGGCCCGTTCCGCGGCATCGACGGCAATCAGCCCAGCCCGGTCTTCGGCTGGGTGGCGCTGATCTGCTGCGTGCTGGCGATGGTCGCGGTCGGGTACATCCGGCGTGGCCCGCTCGGCCAGCGGATGCTCGCGGTCCGCTCCAACGAGCGCGCGGCGTCCGCCGCGGCGATCAACCCGCGAACGGTGAAGCTGTATGCATTCGGCATCGCGGCGGGCATCGCCGGTGTCGGCGGGGTGCTGTACGCGTACAACTTCGGCTCGGTGAGCGCCGACCGGTTCGACGCGGTGACCGCGCTCAGCCTGATCGCGTTCGCCTACGCGGGCGGCATCACGCTCATCTCCGGCGCGGTGTTCGCCGGCCTGCTGTCCGCGCAGGCGCTGATCCCGTACGCGCTCGACAAATGGTTCGGGCTGAACGGGAACTGGTTCCTGCTCGTCGGCGGCTTGCTGCTGATCTTCACCCTGCAGCAGAA
>DATNEK010000167.1:0-2539 GCA_035553055.1 Streptosporangiaceae bacterium | reverse complement strand
GTGCCGGCTGCGGCCGGAGAGGTGATTAACAACATCAAGCAGATGATCCTCGACGGTAAGCTCGCGCCCTTTCAGCGGCTTCCGTCCGAGAACGATCTGGCCGAGGCGCTCGGCGTCAGCCGACCGACAGTACGAGAAGCCGTCCGCGGTCTGATGACGCTGAACATCCTAGAGAGCCGACACGGTGATGGTACCTACATAACGTCGCTCGATCCGATGCTCCTGGCGGCACCAATCGACTTCCTGCTCAGGGTGGATGAGGGCGGGCTAGCAGCCCTGACAGATGCCCGCATGGTGCTCGAATCCAGCATCGCGGAGCTGGCCGCATCCAGGGCGACACCGGAGGGCATCAGCAAACTCGAGGCACTCATCTCCAACTTCGCCGACTGCATTGATGACATCCCGCGAAGCCTCGAGCTGGACCTGGCCTTCCACCAGGAACTGGCTGTCGTGGCCAACAGCCCGATCCTTTCTAGCCTGGTCGCCACGCTAGCCGCGCTGGGATTGCGGAGCAGAACGCTGACCGGCCACAATGCCAAGATGCGGGCGGCGGCCCTTACTGAGCATGCCGCCATCACTAAAGCGGTAGCGGCCGGCGACGCGGCCGCCGCGCGCGCGGCCATGGTCACCCATCTGAGTCACGTACAGGAATCGGCCGTGCTCGAACTGGCGACCGGTCAGTTAGCTTGGCGGCGTGCCGGTCCATCCCGGCGGTAGAGTCGGCTTGAGTGCGGCTACAGTTCGTGACCGGGAAAGTACTGACGACGAGGCTCGAGGGATGCAATGTCTTGCTGTGGCCGGCCGCTAGTGTCGGCGGCGCGTTAGGTCCGTTACCAGCATCGCGCCCACCGGCTCGTCGCGGCGGCCGGTCGGATTTGGATTGTTGTTTGGCTCTCGGCGCCGGCTGATCGGCACCACCAGACCGCCAGGCGCAGTAGCCGCCCGGACCTGCGGAGCGACCGTCATGACGGCGGCGCTTCCAATCGGGCCAAGGTTGTCCAGGGCACCCGTTCTCACTTATCTCGCGGACCCTATCAGCCAGTTCCGTGGTGCGCGGCCTCGCGTCACCTTCTGGCGCAGACCGCCGCTGGCCGGGCGCCAGCCATGCCATTGACACCCTCCCCGGCGCTGACATATCTTCAGTGATCAGTCGTCTGGCAACCAGTTCACTGGCAACCTAGCGACAAGGAACGCTCGTTCACGCTACCGGCCGGGATAAGGAGGCCTCCTTCGAGAGCGCAGCGTATCTGCCGTGCGATCTCGCGAGCCGGGAAGCCGCCACGCCGGCCAGCACCGGGGTCTCGCCCGCCTATGCCGACCAGAGAATGCAGATCAACCTGATAAATCGATACTGGACTTGATCGGAGCAAGATGCCAGGTACTGGCGCTAGCCAAGCCGCATACCTGTCGGAGTTGTTCGGCCTGAGCGGACGGGTGGCCGTCGTGACCGGAGCGGCGGACGGCCTGGGCAAGGTGACGGCGATCGCACTGGCCAGGGCAGGCGCGGACGTCGTAACGGCGGATGTCGACGAGGCCGGCCTGGCCAACACCGACAAGCAGATCGCCGACCTGGGCGCCGGCCACCTGGCCGTCCCCTGCGATATCGGATCAGAAGACCAGGTCCAGGCCATGTTCCGGGCCGTGGACGAGAAGTTCGACCGGATCGACATCCTAGTCAACAACGCCGGAATCCTGGTCACCCTGGCAGCGCCCGAAGACTATCCGCTCGCCGCTTGGAATCGAACCATGCAGGTCAATGTGACCGGGGCGTTCCTATGCGCCCGGCAGGCCGGCCGCAGGATGATAGCGAGCGGGAACGGCGGGAATATCGTCAACCTCAGCAGCATCGGCGGACTGACGGCCCTGGCCGGGGGTTCGCTCTCTTACGACGTCAGCAAGAGCGCCGTGGCCCAACTCACCCGTGAGCTAGCAGTCGAATGGGCCCGGTACGGCATACGCGTGAATGCTCTGGCCCCCTGCCATTTTCGCACTCGCGGCTGGTCTTCAGCGATCGACGATCCGGCACAGCGGCAAACCATCGAGACCATCGTGCGCGGCATTCCGCTCGGCCGGATGGGCGAGCCAGAGGAGATTGTCGGCCCGATGCTTTTCCTGCTTTCTCCTGCAGCCTCGATGGTCAGCGGGATAGTGCTCCCCGTCGACGGCGGGAACCTGGCCATGAACGCAACTGCCGGTGGGGTCATGGCCGGGAACTACAGCTTCGAAAGCGATCAGTGACGTATCCGGAGATGAGCGCGATTCCGTTCAGCCGCCCTAGTAAGGTCATCGCGGTCGGCCTCAATTACGGCCGGCATGCCACCGAGGCCTATGTCGATGTCCTACCCTGGCCGGTGACGTTCGCCAGGTTTCCCAGTCGCCTCATCGACACAGGCGAGCCTATAAGGATACCGCCGGGATCCGTCACCGTGGACGACGAAGCTGAACTTGCAGTCGTCATGGGGAAGACGACGCGTAGTGTCAGCCGTGATGACGTTCTCGCTTATACGGCCGGCTATATGTGTCTGAACGATATTACCGA
>DATNEK010000166.1:0-9193 GCA_035553055.1 Streptosporangiaceae bacterium | reverse complement strand
ATGAGGTATGTGCGACTACGATAGGTGATGCCATTGCGACCTTGCGTTGGCGCACGGCTCGTGTCCGCGAACGATGGCAGCGGTCACGCCGGACCACGGGTTCGCTCAGGGCGGAAAGCCCAGGCAGCGCGTGCCGCGCGGCAGCTGCCTGCTCGCTGCCGCCGGGCGAGGAGCAGGTATTGCAATATCGTTGGAAATTTAGTTTTAGTAAAACCTTATTGGCTGCGAGCCGGGCGTTCAGTTCTGCGGCGTCAGGCAGCTATTAATTCGTTCAAATATCTTCGCGCTGCGGTCAAGCGTGCTCGCGCTCAGCTTGGGCAGCAGGTCGGCCTGCTTGCGCAGGAAGTAGGCGGCCACCCGGTAACGGTCGAACCGGCCGTGTGCGATGTCGTTATCCCTGAAGAAGATCTCAGCCCTGGCGGTGATGCGCGGCAGTCGCGCCTTGAGATCGGCTGGCTTGATCTCCCCCCTTGGCAAGGCGCCCGCGTAGGCGCCCGACAGGATGGCGCAGTAGGTGGCCGGGTCAATTAGGTCCTCGACGTCGGCTTCCTTTCCCGGCGCGAAGTCGCTGAGCTGGATCAGGGACTTCGGCAGGAAGTAGCCGTTGTCCGGCAGGGCCTTGACTCGCTGCTGGTCGCGTGGATTGCCGTCGATCAACGCGACGACGTTGAGCTTGGCCGAGCCGACCAGGCTGGCGAAAGCCGCCATCTTGTCGGCGCCGCCAACGGGCGTGATGACCCAGCGCGAGTCGAGCGCGGCCCGGTCGGCGTCCTGGCAGGCCTGGTTGAGCAGCTGCAGGTAAACGAGGTCGGAAGGCCATCCGACCAGGAGGCAGTGCGGGCCGGTGACGAATGCCCTGGCCAGTTCGTAGCTGACCGCCGCCTGTAGCGGGAACATGGTCTCGATGTCCGTCTTGTAGCCGTCCGCGGTGATGATCGTGCCACGATCATCGGAGTCGGTGACGGTGCGTACCCGGTCGATGCGCTTCGGATCGATCAGGAACGGCGAGTGGGTCGTGTAGATGACCTGGTGCTTGGGTGCGAGCTTGTGCTCGATAAACGCAAGCACGTCAGCCTGGGCGCTCGCGTGCAGGCTGAGCCCTGGTTCGTCAAGCAGCAGGATCGTGCTTCGCTGCGGGTCTTCGTCGATGTTGCTGAAGTAGGCGTAGAACGAGAAGAACCAGACGAAGCCGCGTGAGCGCTCGTCGAACGGCACGGTGACCGCGTGCTTCGGGTTATAGATGCGGAGGTTCACGATCGGACCGCGGTTCAGCGGCGGTTCGTCGCCCGGATTGCCCGCCGACATCTGGATGGTGACGCGAAGCCCAGGGTTCTGCCGCCAGTAGGTGAAAGCATCGCGCGTGATGCCGTTGGCAGCGCCCTCGAGTTCGCGGGTTAGGGCCTCGAAATCGCCCTCCTCGAAGTCAGCCAGGTCGGCGTCAACCGTCCGCAGCAGCGACAGGAAGGTCTTATCCGCCTCATCTAGGTGTCCAGAAACCTCTTTTGCCTTGATGTCGGGTAGCGAGACGCGACCGCGCATCGTGCTGTAATCGGAGAAATAGAAGAACCTCGGCAGCCACTTATCGAAGTAGTTGTCCACGAGGTAGACGCCGAGCGAGAGATCGTGCCAGGACTCGAGCCTGGCGATCAGGTCGGTGACCGACTGGTGCGGGTCATTGATCGCGGTCAGCGTCGCCACCAACTCGCTGATCGTGGTGGCGGCCTGGGCGGCCTGCTTGTCGGCGGCTGGAGCTTCGATCGGCCCGATCAGATGGGCGATGGCCTTCTCGAGAGAGTAGGAGGACCGGTACCGGCGGCGGCTGTCGTATCCCTTGGCCGCGGTGACCTCGCGGCTCTTGAGCACGCCGGCACCGAGGTCTTCCTCGATGATCTTCAGCTCCGTATCGGTCAGTTCGAAGACGGCGGTAACCACGTCAGCAGGCGATTCATCCCTGACCTTGCGATAGGAAGAGAACCTGCTGCTCGGGAAGTCCATGACGTCGTCGAACCTGATCTTGCCCCGGATCGGGTTGAGCGGGTTGAGCAGGTGCAGCGCGTGGAGGAAAGCGGTCTTTCCTGACTCGTTCTTGCCGACCAGGCAGGTGATTTCCTCTATCGGAACTACGCCAGAGTCATCGATGCTCCGGTAATTCTGAATGCGAACTGACTTTAGTTCCAAAGGATCCGTCCCTCCCTGATCATGCGTTCCACGCACGCGGTCACGGCGCGGCGCGAGTCAGGCCACCGCTGGCCGGCGCTGTTGTCCGTGTCGCACTCTACCGAGCGGCATCACCGGCTAAACGCCGATCAGCTCATACATGTCAATAAGAAACGCAGACGTCGCGGATGTGACCACAGAGCTGCCAACGGATGCCCGAAAAGGGCGATTCGCGAAGTACGCCAAATCGCCCTTCTAGGTGAGTGATCCAAGTTTAGACTAGTCAACCGCCTATGCCCAAGGAGGGATAGAATTGAGGTTCCTCGATCACCTCAGTGCCGCGGTGTGCGGCCGGTCACAGTCCGTGTCTCGGCCGCTCGTACTCGTGGGTGTCGCGGTCCTGTCGCTCGCGCCGCTCGCTCGCGCCGCTCGCCAGCGCCGTCCCGGCAACGGCTGCTGTAGCCGTCAGGCCGCCGAATATCAGCTTGTTCAGCGGCAGCGCGAAATTCCACGTCGGCGGGCATTCATGGCTGCTTTCTGTCTTCGCGTCGAGCGGCTCCGTCGAGATTGATCTGACTACCACGCATGAGCTCGACTCCTGGAATTTCAATAGCGTACCCAAGTCTCGCTGGCAGCCAACCACAGCTATTTCGCGAGCGTCTTCAAGACCGTGACGCTCAGCGCGCCCAAGCACGCGACGGTGTCCTACGACATCTTCGGCGTGGGGAGGAAGCCGGTATTCGACAGCAAGGCGAAACGGCTAAGCGTCAAGGCGACCAAAATCGTCAAGGGCTCAGCCACGCTGGTAGCTACCGCACCGCCCAGCGTGGTCACAACCCCTTGCACGATCGGCCATAAGCACTTCAAGCAGCGCGACGCGAGCTATTTCGGCTCGTTCAGCAGCCCGGCGGGCGGACAGTTCCAGGCCCGCTCGCTTGTCGCTGGCCTCATCAAGGTGGCGCACTCCGGCATCGCGTTCTTCGACATCGTCACGCTGAAGAAGGCATGAGCTGACCAGGCGCTGACGAGTCCGCTCACGCGCCAGAGCGGGGCGGGCACTCGCCAACTAGACTGCGCGGATGCGGTTTGAGGCGCGGCTGCGTCAGGGGATCGAGCGCCCCGCGGCGCGGCCTATCTTAGGTATCTGCGCGAGACCGGAGGTCAGGACGGCCCTTCGTCGGCGGATGGCGCGGGGGCGCTCAGGAATGTAGTTCGGGTAGCTGTACATGAACGTCACCCAGCGACGGTCGAGCACCACGGAGAAAATGTCGCCGGACAACAACGCGCCGTTGCCGCCCTCGGCGTCGGCCCAGTGCAGTACCTGGCCGCCGTCGAAGTGGACACCGGCGTTGATCAAGGTGAGTCCGTCGCCCAGTGACTTGGTATCGCCTTCCCAGAACACGACCGACTCATCGGGCCTGGCGATCCACTGCCGGTCGGCGGCGTGGACGTACACCGGGGCGTCGAACGCGTGCGCCCACTCGATCATCGAACCGTAGAAGTGCGGGTGGCTGACCGCGATCGCGCTGACGCCGCCTAGCTTGGCTACCTGGGCGATGAGTTCATCATCGAGATAGGTAATCATGTCCCACATCACGTTGCCGGCGGACGAGCACGCGAGCAGCGCGCGCTGGCCGATCGCCGTCGCCGGCTCGGCGCCGATTCCGACTATTCTCTCGCCTTCCTCCCTGACCTGGCCGCGGTGGCCAGCCGCACGCAGTTCGGCCAGCGTCGTCCATTGCTGCCCGTTCCAGCCCACGTACTGGCGTTCGTCAAGGCAGATCGGGCAGTCGTCACGAGGCGCCCCGTATTGCACGCCGCACGTCGCGCAGATAGGCAGATGGATGTCCACGAGCACAGGTATACCCCGGCGCAGGCCGGCGGTCGATGCCACAGTCGATGCCAGAGCCGCCCTCCGCTTTGAGGTTACTAGCAGGCGACGTGCATTCCCCCGGGCGCAGAAAGACCCCCGAGCGACTGTTAGAGTCGCTCGGGGTTGCTTTGTCCGTCTCGGCTATCCGAGCACGAACCAGGCGACAGGCAGGGATGATGCGGCGTTCTTTGAAAGGGTGATCGTGAACGAGCCGGCGGCGGGCTTTGCCCCTTCGATGAACACGCCGTTTTGCGGATCCTGAATCGTCGCTAGTACGAGGCTGGAGGCGGTCATACCGGGAACGCTGACCTTCTTGGTCCGCTGCCCGGCCGACACGGCCGCTACGCCGCTGTTCTTAAATCGCGCCCTGCCGTCCACATGCAGCGCGACTCCCTTAACGCTTGTCGCGAACATGGCGGTGCCGTTATGAGACTGGGCGGTAACGCCATTGCCGCCGTGGGGAGCGGCGTCCTGGCCGAAAACACCGCTCTGGCCTGGCGTTCTGCTATGACCCACGACGCCGGTGCCGCCGAATGAAACACCGAGGACAGCGTCACCGAGGTTAGACTGGCCGTAGACCCCCTGCGCTCCCTTCGTCTTGCAGAAATCGATGCCGGCGACACCGCTGAAGCCGACGGTAGCCGCGTTTCCGACGATCCCGTTGCCGTGCTGGGATACCCCGTTCACTCCGGTTCCGTGTACGGAGTGGCCGAGCACTCCGAAGCTATTTATCCCGGCACCGGTGTTGAAGCCAGCAACCCCGGCTTGATTGTTGACCTGAGCGTGACCAGAAAGTCCGGTATGCAAGCGAGACGTGACGGCCGTGGTACCGCTGGTCGCATTGGACTTGCCAAGCAGCACGGGGAGTGACACATCGGTTGCCGCCTCACCTGCTCCGCCACCGACTAGGTTCGCTGCCACACCCGCGCCGGCGGCCGCGGCGCCCAGCATGACCGCACGGCGCCCATAGCGGGCCGGCAGTGTCTCGGGCGTCTTGACGCCCCGTTGATCAATATTGTTTGCCCGTTCTGGCCGGTCGCTCATGACGTCTTTGCCCTTCCGTTCACTGAGGTGCTAGTGCCATTAGTGGCGCCATCGGAGCAGACCATACATCCGAATGGACGGCAAGCAAAGAGACGTAATGCAGCCTTGCGCAACGATTCAGTTTTTCCCACTATAAATCGTTACAGCCTGACGACCAAAATGGCCGGGGCCGGGCACGTTCGTCAGCGCGGCGACTGGCACGCTGACGATTTGGCTACTCGATCACCATCCACCCGACCGGTACGCTGCCGCCCGCGGTGCCGGTCAACGTGATCGTGAAAGAGCCCGAGCCCGCTTGCGCCCCCGCCACGGCCAGGTTGCCGAGCGGTCGCTGGATCGTGGCCAGCACGATGTTCGATGGGGTGACGCCGGGCAGGCTGACCGTGACGCTCTTGTGGCCTTTGCTCACCGTCGTCACGCCGCTTTGGCTGAACTTCGCCTTCCCCTGCACCTGGAGCGCTAGGCCGTGCTTGCTGTTGCCGTGCAAGGCAACGCCGTTCTGGCTGTTCCCGAACACGCCGTTACCGTGCTGCGATTGGCCGAAGACGCCATGACCGCCGCTTGTCGTCGCCTGGTCGATTCCGGCCACGCCGCTTTGATTGCTAGTCGAGGCGAAGCCGGTGACGCCGGTTGCGTGTTGCGATACCCCAAGAACCCCTGAGCCGTGAATGGAGTGCCCGTAAACGCCGTGACCGTTGCTGCCCGAGGCGGTGTCGAAGCCCACCACCCCGCTGTTCCCAGAGGCGGACGTCTGGCCCTGGAGGCCATTGCCCGCGCTGGTGGTTACCTGGGTCGTGCCATGGGCGGTATTGGCCTTGCCGAGCAGCACAGGATGTCCGGTGGCCGCGCCTTCGGCGATGCCGCCCCCCGCGACACTCGCCGCCACGCCCGCTCCGGTCGCGGCGGCGCCGAGCATGAGTGCTCGGCGGCCAAAGCGTCCTGACGAGGCGTGGTGCGCGTCATGGCCTGCTGGTTCGGTTCCGCGAGCCTGTCCCGGTTGGTCGCTCATGACGTGTTCTGCCTTCCGTGCGCTGGGAGCCTGCTGTCGATTCCGCCAGCCCTGCGAGGGCCAGGCTAGGAGCTGACTTGGATGATTCCATCACAGATTCAGATTGGCTCAACATGACTGAGCGGTTTGCCGGTATTCTTCACCTCCTTTTGGTGCTGTGGACAGCTTGGCCGGCGGGTGCGGGCACGGGCACAGCCGCTCGGCTATTGTGACCAAGTGTCGCTAAGCCCGCGCGCAGTTCAGCGTGCCCGCCCGGCTGTGGTGCTCGCCGTCCTTTCGCTGGCCGCGCTCGCTTACGCGGTACTCAGCTCGGCCGTGATCCCTGCGCTGCCGACGATTCGTAACAGCCTGCACGCCAGCGAGACCGGCGTCACCTGGCTGCTGACCGGGTTCTTGCTGTCGGCGTCGGTAGGCACCGCGATCATTGGCAAGCTCGGCGACATGTACGGCAAGAAGCGGCTGCTGGTGTGGACGTTGCTGATACTGACGGCTGGCACCCTGCTGGCCGCGCTCGCCGGCTCACTGGCTTTGCTGATCGTCGCCAGAATTGTTCAGGGAGTCGCTGGCGGCATCTTCCCGCTGTCCTTCTCGATTGCCAGGGATGAGTTCCCGCCGGATCGGGTTGCGGGCAGCATCGGGCTGATGTCGGCCATACTCGGCGTTGGCGGTGGTTTCGGGCTCGTGCTCGGCGGGCTGATCGATGAGCATCTGAGCTGGCACTGGCTGTTCTGGATACCGTTCGTCGCGACGGCCATCGCCGCGGCCTGCGCGTGGCGCCTCATACCTGAGTCGCAGGTCCGGTCTCCCGGAAAGGTGAACTGGACCGCCGGCGCGCTTCTGACCGCTGGCATGTGCTGCCTGCTGCTCGGCATCGCGCAGACCTCGGCGTGGGGATGGACAAGCGCGGGAACGGTGACCTTGCTGACGTTCGGCCTGCTGATCAGCGGCGGGTGGATCGTGGTCGAGCTGCGGAGCACCCATCCGCTGATCGACATGACGATGATGGCCGAGCGCGGCGTCTGGACCGTGAACCTCGCTGCCTTTCTAGTCGGCGCGGGACTGTACGCCTGGTTCTTGCTACTCCCTCAGTTCGCTCAGCTGCCGAAGAGCACCGGATTCGGGTACGGCGCCTCGGTGGTGGTAGCTGGCCTTTACCTGCTGCCGTGCGCGGCCGGGATGGGAGCGCTCGGTTCGATGGCCGGCCGGGTTGAGCGCCGGTTCGGCTCGCGCGGCGCGCTCGTCGTCGGTGCCGCGCTCAGCGCGATAGCTTGCGCCTGGCTGACGATCGCCAGCCGGCACCCCTACGACATGGTGCTCAGCAGCGCGATACTCGGGGTCGGCATCGGCCTGGCATTCGCCGCGCTCGGCAACCTGATCGTGCAGGCCGTTCCCGCGCATCAGACCGGCGCGGCAAGCGGCATGAACACCGTGCTCCGCACGCTAGGCGGTGCGCTCGGCGGTCAGATCGCCGCGACGTTCGTGGTCGCGAGCACCGTCCGCGGCCTGCCCGGCCTGCCCGGGTTCACCAAGACGTTCGTCATGGCAGCGCTGGTGCTCGGCGGCAGCGCCATTGCCGGCCTGCTCATTCCAGCCAAGGGGCGATTGATCACGCCGATGCGGCCGGCCCCGAGCTGAAGCATTATCGGCTGGCCGCGTCGACCTGGCCGGTGTAGGCGCGGAACCGGATCCGCGATGGCCGGTCGGCACCGTGGTTGATGGTGATGTTGGCGATCGGGCCATCGTCGGCCAGCTCGTTGTCGCCGCCGGTGTGCCAGTTGCGGTCGGCGACCGGGAAGTTGGAGCCCGCTACCTCCACCCTGATGCGATGACCAGCGGCGAAGTAGTTGGCCGTGGTGATGCCGGTCACCTCGACTCGGTAGATCACGCCAGGCACCAGGCTGGTGGGTGAGTCGGCGCCGTCCCGGTAGCGCAGCCGAAGGCAGCTGTCAGCGAGGTTGTAGGCGGTGCCGTCTGGATACACGTCAACGAGCTTGATGAAGACATCGGTGTCCGGCACGTCGGCTGAGACGTACAGCTCGGCGGTCACGTCGCCGACGATCGAGATCGGCTCTTCGAGCGCTGCCGTGCTGTACACAAGCACGTCGCCCCGGCACTCGACCATCCGCTGATCGGCGCAGACCGGGGCGTCGGTGGCCAGGTCACCGCCGATCGACGGCACCGGGTTGTGCGGGTCGGCGAGCACGACGTCGGCCGCGTCGGCGCCAGGCTCAGCTAGCAGCGCGCCGTCGCCCCACAAGGTATTGGCTCCGTTGGTGCTGGTCAGATACAGGAACCTTTCCTCGGTGTCCGGCAGCGGCCATTTTTCTCCCTTGAGCCAGATACCCGCTCCCATCAGGAATGCCTGCACCTTCGGCATCGGCTTCCAGCCGTCGGTTTCGTCGCGCAGCCACCGGTGGAACCAGCTCGCGATGATCTCGTCGTATCCGAACCTGGTGTCTCCCATCGGCCGGTCGCCTAGCTTGGCCTCGGCGGAGGTGACCGTCATCCGGCAGTGTTCGGTCGGGGCCATGATCAGGTACTGGTCAGGGTGATGCTGCTGGAACTCGAAGAGCTTGACGGTCTCGTACGCGCCGACGTCCATCCAGCCGTTGATGTTGATCGACGGTGTGGCGCCGGTATGGCTAGCGTCGATCAGGTCGACGGCCTCCCACGCCTTGCCGGCTGGCCCGGCGGCCATGAATGTCTCGAAACCAGTCAGCGGCGCGCCCATCCGGCGCAGCACCTGGCTGCTCGGCGCCTGCCTGGTCGACCGGCCGAGCGCGGCCATGTACTCAGGCAGCCGGAAGTCGGGGGCACTGACGGAAAATCGGCGGAAGGTACGCGAGCGCTCGTCGTCGGAGTCGACCTGCGGCAGCTTCGGGCGCAACCTGATGCCGAAAGGCGCGTGCCACAGTGCCCACGTCTTGAGCATCGGAACGCCGCCTCGGTAAAACAGGCCCTGATGCCACTGCACGCCGGGAATAGAGCCGATGCCCGCGCCTGAGCTCATCGGCACGCAGGCCGCGAGCGCCCGATGGCCGATCGCGCCGAGCTTGAGCTGGTTCTCTGCCGTCGACGAGCAGCCATGAAGGCCGACCCGCCCGTTCGAC
>DATNEK010000165.1:0-3087 GCA_035553055.1 Streptosporangiaceae bacterium | reverse complement strand
CGCCAGCGGCACCAGGCACGAAGTCGTCTGCGACGCGATCGCCGGCTGCGATGGCTTCCACGGGATCTGCCGTCCGCGAATCCCGGCTGAGCTACTCAAGGTCACCGAGCGCGGCTACCCATACGCCTGGCTCGGCATACTAGCCGACGTGCCTCCGTCGACTGACGAGCTGATCTATTCACACCACAAGAACGGTTTCGCGCTGCACAGTCTGCGCAGCCCGACAGTCAGCCGCCTTTACCTGCAGGTCGACCCCGACGAGTCCATCGACAACTGGTCCGACCAGCGGATCTGGGACGAGCTGCAACGACGGTTCGAGCTGCCGGGTTCCGCCTGGAGGCTCGAGGTCGGCCCAGTGCTCGACAAGAGCATCACGCCGATGCGCAGCTTCGTGGCGACGCCGATGCGGTACGGCCGGATGTTCCTGGCGGGCGACGCCGCCCATATCGTGCCGCCGACCGGTGCCAAGGGACTGAACCTGGCGATCGCCGACGTGGCGGTGCTCGCGCCCGCGCTCGACTGGCTGCTGCGCGGCAAGCTAGAACTCGCCGATGCCTACACGGCCACCTGCATGGACCGAGTCTGGCGCGCCACCCATTTCTCCTGGTGGATGACAACCATGCTGCACCGAACCCCTGGCGCCGACGATATGGAGGCGGCGCTGCAGCAGTCACAGCTCCGCTACGTTTCCTCATCGCGGGCGGCGGCTACCTCGCTGGCCGAGAACTACACCGGCTATCCAAAACTCCCTTACAAGAAGGACTGATATGCGTACGACACCGCCATTTCGCGCCGACCACGTCGGAAGCCTGCTCCGCCCGCCCGCGCTGCTCGACGCCCGCGCCAAGTTCGCGGCCGGCGAGATCGACGCCGGTCAGCTCTGCGAAGTCGAAGACGCCGCCATCGCTGACATCGTTGCGATGCAAGCGGCGGCTGGGCTGCAGTCGGCGACCGATGGCGAGTTCCGCCGCGCCGCCTGGCACATGGACTTCATCTACCAGCTCGGCGGCGTCAGCAAAGCACCAGGCAACATGGCGGTGAGGTTCAGGAACGCCGAGGGCACCATCGAGTGGACTCCCGCCGCGCTGCACATCGGCAGCAAGATCAAGCTGGAGCAGACCATCTTCTCCCACGCTTTCGGCTACCTGCAGTCCGTCGTGACCTCGGCGACGCCCAAGCTCACGATCCCGTCGCCCAACATGGTCCACTACCGGGGCGGCCCTGCTTCCATCGACCACAACGTCTACCCGGACATGGAAGAGTTCTGGTCGGACCTTTCCGCCGCCTACGCAGAAGAAGTGCGGCGGCTCGCTGAACTCGGCTGCACCTACCTGCAGGTCGACGACACCAGCCTGGCCTACCTCAATGACCCGGCCCAGCGCGCCGAGATCGCCCAGCGCGGCGAAGACGCCGAGCACCTGCACCTGCGCTACATCAAGCAGGTCAACGACTCGATCGCCGGCCGCCCGGAAGGCATGGCCGTGACCACCCACATGTGCCGTGGCAATTTCCGGTCGTCCTGGGTGGCCGAAGGCGGTTACGACTTCGTCGCCGAGGCGCTGTTCAGCGAGCTTGGCGTGGACGGATTCTTCCTCGAGTACGACGACGAGCGCTCGGGCGGCTTCGAACCGCTGCGGTTCGTCCCCAAGGGCAAGATGGTGGTGCTCGGCCTGGTCACCACCAAGCGCGGCCGGCTTGAGGATCCCGATGTGCTCAAGCGCCGGATCGACGAGGCCGCCAAGTTCGTGCCGCTCGACCAGCTCTGCCTGTCGCCACAATGCGGGTTCTCATCAACGGTGGAGGGCAACGTGCTGACCGCCGACGAGCAGAAGGCCAAGCTGGCCCTGATCGTCAAGGTCGCCAGCGAGGTCTGGGGCTAGCGCAGGTCCGTGGTACGCCGTAGTACGCGGGTGTTATGCTTAGTGCGTGACATCGCCCAAGTTCGAGCCGATTGACGTCAGCGTGCGGCAGTTCGTTGCTGACTCTGGGGCAGTCACTCGCGGCCTGAGACTTGGGCGCGCCTACGTGCTAACCCTGAACGGCGAGCCTCTGGCCAGGATGATCCCCATCCGGCGGCGCCAGGCGGTCCCGAAGGACGAGGTGCTGGCAATCTTCGCGACTGCTCCGGCGATCGACGTCGATGAACTCCGTTCAGACCTGGACGCGTCAGTGAGTCAGGATCTAGCTGACCCTTATGACGGTACGAGCCAGTGAAGCCGCACGAACTGGCCGTGCTTGACACCAGTGTT
This sequence comes from Streptosporangiaceae bacterium, assembly GCA_035553055.1. GTDB lineage: Bacteria > Actinomycetota > Actinomycetes > Streptosporangiales > Streptosporangiaceae > Chersky-822. Next base: position 838 of record DATNEK010000165.1, on the reverse strand, counting down.
ATCGCGGCCCTGCGATACTTCGACCCAGCTGAACTGCCAGAGACCTTTCTGATCACGGCCGTCACGCTCGGCGAATTGTCTTATGGGCCCCATGCGACCGACGATCCGATGAAACGGGCGCAGCGCGTTGCCGTGCTGCAGTATGTCGAGTCGACATTTGAGCCGCTGCCGTACGACCTCCATGCCGCGCGGATGTACGGGCAGATCTGCGCCGCCGTTCGCGCCACCGGCCGTCAGCCTCGTAGGCGCTCTTCCGACCTCATGATCGCGGCTATTGCCGCGAGTAACGAGCTACCGCTATACACCGCCAACCCGGATGACTTCAAGGGCTCGGAAGGCTTCGTAGAACTAGTAGGAATGCGAGTTCAGCCGAACGATCTTTGAGCCCTCAGGCTCCGGTGTGCCGATACACCTGACCTAACGTGGCCTCGCTGCCAACGACAGCAACGGTCCAACGCGATCGTTCACCAGCACCGGCCAACAACAGCAACTATCCAATGTCGTCGTCCCAACGACCGCAAGGGTTCGACGCTGTTGTCAGCGCCCGGGAGGTCGAGATTAGGGCTCTACTGCCCGAGCGCGATGCCAGTCCGTGGCTGCCTTCGAAGTCCGCATTGGGTGCCCCGCCGAATCAGCCGGCTGGTGCAGGCCACGCGACAGTTCCACGATCTTACCGTGATCCGCAGCGCGTACAGGTCACGCCACGACACCCCGGCGGCCACGGCATCGCTCGACCGGACGGTCTCTCGGTATTCTAGGCCTGTTCAACGTCCTCGCTGTTCTTAGCTTCCTCTATTCGCCTAGCTTCGGCGATGGCATTAACCAATGTCTCATATTG
>DATNEK010000164.1:0-12651 GCA_035553055.1 Streptosporangiaceae bacterium | reverse complement strand
CGTGGTCGACGAATCAGGTGGCGAGGCCGGACGTTCGAAGCCTCACAGAATTGTGAGGCCCTATGTGCTCAGCCCGGGCGACGGCGGCAGCGCACGTGGTCGCCCGGCGCGCCGGGACGCCAGTGAGAGCGGGACGCGCGGCCACCAGGCACCGCTCGACTGGTCGGGCGATCCGGATTCGCGACGCCCGCCGCACGCTCGGCCGGAGTCGACGCGCGATGCGGCGGCCTGGCAAAGGCCGGCGACGGCACCGCCGCCCACCTTGAAGGCCTCTGGAAGCCACCGAGCCTTGCCGCGCGGCTGGCCCAGCCTGCTCGCCGAACGGCGCTGGCTCGCGGCCATCGCCGCCGTCGTCGCCGCCTTGGCCATCGTCGGCGGCTCGATCTTGCTCTTGTCCCGGCCCTCGTCCAAGCTGCTGGCAAGAGCTTGCACGACGACGAACTGCCGTCAGGGAGCAGCGCGGGCGCATAAGCCGATCCGCCGGTCCGGTCCAGCGGCAACGCATTCGACTGCCCGGTCCACACCGAGGCCAAGCGCGACCAAAAAAGCTACGCCAACCCCGACGGCGACTCCGACGGCCAGCCCCACGCGGAAGACCGCCGGAATCAGCTACGCGGTGGTGCGCCAGCACCCGCACAGTTTCGAAGGTCAGTTCACCATCGTCAACAAAGGCAGCACGGCGATCACCGGCTGGGAGCTGGTCGTGGTGCTGCCCGACGATGACATTCGCTCGGTGTCGGATGCCCTGTTTCACACCGACGGTGACACCTTGTATATCGATCCGCCCAGTTCCCAACGCTCCATCGCCCCTGGTGCGACCCTTACCGTGAACTTCACCGCGCATGGTTCGACGACGGCTCTGACCGGCTGCACGTTCAACGGCTCGCCCTGCTAGGGCAGAGCTTGGTGAAAGTATGCGGTGGTCTGGGATCAATCGCCTGGTGCGATGGATTCGGGGATCCATCACGTCCCGGCGCCCGGTCCTGCGTGGTCCGGTGCGATGGATCCGGGGATCCATCAGGGAAATCGGGTGTGGATTCGGGCATCCATCGCGGCCCTCAGCCGGGCTGGCGCGATGAAACCGCGAATCCATCGCAGCTGCGGCAGCCCGGCCGGGGCGCGCCGCCAGCACCCCGCGCCGCCAGCACCCCGCGCTGCCGGAACCCCGCGCTGCCGGAACCCCGGGCTGCCGGAACCCCGGGCACCCGCGCACCGCGGCGGCCCAGCCGCGCCAGCCCGAACCCCGCCCGGCCAGGCCCCGGCACGCCCAGCCAGCAGGGGTCGGCCCGCTACCGCCGCGCACACCGCGCGGCCCGGCGTAATGGTTGTAGGCGGCGAAGACTGTCGACACGCACGTCCTAACCTTTCACAGAGCCCGCCAGCCCCGACAAGCCGCCGACGATTCGCCGCTGCGCGAGCACGAAGAATGCCAGCGCGGGCAGCATCGACAGCGCGGTGAACGCGAATATGGCCGCGGTGTTCTGCGAGTAGGTGGTCTGGAACGTCGCCACGCCGAGCGGCAAGGTGAACTTGCTCTCTGAGGTGAAAGCCAGGAACGGCAGCAGATAGGCGTTCCAGCTCGTAACGAAGGCCAGGATCGACACCGTCATCAGCGCGGGCCTGGCCAGCGGGAGCAGGACGCGCAGGAAGAACGTAAGCCGGCTCGCCCCGTCGACGATCGCGGCGTCCTGCAATTCACCGGGAATCGCCCGCATGAACGGCCGCAGGATGACGATCGTGAACGGCAGCGAGAAGGCCGCTTCCGGCAGCGCCACGCCAAGGAAGTTGTCGAGCATGTTGATGTGCTTGAGCAGCAGGTAGATCGGCAGCGAGGCCACGTTCGCCGGGAACAGCAGCCCGATCGCGAACAGCAGGTACCAGCTTTCGCGCAGCCGGAAGTCGTAACGCGACAACGCGAATGCCGCCATCGAGCCGAGACCGACGGCAAGCCCGGTCGCGATCACCGCGATCAGCGCGCTGTTGCCGAGGTTCTGCCAGAACGACGCTGTGGTCAAGATCGTCTTGTAGTTCGACCACACCCAGGGGTGCGGCAGGCCGGCCGGCGACGTATTGATCTGCGCGGTGGTGCGGAAGCCGCCGATGAACATGTAGAGCATCGGCACCAGCGTGATCGCGAGAATGACGAGCGCGGCGAGATAGCTGAGCGGCACCGCCGCGGTGAACCGGCGGCCGCGACGATAGCTCTGGACTGCGACACTCATCCCGCCATCACCCTACGGCCCTGGTCAAGGCGCCAGCCGTGTCGCGGCGCAGCGCGAATCGCTGGTAGAGCAGCGCGAAAACGAAGCTGATGATGAACAAGATCACGGCGACCGCGCTCCCGTAACCGAACTCCAGGCTCCTGAATCCGTTCTCGATCATGTAGGTCACCATCGTGCTCGACGCGTTCGCCGGGCCGCCGACCGTCATGATCCACACGATGTCGAATAGCTGCAGCGAGCCGATCATGGACAGGAAGACCCAGATCCTGATCGTCGGACCGAGGAGCGGCAGCGTGATCCGGCGGGTCACCTGCCACGGTGACGCTCCGTCGATCGCGGCCGCTTCGCGCAGCTCGGCCGGGATCCCCTGCAGCCCAGCGAGCAGCAAGATGATGCCGAATCCGATGTATTTCCAGGTAATTACGACGAACAGGGTGTACAGCACGATCGATGGATCGGCCAGCCACAGCTTGACCTCGTGGCCGAGCCCAACCGCGTTGAAAAGCTGATCGACGAAGCCGCCCGGCTGCAGCATCAGCAGCCAGAGCACCGCGGTGGTCGCTTCGGATAGCACGTACGGCGCGAAAACGGCGAGCCGAAGCAGCGTGCCGCCGCGCATCCGGCGGTTGAGCAGCAACGCCAGGCCGAGGCTGAGCGGCAGCTGTATCACCAGTGAGAGCGCCGCGATCATCACGTTGTGCAGGACAGACTGCCTGAACACCGGGTCGTCGAGCACCAGCCGGTAGTTGTGCAGGCCGACGAAATCGGAAAGCGGGCCGTAGCCGCTCCAGTTGAACAGGCCGTAGTAGGCGGCCACGCAGATCGGCAGCAGCACGAAGAACGTGAAGAGCGCCAGCGCCGGCGCGAGCAGCACGACAAGCTCGATGAGCTTGCGGCTCGGCCTGCGGAGGGGGCCGCGCGTCCTGGCGGCACGCGCGACCGGGAACGCGGCCGCGGTGGATTCAGCCACCGCGGCCGCAGCGCTCGTCTGTTGCGCCATTACTGTTGCGACGCCGCCTGGTCGATCGCGGTGACGATCCCCTGTGGCGTTCCCTGGCCGGCGAAGTAATCGGCGACGGCGTTGTCGAGTGCTTGACCGACGTTGGTCGGGTAGGCGATGTCGAAGTAGTTCTGCACGTAGCTGGCCTGCTGGCTGAGCTGCAGGATCTGCTTCTCGGCCGGCAGCGTCAGCGCCGGCGAGGCGGCCGGGTTGGCCGGGAGCCCGACATCCGCGGCGGCGACCAGCTTCTCTTGCACCGACGGGCTGTCAAGGTAGGTGAGGAAGTCGACGCACGCGGGCTCGGGCGCCGTTGTCGTGCAGGAGAAGCCGTCTCCGCCGCCAAGCAGCGCGCTCGGGCTGCCAGCCGCGCCAGGGACAGCCGGGAACGGGAACCAGCCGATCTGGTCAAGTGCCTTCTTGTTCGAGGTGAGCGCGCTCATAACCCCAGGATCCCAGTCACCCTGCAGTTCCATCGCGGCCTTGCCGTTAGCGACGAGGCCCGCCGAGCTGCCGGCACCGACCTGGGCGGGGGTACCGAGGAAGCCGACCTGGAACGGCTTGGTGGCCATGAACACCTTGAGGTCATTGCCGGCCTTGGCGAAGCACGGGTAGTTGGCTGACACGGCCTTGACCGCGTTCTTGAGCGTCGCGATCGAGCATTCGCGCACCGCGAAGTAGTCCCAGTAGAACGCGTCAGGCCACCTGTCCTTGCTGCCGACCGCGATCGGTGCGATACCCGCGGCCTTGAGCTTGATCACATCGGCGTTGAGCTGCGGCATGGTTGTCGGCGTGGTCTTGATGCCGGCCTTGGCGAACAGGTCCTTGCGGTACCAGAATCCGACCATATGCAGGTCGTAGGGGATCCCGTACTGCTGGCCGTCCACTTGCCAGCCAGCCGCGGCGGGACCGAGTGCGCTGATCAAGTTCGAGGCCATGCTGGTCAGGTTCTCAAGCTTGCCGGATTTGATCTGGGTAGCCTCCTGGCCGCCACCCCACTGCTGGAAGATGTCAGGCGGGCTGTTCGACTGCAGCGCGAGCGGCATCTTCGTGGGGAACTGCTCGTTCTGGATGGGCACATCGGTGATGTTCACATTCGGGTGACTAGCGTGGAACGTACTGATAACTGAGAGATATACACTTTTGAGCGGGTTCGCCGTGGCATTGTTCCACCACGTGAGCGTAACGGAGCCCTTAGCTCCCTTACCGCCCCCTGAGCTCGGGCTTGACGCCGAGCTGCTGCTGCAGGCAGCGAGGGCGAGCGCCGCGGCCGCCGCAAAGGCCGCGGCGGCGTACTTTCTGGTGCCGCGCATGTTGGTCATCTCCTGACGGTGGGCCGCCACTCTTCTCGAAAAGATTCAGGAATATTTCGGCGTGTCGTCATCGTAGAAACCCACTTCGATGCGGTCAACCCCCAGTTTTTGTTTCGTTACCAGCCGATGGGTCCGAGGTCTCTCGGTAGTGACACGGACGTGACCTGCGACTATTGTCAGCAGCAGCGAAGCGAGGCAGGATGGAGCGGCCCACAAGGCAGAGGTGAGATACGATACTCGGACCGAATGGTTTCGAGATATTACTGCTCAACGGGTGGCAACGAGGGAGTGGTAGCGAGGTGCCGAGCACTAGGCCGGTCGGGACGGGACAGGAACGGCAGCAGCAGCGACGTCGGCCGACGCTGGCCGCCATCGCCGCTGAGGCTGGCGTCTCGCTCCCGACAGTTTCGAAGGTCGTCAACGGCCGCCCCGACGTCGCGCCTGACACGCGCGCACGGGTCGAGCGGCTGCTCGGCGAGCTTGAGTACCATCGGCCCGGCCAGCGACGGGGGCGCCGGGCCGGCCTGATCGACCTGATTTTCAACGGCCTTGACAGCCCGTGGGCGGTGGAGATCCTGCGTGGCGTCGAGGACTGGTGCGCCTCGCACGCTATGGGCGCGGCGGTCTCGGCCGTGCGGCATGGCAGCGCCAGACCAGCGAGCTGGACGAGCGCGCTGGCAAGCCACGACACCGACGGCGTGATCCTGGTGACGTCCGAGCTGACCATGCCGCAGCTCAGGCAGGTGCGCGAAGAAGGCATACCGCTGGTCGTCGTCGATCCGGTCAGCCTTCCAGATCCTGACCTGCCAAGCGTCGGCGCCACCAACTGGGCCGGCGGCCTCGCCGCGACCGACCACCTGATCAGCCTTGGTCATCGCCGGATCGGCGCGATCACGGGACCAGCTGACTACCTGTGCAGCCGGGCTAGGGTCGACGGCTACCGTTCCGCGCTCGAACGAGTCGGCGCCAGGTTCGACGAGGCGCTGATCAGGCACGGTGACTTCCACCACGAAGGCGGTTTCGTGCGCGGCGGCGAGCTGCTCGACCTCGCCGATCCGCCGACCGCGATCTTCGCTGGCAGCGACCAGCAGGCGCTTGGCGTCTACGAGGCCGCCCGCCAGCGCGGGCTGCGGATACCGCAGGACCTGTCCGTGGTTGGCTTCGATGACCTGCCAGCCGCCCGGTGGGTGTCACCGCCGCTGACCACGGTGCGCCAGCCACTGGCCGAGATGGGCCGGGTGGCGGCGGAGATGCTCGGCGACCTGATCGAGGGCGTGCCGCTGCGCAGCCAGCGGGTGGAACTTTCAACGGAACTCATCGTGAGGTACTCGACGGCTCCCCCGACCCATCCGGCCAAGACCCGATGACCGTCAGCGACGCGCCAGACGCCGCCGTGCTTGCCACGGCCGCCGAGCCCTGGCGCGATCAGTCACTGCCGATCGCCGACCGGGTCGCCGACCTGCTCGCCCGCATGACGCTCGAGGAAAAGCTCGCCCAGATGTACGGCATCTGGCTCAGCGGCCCGGCCGACGGCAACGGCGTAGCCCCGCTGCAAGGGGAATTCACCGATGACGTACCGCCGTTCAGCGAGCTGATCCGGTCCGGCCTCGGCCAGCTCACCCGGGTGTTCGGCACCCGCCCGGTGCACCCAAGCGAAGGCGCCGCTGAGCTTGCCAGGCTGCAGGCACAGATCATCGAGGCGAACCGGTTCGGCATACCGGCCATGGCGCACGAGGAGTGCCTGACCGGGCTGGCCACCTGGTGCGCCACCGCCTTCCCGACCCCGCTGGCCTGGGGCGCCTCGTTCGACGCCGAACTCGTGCGGGAAATGGCGACGGCGATCGGCCAGAGCATGAGCACGGCCGGCGTGCACCAGGGCCTGGCACCGGTGCTCGATGTCGCTCGCGACGCCAGGTGGGGGCGGCTCGAAGAGACCATCGGCGAAGATCCGTACCTGGTAGCCGTGCTCGGCACCGCCTATGTGCGCGGCCTGCAGTCGACCGGAATGATCGCGACGCTGAAGCATTTCGCCGGTTACTCGGGCTCAAGGGCCGGGCGCAACATGGCACCGGTCAGCGTCGGCAAGCGTGAGTTGGCCGACATATTCCTGCCCCCGTTCGAGATGGCGATCAGGGAAGGCGGCGCCCGCTCGGTCATGCATTCCTACGCCGACGTCGACGGGGTGCCTCCAGCCGCCGACCACGCGCTGCTCACCGACCTGCTGCGGGGGGAGTTCGGATTCGACGGCGTCGTCGTCGCCGACTATTACGGCATCTCGTTCCTCGAGACGCTGCACGGCGTGGCTGGCTCGCCGGCCGAGTCCGCCGCGACGGCGCTGCGCGCCGGAGTCGACGTCGAACTGCCGAACGTACGCTGCTACGGCACACCGCTCGCTCAGGCGGTGCGGTCGGGCCTGGTGCCAGAGCGCCTGGTCGACAAGGCGGCCGGAAGGGTGCTCAAGCAGAAGTTCGAACTAGGCCTGCTCGATCCCGAGCCGCCGCGCCCGCGCGGGACTGCCGCCGAAGACTTCGACTTCGACCCGCCTGCTCACCGGACTCTGGCTAGGCGGCTGGCAGAAGAGTCGATCGTGCTGCTGGCCAATGACGGCGACGAGCTTCCGCTTGATCTGGACGGCCACCTAGCCGTCATCGGACCGCTGGCCGACGACCCGCTCGCGTTCTTCGGCTGTTACACATTCCCGCGTCACGTCGGTCACGCGCATCAAGGAACAGGAGCGGGTATACCGCTGAACCCGCTGATCACCGCGCTGCGGCAGGAGATGCCCTCGGCCAGGATCGAGCACGCACGCGGTTGCGATGTCATGGGCGACGACAAGTCAGGCTTCCAGGCCGCGATTGACTGCGCCAGCCGGGCTGACACGATCGTGGCCGTGCTCGGCGATGAGTCAGCGCTGTTCGGCCGCGGCAGCACGGGCGAGGGCAGCGACGTCAGCGACCTGCGGCTGCCAGGAGTGCAGGCGGACCTGCTTGACGAGCTTGTCACGCTCGGCAAGCCGGTCGTACTCGTGCTGATCACCGGCCGGCCGTACGCGATCGAACCTCACGCCAAGCTCGCGGCCATAGTCCAGGCGTTCTTCCCTGGCCAGGAAGGAGGCGGTGCGATCGCGGGCGTGCTGTCCGGGCGGGTGGTGCCAGGCGGCAAGCTGCCGGTCCAGATGCCGCTGATGCGCGGCTCTGCGCAGTCCTCCTACCTGGCGGCTCCGCTCGCTGGCCAGCACTCGGCGGTCAGCACTGTCGACCCGACGCCGCTTTTCCCGTTCGGGCACGGCCTGTCCTACACCACGTTCGAGTATGCCGACCTGACCGTGGTCCCATGCCGCGAGCAGGAACACGCCCAAGACCGCGGACCCGACACCGCGCCAGGCTCGCCCGCGCGCATCGGCACGGACGGCGCCGTCGAGATCAGTTGCACTGTGCGCAATACCGGCGATCTGGCCGGGGCCGAGGTGCTGCAGCTATACCTGCGTGATCCGGTCGCGCAAGTCGCCAGGCCAGTCCGCTCCCTGGCTGGCTTCGCCCGCGTGACGCTCCGTCCAGGGCAGGCCAGCCGGGTGACCTTCCGGCTGCACGCCGATCGCACCTGCTTCCACGGCGTCGCTGGCGCACGAATCGTCGAGGCTGGACTGATCGAGGTGGCGATCGGCGCCTCGTCGGCCGACCTGCGGCTGCACGCCGAGATCGAGTTGTGCGGGCCCGAGCGCCTGGTTGGCCCTGACCGCGTGCTGACCACCCCGGTCACCGTCGAAAGTTTTCGATAAGGCCGGTCAGCGCCCGGCGGTGCGCGAGACCGAGCCCGCTCCCGCGACCCTGGCTGCCAGCGCCACCGGGATCAGGGTCAGCAGGATAACGATCGTGACGACCGCGTTGACCTCGGGTAGCTGCTGACCCTGCCTGATCGCTCCGAAGATCCACAGCGGCAGCGTGTTCTGCGCCCCGGCGGTGAACACGGTGACGATGACCTCGTCGAACGACAACGCGAACGCGAGCAGCGCGCCGGACACCAGCGCCGTGGCGACCATAGGAAGCTGCACGTAGAGCTGGGTCTGCCAGCCGCGGGCGCCGAGATCCATCGAATGCTTCGGTCAGCGAGGCCGGCGTGCGCCGCAGCCGGGCGATCAGGTTGTTGTAGACGATCACGATGCAGAACGTGGCGTGCCCGATCACGATCGTCAGCGTCGAAAGGCCGATGTTGATGAAGCTGAAGAACGAGTTCAGCGCTATGCCGGTGATTACCCCTGGCAGCGCGATCGGCAGGACGAGCAGGAAAGAGATCGCGTCGCTCCCGAAGAACCTGAACTTGTGCAGGCAGTAGGCGACCGCCGAACCGAGCACGAGCGCGATCCCCATCGCGACCAGGCCGACCCTGATCGACAGCAAGAACGCGGCCCTGACGTCCGGGTCGTGCCAGGGGTGCCCACCTGCTCGATCCGGCCCGCGTTCAGCACCGCGATGCGATCGCTCACCCAGATCGGCACGACGTCGCGAGAGGTGACCGGCCATGACCATTCGTTTCGCCCGGACCAGAACCGCCGTTTTCACGCTGTGCGCCACCACCGCCATAGCCACCGTCGCGGCGGGCACGGCAGCGGCCGCTACCGGTCACCCAGCCCGTCACCACGGCCCTGCCGCCGCGACCAGCCTCCCGGTCGTGATCGACTGCGCCATGAAGCACCATGTCAAGCCCAGCGGCTACATACTGGCGTGCGGCGACGGCAGCGCCTTCCTCGCCAGGATCCACTGGGCCGCCTGGGGCGGCCAGGCCGCTTTCGGTAACGGCACAGAAAGCCTGCGGATCTGCAAACCGAACTGCGCGGAAGGCAAGACGGTTACCTTCCCGGTGTTGATCGCCCTATGGCGAGTGCAGCCACTGCCCGGTCATCGCAGCGTGCGCTACTTCACCAGGGTGACTCTCATTTACACGGGCAACCGCACGTACAAGGTCGGAGGCAAGAAGTTCCGCCAGCCTCAGACCGTGACCGACCCGCTGTCGAACTTCGGCGGCGCCGGCTGACCACCCGGCAGGTCTCCGCGATCATGTTCCGTCCCAGGATCGTGGATAGTTGACTGCGCATGCGCGGCTTTCTTTCCGTGATCACGCCGCCGACCATGATCACGGAGACCTGTCGTCAGCGGGCGCCTGGCACGGGCATAATCAGGCGGCGTACTTCAGCACTAGCTTGCCGACGGCGGGCAGGGCCGCCTCGATGTGCCTGGCGGCGCCACCCCTGACTGTCTGGTAAGCCTTAACGATCACCGGACGGTTGGAGGCTTCGGCGTGATGGTCGCTGACCTTTAGCAGCGCCTCGGAGACTTCATCACCGCGCTTAGCGAGGTAGTCGCCGAAGTCGGAGCCGCCGGACGTGGTGAAGTCGGCCCAGTACGGCGCGAGCGCGTCCGCGATGTCAGGGAGCAAGTTCTCGACTGTGGTACGCAAATAGCCAGGCGCGAACGCGGAGGCTGTCTTGTAGGCGAGCTTGACCGCCGCGCCCGAGACGCCCGACTTTTCCGAGACCTCTTCCGCGATCAGCGTGAGGCAGTCGGAGACGACCTGCGGCTGTGCGTCAGGCGCGAGCAGAATCTGCTGAAGTGTGGCGGCCATGGGTGCGCGTTTCTCCTAGTCCGGGGTAAGGGCGCGCTCAGATTACAGCCCTGCGCTGTCGCCCGTTGCGTGGGTTCCCGGTTTCATCGCATAGCAGCACATCACGCTGCAGAACCAGTGTTCACAAGATGCGAGCGACCGCCGGTCTCAGGCTTTGCGCGCTACGCCGACCAGATTGCCGTACTGGTGCGGATCGGCCGGCACGTCGGCTGGCGAGTCTGGCCGCCACTGCGGTATGAACACGAGCCCGGGTTCTACCAGGTCGAAGCCATCGAAGAACCGCGTGATCTGCGCGCGTGAACGCACGTGCAACGGAGTGCTGACGCTGCGGTCATAGACTTCCTTCACCGCACGCGCGGTGACTGGCATGCCGTCGTCGGTGCCGTGGCATAGCACCAGGTAGCTTCCTGGCGCGAGCGCGTCGCGCAGTTCGGCGACGATCTGCCATGGATCCTCGGCGTCAGCGATGAAGTGCAGGATCGCGACCAGCAGCAGGCCGGTCGGCTGGCTGGGGTCGATCAGCCGCCTGGTCTGCTTGTGGCCGAGAATCTCGCCGGGCGACCGCAAGTCGGCGTCGATGACCGCGGCACCGTCATTGCCGCTCAGTATCGCCTTGCTGTGCGCGACCGCGACCGGATCGGTGTCGACGTAGACGACCCGCGCGTCGGGGCTGGCCTGCTGCGCGACCTCATGCACGTTCCCCTGAGTCGGGATGCCAGAGCCGATGTCAAGGAACTGGCGGACGCCAGCGGCGCTCAGGAACCTCACCGCCCGGCGCAGGAACGCACGGTTCGCGAGGCCGATCAGCGGAGCGGCCGGCGCGACCGCCGCGATGGCTCTCGCCACGTCTTGGTCGGCGAGGAAGTTATGGGTGCCCCCGAGCCAGTAGTCGTACACCCGGGCGATGTTCGCACGTTTCGGGTCGACTCCTGGCGGGACCCAGCTAGGCTCGGTCATCGCGTCCAATACTAGAGTCATGAGCGAATAGCGTGTAACGGAGGTTCCGGGTAACGATGAGTGCGGATCAGGATCGCCAGACCTTTGGTTTCCAGGCGGAAGTAGTGCAGATCCTGGATCTGATGATCCACTCCCTCTACAGCAACAAAGAGATATTCCTGCGCGAGCTGATCTCTAATGCGTCGGACGCGATAGACCGGCTACGCATCGAGAAGCTGTCCGGCCACGAACTGCCTGAGGACGACGGGCCGCTGCAGATTCTGGTCAGCTATGACGCTGACGCGGCCACGATCAGCGTCTCCGACAATGGCATCGGCATGAGCAGGCAAGAGGTCATCGACAACCTCGGCACGATCGCCAAGTCGGGCACCCGCGAGTTCCTCAAGGCGCTGACCGGCGATGAGCGCAATGACGCCAACCTGATCGGCGAGTTCGGCGTCGGCTTCTACTCGGCCTTCATCGTGGCCGACCAGGTGACGGTCACAACCCGGAGGGCCGGCGCGGGCGCGCAGGAGGCGGTCCGCTGGGAATCCGATGCCAAGGGCGAATACACGATCCAGCCAGCGGAACGGCCGCAGGCAGGCACGACCGTCGTGCTGCACCTGCGTGAGGACGACAAGGACTTGCTGAGCGGCGTGCGGCTGCGCACGATCATCGCCAAGTACTCCGACCACATCAGCGTGCCGATCGTGATGCCAGCCGAGCCCGATCAAGCCGACAAAGACGACACCGGCGACCAGGCTGACGAGGCGGACGAGGCGGACGAGGCGGACGAATCCGCTGCGTATACCACGGTGAACCGTGCGTCGGCGCTGTGGACCAGGCCGCAGAGCGAGATCAGCGAGCAGGACTATTACGAGTTCTACCGGCATGTCGCGACCGACTACGCCGACCCGCTCGCCTACGTGCACAGGAAGATCGAAGGCCGGTACGAGTACACGCTGCTGCTGTTTGTCCCGTCTCACGCGCCTTATGACTTGTGGATGGCAAGACCGCGTCACGGCATCAGGTTGCACGTCCGCCGTGTTTTCATCATGGAAGATGACGGGCAGCTGATGCCGAGTTACCTGCGGTTCGTGCGCGGCGTGCTTGACTCGGCCGACTTGCCGCTCAATGTGTCGCGCGAACTGCTGCAGAGCAGCCAGCTCGTGGCAAGCATCAAGACCCAGGCCGTCAAGACCGTGCTGCGCCTGCTCAAGGACACGGCCGAGAGCCAGCCTGATAAGTACGCGACATTCTGGAGTGCCTTCGGCGGCGTGCTCAAGGAGGGCGTCGTCGAGGACTATTCGAACCGGGACGCGATAGCCGGGCTGCTCCGCTTCGCCTCGACCGGATCAGCGGGGACCGACCAGGACGTATCTCTGGCTGACTACGTGAGCCGGATGAAGGAAAGCCAGGACAAGATCTACTACCTGCTGGCGCCGACACGAGAACTCGCGGCTAGCAGCCCGCACCTGGAGATCTTCAGGAAGAAGGGCATCGAGGTGCTGCTGCTCGGCGAGGAGATCGACAACTGGGTCGTCAGCAGCCTGCCGGAATTCGA
>DATNEK010000163.1:0-4264 GCA_035553055.1 Streptosporangiaceae bacterium | reverse complement strand
AGCCTGCGCTTGATCTCGGGTATGTTGCCCCAGGTGGCGCGCTCGCCCATCGTTGTGCCTGGCATGGCGACGAATACCCGCAGTGGTGGCGCGCTCATGGTCAAAAGCGTACTGCGCAATTGCGTGGCGACTGCCATTCATCGCCCTCGGCAAGCCAACCACCGCGTCGGACCGTTCCTGTCGTTGTCACTACGGCGTTGGACCGTTGGTCTGTAAGTAAAACCTCAGCCAGTGACCGGCGTGGCATAATCGCAGGTAGTCGCGTGCATCGGGTTTCGAGCTCAGCCCCCTCGGAGCGCCAGGCCTGTTTGTAGGGGCTGCGGTCGCTGCCCACTTACACCCCCCGGACCAGCGCCGCACGCCGGCACCGATGGTTACTGTCGTTGCGCTCGCCGGTTCTGTCGGAGGCGGCTGCGATGCTGAGTGCCATGAAACACATATCGGCAGAGGCGGACCGCGCTGTCTTACGTCTCCTGCGGCAGCAGGGCGATCTCATTACGCGGGCACAGGCGCTTGCGGCGGGATGGTCAGAAGGCACGCTGCGTCACAGAACGCGCGCCGAGGGCCCGTGGGGAGTCGTACTGCCGGGCGTCTACATGAATCACAACGGACCCATCACTGGCGTTCAGCGTGAGATAGCCGCTGTGCTCTACGCCGGGCGCGGGTGCGTCATTACAGGTCAGGCGGCTTTGTTCCGACATGGGGTGCCCGTGCCGCCGACCGAAATCGTTGACGTGCTCATCCCAGACTCAGCAAGGCGGCAAAGCGCCGGCTTTGTTCGAGTGCACCGGACATCGAGGATGCCGGAGCGCCCATGGGTTAGCGATGGCATCCGGTGGGCCCCTGTCCCTCGCGCGGTCGCGGATATAGCGCGCGGCGGCCCCGCACTGCGCGAGGTGAGGGCTGTTGTCGCGGCCGCCGTCCAGCGCCGGACGTGCACCGTCAAGCAGCTTGCCACCGAACTAAGCAGCGGTCCGTCGCGCGGCTCTGGCGCTTTGCGTGCGGCGCTCGAGGAGGTGGCAGACGGGGTCGCCTCGGCGGCCGAAGGCGACCTGCGCAAGTTGATCAAGGTTGGCCGGTTGCCAGAACCGCTGTACAACCCGAGCCTGTACGTCGGTGACGGGTTCCTCGCGCAGCCGGATCTGTGGTGGCGGGACGCTGGAGTGGCTGGCGAGGTGGACTCGCGCGAGTGGCACCTCTCGCCTGAGCAGTGGAAGAAGACAATCGCCAGGCATTCGGCGATGAGCGCGCGTGGCATCATCGCCGAGCTGAAGTCGGCTATCGAGGCTGGCCTCCGCCGGCCGACCCTGGCCATCCGTACCGTTCCCGGCAAACCACCAAGCCGCGAGCGCGCCGGCTAACGGACCGGCGGGGACTCGCTGTCGCCGACCGGGCGCGAGCCGAAGATGCGCCGATCGGCTTCGTCGATCGGCGCGTCGTTGATGCTGGCCTCGCGCCGGCGCATGTAGCCGTCGTCGTCGAACTCCCAGAGTTCGTTGCCGTAGCTGCGGTACCACTGGCCGCTGGCATCGTGCGACTCGTACTGGAAACGCACCGCGATCCGGTTGCCGGCATATGCCCACAGGTCCTTGCGCAGTGCGTAGTCGAGTTCGCGGCTCCACTTGCGGCGCAAGAAGTCGATGATCTCGGCCCGGCCGGTCAGGAACTCGTCCCGGTTCCGCCAGACCGAGTCCTCCGAGTAAGCGCCGGCCACTCGCTCGGGATCGCGCGTGTTCCAGGCATCCTCGGCCGCCTGGACCTTTTGCCTGGCGGTCTGCTCGTCGAACGGCGGCAACGGCGGTCGCGGTGTCATCGGCTCTCCTTTTCCGGCGCACACCGATCACCTTACGCCGGTCGCGAAAACCTTCTTGACACTGCTCGCAGGCAGGTAACGTGCCGAACATGATCGGACCCGTCGAACGCGAGCATCGCCCGCTGCTGCGGACGATCGTCGGCGACGTGCTGCGCCGCGTCAGGCTGGACCAGGGCAGGACGCTCGCCGACGTCGCCAGCGAGGCGCGGGTCTCCATGCCGTACCTGTCAGAACTTGAGCGCGGCCGCAAGGAAGCCTCGTCGGAGGTACTCGCCGCGATCTGCGCCGCGCTCGATATGGACCTGTCCGACCTGCTCGACGCGGCGCGGCGCGAACTCGTCCAAGCACCGCCCGCGTCGGTCATCAAGCTCGACCGGGCTGGTTACCACCGGGCACCGAGACCGCGCAGCAGCGGCGATCCCGTCTGCGTGCTTACCCCCACCGCCCAGGCCGCATAGCCGCCTAGAACCAGCCAGACCCTCAGGCCGAAGCCGCGAGTACCGCCTTGGCCACCTTGCGGCTTGGGATGATCTCATCGGCCAGCCCATAGTCGACTGCCTCCTGAGCGCTGAACGTCTTGTTCCTGTCAGTGTCGCTTCTGATCTTGGCCACCGGATGACCCGTATGCCTGCTGAGTATCTCGTCGACCTCGGCCCTGATCCTGGCTAGCTCCTTGGCCTGAATGGCCAGGTCAGGCAGCGCACCCCGAGCCTCGCTTGACGGCTGGTGCAGCGCCACCTTGGCGTGGGGCAGCACCGCGCGCCTGCCGGGTGCCCCCGCCGCGAGCAGCACAGCCGCCGCCGACGACGCCTGACCCATGCAGATGGTCGCCACCTGCGGCCTGATGAACTGCATGGTGTCGTAGATCGCGGTCAGCGCGCTGAACGAGCCGCCCGGCGAGTTGATGTACAGGCTGATCTCCAGGTCGGGGCTGGCTGACTCCAGGTGCAGCAACTGCGCCATCACCACGTTGGCGACGCCATCGTCGATCTCGGTGCCGAGAAAGACGATGCGCTCGGACAGCAGCCGCGAGTAGATGTCATAGGCCCGCTCGCCAAGCGGCGTCTTCTCGACCACGGTCGGGATCGTGTACTGGCCCATCGTCACAGCCCCATCCTGGTCGTAGCCGCCGGGCGGATGTCGTCGAGCCGCTCGACGATGTGGTCGATCAACCCGTATTCGAGCGCTTCGGCCGCGTTGAACCAGCGATCGCGCAGGCTGTCCTGCTCGATCGTGGCGACCGGTTGCCCGGTGTGCTCGGCGATCAGCTTGATCATCGTGGCCCCCGTCCGTTCGAGTTGCTCGGCGTAGATCTCCACGTCGGCCGCCGTGCCGCCGAATCCGGCCGATCCCTGGTGCATGAGCACCTGAGCATGCGGCAGGCTGTACCGCTTGCCCTTGGTGCCGGCGCAGAGCAGGAACTGCGCCATGCTCCCGGCCAGGCCCATCGCCAGCGTGCTGACGTCGTTGGGTATCAGCCGCATGGTGTCGTACATCGCCAGCCCGGCGCTGACCGAGCCGCCGGGTGAGTTGATGTACAGGCTGATGTCGCTGCGCGGATCTTCGGCGGACAGCAACAGGAGCTGAGCGCAGATCCTGTTCGCGACCTTGTCATCGACTTCGCTGCCAAGCACGATGATGCGGTGATAGAGCAGCCGGCTGCTCAGCTGATCGTCGAGATTCCCGAGCGAAGACCCGAGAGAAGAATTCTGCATAGCATCAACAATCACCGCCCGAAGGCCCGTCGGCCAAGACAATCTGCTGCCAGCAGAGGAACTAACCATGTCCGTAGATGTCGTCGAGCGCGATCAGGGCGAGCCGGGAATCCTTGGCCGACCTCAGATCTTCGGCGAAGCCGACGCCGGAGTAGCAGGCGAGCACGCACCCATCGGTGTCGTAGGTCGATGACAGCAAGTCGCGGGCACGAGCTAGCCGCCTAGCGTGCCCCTCATGCATAGTCTCACCCCACTTGACCTCGCCGAGCGACAGAAGCCGCCGCGACCGCCCCGGCTCGGCCGGCGCTAGCACGGCGACGTCGATCTCGATCTGGGATCTGTTCGCTGGATCGTTCACGACGCCGGACCCGACCTCGCCGACCGGCCCGCGAAACAAGTCGGCGCCAGCTCCTGCGGCGAAGAGCCGGCAGACGGTCTCGAAATGCGGACCGACGACCCGGCTGAGGAAGTCAGGCCGTCGGTCCCGCCAGACCGCCTCCGCCTGCCCCGACTCAAGGCGAGACCACTCCGGGCGCATGATGGCCTCGTAGAAGTTGACCAGAGGTTCGGTAACTCGGTACGTCCACCGTCCTCGGCGGAAGACGTCAGGCTCCTTGGCGACGAGCGCGCAGTACTCAAGGACATTCAGCGGATGGGTCAGGTCCGCCGACTTACGGCCAATGAAGTTCGCGATGCCGCCGTTGGTGCGGTTGCCTGCGGCGATCGCACGAAGCAC
>DATNEK010000162.1:0-15097 GCA_035553055.1 Streptosporangiaceae bacterium | reverse complement strand
AATCACTGGACCGGCTGTCTCATCTGGTCGATAACCTGCTGGACATGAGCAGGCTGCAGGCCGGGGCCATGTCGGTCTTTCCAAGGCCGGCGGACTTTGGCGAGATCCTCGCTCGCTCGCTCGATGACATCGGGCCTGACGGCAGGAAAGTCATCATCGAGATCCCGCCGGAACTCCCCGAGATCTTCGTCGACCCTGGGATACTTGAGCGCGTCGTCGCCAACCTGGTCGCTAACGCGCTGCGTTATTCTCCGGCGGGCTCACCTCCGGTGGTCACAGCGAGTTCGCTCGGTGACCGGGTGGAACTGCGGGTGATCGACCGAGGTCCAGGCATTCCGGGGGAAGCTGTGACCCGGATGTTCGTGCCGTTCCAGCGGCTCGGCGACACCGACAACACCACGGGCATCGGGCTCGGCCTGGCCCTGTCCCGTGGCCTGACCGAGGCGATGGGCGGCACGTTGGAACCCGAGGAGACCCCAGGCGGCGGGCTGACCATGGCGTTGTCGCTACCAGCCGTTACCAGCCCGGCCAGCCCTCTCCCCGCCGCTGTACCGCAGCCAGGTGAAACCGGGTAGACACTCACGTGACCAGGGTCCTGGTGATCGACGACGAACCGCAGATCCTGCGCGCTCTGCGGATCAACTTGCGCGCGCGGCAGTATGAGGTCGACACCGCGCTGACCGGCAGCCAGGCGCTGCACCAGGCCGCGCAGCACCCTCCTGATCTGGTCATACTCGATCTTGGCCTGCCGGACATGGACGGCGTCGATGTGATCGCTGGACTGCGCGGCTGGACCGACGCCCCGATCATCGTGCTGTCCGGCCGCGCCGACAGCCACGACAAGGTAGAAGCGCTCGATACCGGTGCCGACGATTATGTCACCAAGCCATTCGGCATGGACGAACTGCTCGCCAGGATGCGGGCAGCGGTCAGGCGCAGCACCCCAGCGGCCAGCGAACCCCAGGTCCAGCTCGGCGACCTGATCGTCGACCTCGCGGCCAAACGCGTGATCAGGACGCTCGATGGGGACAGCGGTCGCGGCGACATCAGGCTGACCCCGACCGAGTGGCACTTGCTCGAGGCGCTACTGCGGCATCCAGGCAAGCTGATGAGCCAGCGCCAGCTACTGGCTGAGGTCTGGGGACCCGGCTACGCGGACGCGAGCGGCAACCTCAGGCTCTACATGGCGCAATTGCGGCGGAAGCTCGAGCCTGACCCGGCGAGGCCACGCTGGCTGCTCACCGAACCCGGCATGGGCTACCGCTTCCAGCCCGATTAGGCGAAGGCCAGTATAAGCACCAGCACGATGACCGCTAGCAGGATGGCACCGCCGATTAGCAGTACAGGCGTCCGGCTCGAGCCGCTGCTTGGCGCCTCGCCGGGCCAAGGCTGCGCTGGCCACGAGCCGGAATCAGTCGATCGCCCGATGCCGTCGTTCTGGCGAGCGGCGAACGCCTTGAACTCGGCTGTGCTCGCTGAGACGTCAGGCGTGGCACGGAACTCGCCAGTGTTGCGCGGGAGGCTCGGCGCGTCATTACCGACATATCGGTCGTCACGGTCGGACATGATACGACTGTAGCCGACGGAGCCTTAGCAAACCGCCTGATCAGCGCAGTTCGGAGGCACAGCGAGGGGACTCCGCGGTCGCGAAGGCTACTCCGCTAGCTCAGGCAGCGCGTCGGGGCGTTCTACCAGCCGTGACAAAACGATCGAGCTTCTCGTCCGCACCACGAAAGGCTCGGCACCGATACGCTCGACTACCTGCTCAAAGTGCCTGACGTCGGCGGCCCTGATCAGGAGCAGCGCATCGGCCTCGCCGGTGACCGTGCAGGCGCTGACGACCTCAGGGTGCTTGGCGGCAGCAATGCCGATCTCGGTTGGCGAAGTCTTGCCGCGGCAGAACAGCTCTACGTAGGCTTCCGTGGTCCACCCGAGCTCAGCCGGGCTTAGCCTGGCCGAGAACCCGGTGATGGCACCGGCCGCGCGCAGCCGGTCGACACGCCGCTTTACCGCCGGCGCGGACAGGCCGACCAGGGAGCCGATCTCCGCGTAGCTCGCGCGCGCGTCCTGCACCAGCGCGTGCAAAATCCGCCGGTCAAGCTCGTCGTGCGACATATGGCGCCGCTCCTTTGCGGAGAATGGCTGTCCGTCGGCCTCGCCGCGTTGTCATCGCGCTCTCACGAGCGCTGTTCTTAGCGCGGCCAAGTCGGCGTCGGTCAGGCCATTGCTGGTCAGGTAGCCCGCGATGCTGCCCGCCTGTTCCCTGGCACGCGCCAGGGTCCGCATCATCAGCTCGGGCGGGCTGGCCATCAGCGTCCGCATGAGCTGCTCATCCAGTCCGGAGGCCGCGCTGATCTGACCGATCACGGCGGTCTGTTCTGCCATAAGATACCTGCTGCTGAGCGCGTAGTCAGCCGCGATGACCTGGTCAGGAACACCGACCGCCGCCAGCGTGAACGCTATCACGACGCCCGTTCTATCCTTGCCTGCCGTGCAATGCACTAGGCCGGGCAACGCTCCTGGGCTGGCCAGATGCTTAATGGCTGCGGCTATGGCCTGGCCGCGCCGGTCGACAAAAAACGAGTACACATCCTCAAGTTCGGGCGGAAGCTCGCTGAAGTCCGGCCCGGCAAGCGACAGGTGAATGGTCCGTGTGCCACGATCAGCGAAGTCGGCGAGCGGACTCTGCGCGACCAGGAGTTCTTCAATAGTGCGCAGATCAAGCACGGTCTTCAAGTCAAGCTCGGCGAGCATTTCTGAGCCGGCCCTTCCGACCTTGTGCAGCCCGTCGGAGCGGAACAGTGTGCGCCTGGCGACCATGCCGCCACCTTCGACCTGATGGCCGCCGGCGTCGCGGAAGTTCGCTGTGCCCTGTATCGGGATGTGCCGGCCGGTGTCGCCGACCAGGTCACGCATCAGCATGGCGATCTCGTCTGTGCCGATCTCACCCGTGCCGATCTCACCCGTGCACTGGCCGTCAACCATTTCCCATCCTCCTGCTCGACCGCGTACTTTGACCTGGTGGCGAAGCTGCGTAGCTGGCTCGGCATCCGGCCGATTGACATCGGGATCACCGCGGCGGTCGCCGCTGCCGTCGAACTCAACGTCACGGTGGCGACGGGCCCCAACCAGGCGCCTCTTGACGCGCTGACCTATCTATTCGGCACCCTCATCGCGATACCGATCCTGCTGCGCCGACGATGGCCGTTTGAGGTGCTGATCGCATGCTCGGTGCTGCTCCTCGTGTTCTACTCGGTACACCGCAGGGACATTTCGCCGGTGCCGCTGCTGGCTTTCCCCGTCTACGATGCCGCGACAGCAGGCTACCTGGGGTGGGCGATCGCTATTCCGGCCGGATACATGACAATCGGAGTCATGCTGGCGATCTTTACGACGACAGAACGGATCGCCAGGATCGCGACAGACTTCCTGCCTTCGATCGCCCTGCTCGCAGTCGCCGCGGCGCTCGGGGACAACGTGCGAGGCCGGCGCGCGCTGGCCGTTGAGACAGCCGAGAAGCTGCGGCTGGCCGAGGAAGAACGAGTGGCCGAGGCCGGCCGCGCGGTAGCGGAAGAGCGACTGCGCATCGCTCGGGAATTGCACGACACCGTGGCCCACGCCATGGCGACGATCACCGTGCTCGCCGGAACCGCGCTGCATCTGACGGATCTGACGGCAGACGAGGCCGAAGCCGAAGATACCGGCCACGGCGGCAACGGCAGTGGCGGCGTGCGCGCCTCGCTGACGTCGATCAGGCAGACCAGCAAGTCCGCGCTCGCCGACATGCGGGTCACGCTGGGCACGTTGCGCGGCACCGAGGCCGACGTCGCCGACGAGCAAACGAGAGTAGCCGGGCTCGACCGGCTCGACGCGCTCGTCGATGCGGTGCGAGCCGCCGGCGCGCCGGTGACCGTGACGGTCATCGGCAAGCGCGGGCCCGTGCCAGAGCAGGTTGACCACGCGGCCTACCGGATATTGCAGGAATCGCTGACCAATGTGCTCAGGCACGCGGGTCAGAACGCGAGCGCCACGGTAACGCTGCTTTACGCGACTGACGCACTTACGATCACGATCGCAGATGACGGGGTCGGGGCGGGCAGCCAGGAGGGCGAAGAGAACGGCGGCACCGACGCGGCTGGCGGCGGCTCAGGCCACGGACTGATCGGCATGCGCGAACGGGCCGCCGCGGTTGGCGGCGAGGTCATGGCGGGTCCGAGTGCGGCTGGCGGCTTCGAGGTGTCAGCGCGCTTGCCGCTAGCGCAGGCCAGCATCGCTGGCGGGCAGCGGTGATCCGGGTACTGCTCGCCGACGACCAGGCACTGCTGCGGGCCGGATTTCGCGCCCTGCTCGAGTCGGCACCCGATATCGAGGTCGTCGCAGAAGCAGCCAACGGCGGTATCGCGGTCGCGCTAGCGCGCGAGCACAGGCCCGATGTGGTGCTGATGGATCTGAAGATGCCGGAGGTCGACGGGCTGACCGCCATCCGGCGGATCGCCGCCGACCAGGAACTAGCGGCCGTCAAGATCATCGTGCTGACGACATTTGACGATGAAGAAAACGTGTTCGCGGCGCTGCGAGCAGGCGCGAGCGGCTTCCTGATCAAGGATCTTGAGCCAACTGAGCTGCTGCAGGCCATTCGCGTGGTGGCACGAGGTGACGCTTTGCTCGCGCCGAGCGTCACCCGGTCGCTGATCAGCGCGTTGACAGCGGCTAACCGGCCGACGGCTGACCGGCCAGCGCCTGACCCTGCCGCGCGGCCAGCCATTGGCGCCGCGGCGGCTTCGCTCGCCTCGCTGACCGCCCGCGAGCGAGAGGTGGTCTCGCTAGTCGCCGCCGGGCTGTCCAACGATGAGATCGCCGGCCGGCTCGTGCTCAGCCCGCTGACCGTCAAGACGCACGTGAGCCGCGCCATGATCAAGCTCAACGCGCGGGACCGGGCTCAGCTCGTAGTTATCGCGTACGCCACTGGCCTGGCTACTCCACAGGGAGTACAACGCGGCGAGTAGGCCGCCAGGTAAGTGCCTTCGCCGGTACGACGACGTCGCGGCGCCAGATCGCGAATATCGAGATCGACAAGAAACCGCTCAGGCTTTCGGAGATGAACTCGATGTCGCACCAGCAATCGGCCAGGCGGACCGCGAGGCCAGCGGCCCGGACCGCGCGGGCAGGCGCGCTCGGACTGATCGGTCGCGCGTGCTACCGCCACCGGATCGTCACTGTCGTCGCGTGGATTATCGTCGTTGCCTGCTTGATCACGTTGTGGATGCGGTTCGGTGCCGCGGCCGACGACAGCTTCGCCGGCAAAGACCCGGGCCAGGCGCTGCTGAACGCGCACTTCCACCGCCAGTCGGGCGACGCGCTCACGCTCGCGATCGCCTCGAAGGCGCCGATCGACAGCCCTGCGGTCAAGGCGAAGATCACCGGCGCGCTCGCGCCGTTCGATAGGGCTGCCGGCGTGACGTCGGTCACGAGCCCGTTCGCGGTGCCGGGTCAGATCTCGGCCGACGGGCACGAGGCGTTCGCCACCGTCCAGTTCGCTCAGCAAGGCTCGAAGATCCCGAATTCGGAAGCGCTCGCGCTCAGCCGCGACGCCGCCGCCGCTTCGGGTGACGGGCTGACGTTCAGCCTCGGCGGCGACGTCGTCGACCTCGCCGAGACGCCCTACGGAGGGCCGACGGAGGGCATCGGGATCATGGCGGCGGCGATCGTCCTGCTGGTCGCGTTCGGCTCGCTGCTCGCGATGGGCCTGCCGATCGTCACCGCGGTCTTCGGGATCGGCGCCGGCTTGTCGCTGATCGCGCTGATCGGGCACATTTTCCCCGCACCTTCTTTCTCCCCGATTGTCGCCTCGATGATCGGGCTTGGTGTCGGCGTTGACTACGCGCTGTTCATCGTCACGAGGTTCCGCGAGGCGCTGAGGTCCGGCGCCACGCCGCCGGACGCCGTTGTTGTCACGATGAACACAGCGGGCAGGTCGGTGCTGACCGCGGGCGCCACGGTGGCGATCGGCATGCTCGGCCTGCTCGTGCTGCGCCAGCAGCTCATGAACGGGGTCGCGATCGCGGCCGCCGTGACCGTCAGCGCGACTGTGCTTGGCTCGCTGACGCTCCTGCCCTCCTTGCTCGGGTTCAGCGGGACGCGCCTGGCCAAGCCGTCGAGAGTGCGGATGCCACGGTGGGCTAAGCGTCGCGGCGCGCGCGCCGAGGCCAGCGCCGATCAGACTGCCCGCGTTCCAGCCGCCGAGCGGTGGGCGGCCGTCGTCCAACGCAGGCCGGTCATCGCCGCCGTCGGCTCAGCCCTGGTGATCGGCCTGCTCGCGGTCCCGGCGCTTGGCATGAAGCTGAGCATGCCGGATGAGTCAGCGCAGGCGCGCGGCACCATGGGATACGCCAGCTACGCCACTATGGCGCGCGGGTTCGGGCCAGGTTTCGACGCCCCGCTGATCATCGCCGCCAAGCTGCCTGCGCCCACGACAAGCACCGCGGGGCTCGCGGCAGCGGTCAGCCGCACTCACGGCATCGCGCATGTCACCCCGGTGATCGAGAGCGCCGACGGCAAGGCCGCGATGATGATCGCCTACCCCCGCACCGGCGAGCAGGACCCGGCCACCGACACGCTGGTGAACACGCTCAACGGGGCGGTGCTGCCGCGCGCCACCGCGGGAACCGGCATTCACGCCTACCTCACCGGTCCGAACGCGGGCAACGTCGCGTTCGCGAACATGACCGGTCAGCGGCTGCCGTGGCTCGTGGCCGTCGTGGTACTCGTCTCGATGGTGCTGCTCATGGTGGTGTTCAGGTCGCTGACGATCGCGATCAAGGCGGCGCTGATGAACCTGCTGTCGATCTCGGCGTCCTACGGAGTGCTCGTACTCGTGACGCAGCACGGCTGGCTGCGGCAGGCGTTCGGCTTCCCCGAGACCATGCCGGTCACGACCTGGGTGCCGATCTTCCTGTTCGTGATCCTGTTCGGCCTGTCGATGGACTACGAGGTTTTCCTGCTCTCGCGGATCAAGGAGCACTACGACGCCACCGGCGACAACGCCGCATCGGTCGCGAGGGGCCTAGCGAGTACGGCGCGCGTGATCACCGCGGCCGCGGCGATCATGGTGGTGGTGTTCCTGTCCTTCGTGCTCGGTGCCAACGTCTCGGTCAAGCAAGTCGGCCTCGGCCTGGCGGTCGCGGTGCTGATCGACGCGACGCTGGTCAGGCTCGTGCTGGTGCCAGCCGTGATGGAACTGCTCGGCAATGCGAACTGGTGGCTGCCAGGTCGCGCTAGGGTCGGACTCGCCGGCCTGGGCCGGGCGGTCTCGATCTCCGGAGGATGCAGTGACGCGGATCGGCAACATGTACGGACCTGACGCTACGTTCCTTGGCGTGGCCAAGGCCGACCTGGCCGATCCGCGTTCTCTCGCTGGTAAGGACATCGTGATCATCGGTGCGCCCTTCGACGGCGGAACCTCGCACCGGCCGGGTGCCAGGTTCGGCCCGCAGGCGATCAGGTTCACCGACTACCTGCCGCACGACGGCTCAAGGCCGCACCTGGCGCTTGGCGTCGATCCGCTGGCCGAACTCAACGTCGCCGACGCTGGTGACGTACAGATGCCGTCCGGCCAGACCGAGGAATCGCTGCGCCGGCTCGAAGACGCTGTGCACTCGGTCGCCGGGGCTGGCGCCATTCCCGTGATTCTCGGCGGCGACCACACGGTCACGTTTCCCGACGCGACCGGCGTCGCCAGGCACGTCGGCTGGGGCCGGGTCTCGCTGATCCACTTCGATGCGCACGCGGACACAGGCAACACCCAGTTCGGATCGCTCTACGGACACGGAACCCCGATGCGCAGGCTCATCGAATCGGGCGCCGTCCGGGGCGACAGGTTCCTGCAGATCGGGCTGCGCGGCTACTGGCCCGAGCCGGAGACGCTCGACTGGATGGCCACGCAGCGGATGCGCAGCTTCGAGATGACCGAACTGGTGGCGCGCGGTATAGACGACTGCCTGACCGAGGCGTTCACCATCGCCACCGATGACTGCGACGCGGTGTTCTTGTCGGTCGACATCGACGTGGTGGACCCGGGGCTGGCGCCAGGCACGGGAACGCCTGAACCAGGCGGCCTGTCGAGCAGGCAGCTGCTCGACGCGGTGCGCAGGATCGCGATGGAGCTACCGCTCGCCGGGATCGACGTCGTCGAGGTCGCGCCGCCCTACGACCACGCCGAGGTCACCGCGTTCCTCGCCAACCGGGTCGTGCTCGAAGCGCTGTCGGCTATCGCCTGGCGAAGGCGTGCGGCGGCAGCGGAGTCAGGAGACTCGGCCACGGCGCCGCGCCTTCCGTCGTGGCCGCTGCTGCGCGGTCGCGGTCTTAGCACGATTGATGATTCGCCGGCCAGGATTCGGCCGGATCTATAGTTAGTTCATGCTGGATGCGACCAGGCTCCGAGTGCTGGTTGCGATCGCCAAATACGGATCTGTGACAGGGGCGGCGCACGCGCTGAACTACGCGCAGCCGTCGATCAGCCACCACATCGCCAGGCTCGAAGCCGAGACTGGCGCGAAACTCATGGAGCGCGCTGGTCGTGGAGTCAAGCTGACCGATGCCGGTCAGCTGCTGGCCGAACGGGCCGAAGAGATTCTCGGCCGACTCGACGCGGCCGAAGCCGAGCTTGCGTTGCACATCGGCCTGCGACAGGACCGGGTCAGGCTGGCAGCCTTCGGCTCGGCGCTCAGCACGCTGGTCGCCGCCGCAGCGACCGCGCTGCACGCCGAACACGCCGATTCGGGCATCCAGATCATTCAAGCCGAACCAGGACAAGCGCTCCGCATGCTCAGAGCCGGAGAGACGGACATCGCGCTGATATTCAGATACCTGCGCGATGGCGCTGAGCTCGACTCGATACCCGTCGAAACCAAAGGTCAGCGCGCTGACGACGACTCGAACATCCAGATCGTGCTCGACGAGCCCGTGTATCTGGTCAGCCAGGCAGGCCCGCCCATCCGAGCTCGGACCTCGGCGCTCCAGCGACCAGGCCTCGCCGCGCCAGCCCCAATCCACGCCGATCCCGAACTCAGGCAGGCACTACTCACCGCCCGCGCCGACCAGCACTGGATCGGCGCCGACGAGCAGTGCGCCGAGTTCACGCTTGATCTATGCCGGGGCGCCGGGTTCGCGCCAGAGATGACGACCAGGGCAGCGGACTACGTAGCGGCCCAGGCCCTCGTCGCGGCTGGACTCGGTGTGGCGATCCTGCCGGGGCTGGCGTTGCGGGCTGTGGCCAGGCAGGGCATTGAGGCGACCGAACTTCCCGGCGCCAGACGCCAGATCCTGGCGGTCACCTATCCGGCCTCACCAGACGCCGCCGCAGTGACCCGCCTCGTCAACGCCCTAGCCAGCGCGGCGATCAGCTCCAGCCTTTGCGCTGAGTGAAGCTGAACCAGTTCCCCGAGTCGTCGCGCATCACTGCCTCGATGCCATAGGGACGGTCAGCCGGCGGCTGCGTGAACTCCACTCCTCGATCAGCCAGCACCGCATGGTCAGCGTGGCAGTCGGTGGTCGACATGACCCCCGGACTTAGCGCACCCTTCGCGACAAGCGCGCGTACCTGCTCGGCGGTCTCGGCGTCAAGCATCGAGTGCGAAGGGTCCATCAGCACCAGTTCCTGACCGGTGCTGCCAGGAGGACGTACGGTCAGCCATCGCATCCCGTTGTCAAGCACGAAGTCAGTGGTGACTTCGAAACCGAGTTGCTTGGTGTAGAACTCCTTGGCCGAGTCCTGGTCAAGCACCCAGACCGACACGATCGATATACCAGTAATCATGAATGAATGACTCCTCGTTGGGCTTGTCCGACGACGGTACGCCGGCCGACGGCGCCAGCGCTTCTCCGAAATTCCAGTGTTCGGCTCAGTCGCGGGGAGCGGGCGAGGCGGGCAATCCGCTGCGGCACATCAGCGCGAAGCACGCGGGAATCGGCGCCGGCCCGCCAACCCGGGCGGCCTGCTCCTGGTAAGCCGAAGGCGAGCGGCCGACGATCTCACCGAACCGGCGGCTGAACGTGCCCAGGCTAGCGAATCCGACGGCCATGCAGACTTCGGTGACGGTCAGGTTCGTCGACCGCAGCAGTTCGCAAGCCCGCTCGACTCGTCGGCGGCTACGGTACCGGCCAGGTGTCTCGCCATACGCGGCTTCGAAGGCATGGATGAATTGCCCAACCGAGTACCCGGCTTCGGCCGCCAGCGCCACGATCGGCAACCGCTCGGCGTAGTTCCGGTCGATCGTGTCCCTGGCCCGGCGCATGCACCGCAGCGTCCGGACGTCGACACAAGCCCGGCTAGTCACCCACCACCTCGCGCAAACAACCCTCAGATCGCGGTGCCGCGGCCCGCCCAGTACGGTTCGCGCAATCGCCGCTTGAGTAGCTTGCCGCTTGGATCACGCGGAAGTTCGTCCATGAAGTCGATCGACTTCGGCCACTTCATCTTCGCCAGCCGCCCGTCAAGCGAGGCAAGGATCTCGGCCGCGAACTCGTCCGACCCCACGACTCCGTCCACCGGCTCAACGATGGCTTTGATCTGCTCCCCCCACTCATCATCGGGGATGCCGAACACGGCGACGTCGGCGACCTTGTCGTGGGTGATGATCGCCGCCTCGATCTCGGCCGGGTAGATATTGGCGCCGCCCGAGATGATCATGTCGCTCTTCCTGTCGCACAGGAAAAGGAATCCGTCCTCGTCCAGGTAGCCGATGTCACCGACGGTGAAGTAGTCACGCAGTCGGCTCGCTGCCGTCTTCGCCGCGTCGCCCTTGTACTCGAAGTCAACCAGGCCCATCTTCATGTAAACCGTACCCGGCACGCCGATCGGGCATTCCACCCCGTCGTCGTCGGCGATCATGACCTCGCTTGACGGCCAGGCCTTGCCCACCGTGCCGGGCTTGGACAGCCACTCTTGCGGGGTCACGAGCGTGCCGCCGCCCTCGGTAGCCGCGTAGTACTCATAGATGACCGGCCCCCACCAGTCGAGCATCGCGTGCTTGATCGGTACCGGGCACGGCGCGGCCGCGTGAATCAGCCACCGCATCGACGAGGTGTCGTAGCGCTGCCGCACTTGCGGCGGCAGCGTCAGCATCCGCTTGAACTGCGTCGGCACCATGTGCGTGTTGGTCACCCGGTATCGGTCGACAAGCTCAAGCGCTCGCTCGGCGTCCCAGCCATCCATGCACACGAGCGTGTGGCCGAACTGCAGGGCGCTGCCACCAAAGATCGTGACCGCGGTGTGGTAGTTCGGCGAGGTAACCAGGTGCACATTCGGCTGACCTTCAGTTATGCCGAAAAATTGGAGCAGGCCGGTCAGCAAGTCCGCGGCGATATCCGGGTCCAGGCCAGACAACGCACGGCGCACGCCCTTCGGACGACCCGTCGTGCCCGAGGTGTAATGCATCGCCGTGCCGGCCGTGCGCTCGTCGGGCGGGTCAGCGCGGTGCCCGGAACGCAACTCTTCGACTGTGGTGAAGCCAGGTACCGCACCGTAGCTGAACCTGGCGTCGGTCGGCACCCCGGCTTCGTCCGCCGCGGCGACGCCAGCCGCGGCGAACCGTTCGTGCACGAAGAACGCTTTAGCCCCGGTATCCGCGGCGATATAGGCGATCTCCGGCGCGGTGAAATGCCAGTTGATCGGCGTGTAATACCAGCCAGCCTGAAGTGCTGCCAGGCAAAGCTCCTGCGGCGCGATGCCGTTGGGCACCAGCGCGACGATCCCGTCGCCAGCGCGCAACCCGCGTGCTCGAAGCGCACGGGTCAGCTGGTTCACCCGGCCGAGCAGATCACCGGCCTTGTGCTCGGTGCCGTCAGGTTCGACGAGAGCGAGCCACTCCGGATTTTCCTGCGCACGGACCCAGAACCCCACCAGCAGCCTCCGATCGGGAACTTAGACCGGCGAGCTCTCTAGCTCGTCCTCGTCCTCGTACTCCTCATCCTCGTGACTCATGCGGCCGAGCACCAGACCGATGACCAGCAAGATGATGCCGATCAGTCCGGCGACGATCGGAATGATGCTGGTGGCGAGGCTGATCAGGAAGCGGTAGTGGTTGTCGGTCTTGACGGTGGCGGCAACGCTCGCTGGCGAGGTCTTGAAGTCCCCGCTAAGAAGCACAAGGAGGGTTGTGCCCGAGCCGTTCTGCAGCACGTCATGCGTGTTGCGGACGACCGAGATCGGGGCACCGGTTACCGGGTCGACGTAGTAAGTCTCCTGAGCGCTGTAGATCTCAGGCAGTGTCACCTCGGCCGCGTTCGAGCCCACCAGATTACCTGGCAGCGACTCGGTGCCGATCTGCTGGCCCGGGATGTTCGCGACGTAAGTGTAGGTCGGAATGCCGTTAACGGACGACGTGCCCTTGTAGGCGAACGTCACCGGCTTGAGCAGGACGGGGTCGAACACTTGGTAGCTCTGCTTCTTGGCGCCCAGCGGCCAGACGTAACCTTGGCCGCTGACTGACGCCACATGCTTGCCGCCAATGGTGTTGCCGCTCCACGGGACCAGCACACCGGTCTTGCGGTCGAAGGCCAGCACGTCGGCCGTGGCCGGGATGCTCACCGACTGGTGGTTGGTGATGTCCTCGGTCGCGGCGAAGCTCTGCCAGACCGCGTATTTCGAGCTGCCAAGCGAGTCAGCCGCGCTTACGTCCCCCTTGACCGTGCTCGTGATTTCCAGGGTGACGTTGGACAGTTCGCTGACGCTCTTCGGACTGAACCAGCTGGCGTTCTGCGCGACCAGCGTGTTGACGGAGTAGTCGTTGAGCGGGAACTTGACTGCCTGTCCTGGCACGTAGAGCTTCGACATGATCGCCAGGACGATGAAGAAGGCCCCGAGCCCTGCCAGCACTGACCAGACGACGCGGCGCATGGAATCCTCCTGGGATCGGGCTTTGTCGAGTCTGGCGGCCTCGGACGTAACCCTAGCGCGGAAATAGAAGAGTTTGAGGCATGATACTGATGAGTAGTCGTGGTGTCACTAGTGCCAGGACACGTGATCATAACGACCCGAAGTGCATATAGCGCTCAAAAACGTAAAGACTAGGCTGCGCGGCGCCCGACCACGCCAACCAATCCCGCTGTCGCCGTGTTGTTGCTCTGCGGGGTGCCGGGTTTGTCATAGTGCGGGTGCCGGCCGCAAACCTCTGGTGGTCTGCTCGGGTGCGATGGGTTCCCGGTTTCATCGCGCGGGCCGGGCGAACGCCGCGATGGGTTGCCATATTCACACCCGGATTCCTTGATGGAATCCCGGATCCATCGCACAGGTCCGGGCGCTCAGACGCGATGAATCCCCGGATCCATCGCACACAACTGGGTCGGGCTGGGTGTTCCGGCGCGATGGGTTCCCGGTTTCATCGCGCCAGTGGCCCGGCGGCCGGGTCCGCCAAGGCCGGAAACATGTCACTTTGATCCGCAAACCGTCCGATGATGGACCTCAGGCGACTCGACCCTGCTACGCCGTGAACTGCTGGCTGATGCTTTCCGCTGTATGGCCCGCGGTGCCGACGGCCTCACCGTGGCTCGCCCGTTTGATGAGCCGTCGATGCTCCTCGTCCGTGGCCGGCTCGGCGCGGTTGGCTAGCATCACCGGATAGCCGCCGGACAGCCGGTATATGCGCCGCAATCTCGGGTTATACAAGATCGTCTCGTCCTGGAACAGCAGCAATCCCTGCTTGTCTATCGGACAAGCAAGGATCTCAAGCAGCGGCTGCTCGATCGGCATGATCATCTCCGTTCTTCCTTGCCAGGCAGTTACGCCGCCCTGATCGCGGTCGCGCCGTCAGCCGCACCTGTTCGGCTGCCGGGAACAGCGACGTTCTCCGTCCCGCCAGGCTGCCTGGACAGCACCGTCACGGCGACGCCGGCCGTCAGTATCCCGCCGAGGCGCAGCGCGAATCCGGCCGGACTCGCCGGCAGCCGCTCGCCGAACAGCCAGGTACCGGCGACTAGGAAGAAGACGCCGCCGGCGATGTTGGAGACCGGGCCGACGATCGACACCAGGCAGCGCTGCAGCCCGGTCTGGAATATGAGCAGCGCCACGGCCGATGACGCGACCGTCAGATACGGATAGGGCGAGGTCGCCGCCGCGAGCGCCAGGTCAGCGAAGCGCCCGGGCTGATGAAAGATGTCTCCCGACAGTGCCTTGAGCGCCAGCGTCGCCACTCCGTAGAGCAGCCCGGAGGAGAGCCCGAAGGAAACACCGATGGCGGGGGCTCTGTGCCTGCCGTGCGTGGCCGTGCGGATCGACGTGGCCCCGATGGCGAGTGCGATCACGCAGGTGGGGATGGCTACGGCGGCGATAAGCAGGCCGCTCACCTGATGCCCGACCTTTCCCGCCGCTCCCGTCGCCGACACCGCGATCGCGCCTATCGCGACGATCACGGCGGCCACGCAGCCTAGCTCGAGCCGCCCGAGCCGCTCGCGCAGCACGACAGCGGAAAGCGTGACGAGTATGACGACCCCAGAGCCGAGAACCGGCTGCACGACGCTGACCGGCGCGAGCGTCAGCGCGACGACCTGAAGCCCGAGGCCACAGCTCATCAACGCGAAGCCGACCATCCACGCCGGGTCGAGCAGCACGGTGCGCAGCAAAGCGACGGCGTGCCTGGCATCGATCGGCGGGAGCCGGCCGAGCGCGCGCTTTTCCAGGATCAGGCCGACGTTGTAGCTCGTGGTGGCCAGCGCCGCCACGGCGATGCCGAGGCCGGGTCCACCGGCGATCATGACGCTGCCTCACGGCTGGCAACCCGGCTGAGCGCCTGCGCGTAGCGACCGGCGAAGTCCTCGGCCGCCTGGTCGCTGAGCAAGGCGCGCCGGTAGCGGAACGTCAGGTGCAGCACGCCCCCGGTGGTCAGCGCGCCGAGCGACAGGCCGCGTGGCATGTGCGCGAAAGTCGAGAACCACAGCTGCGGTACGGCGGCCGCGCCGAACCTGACCGGCTCGACCACGCCGAGGTTAGAGACAAGACAGGTGTCGCAGAGGAACGAACCGCCGAGCCGCAGAGCTGTCCGCAGCACACGGTACTTGGCCACGACCGGGATCGGGGCAGCGGCCAATGTGCGGCAGAAGAAGT
>DATNEK010000161.1:0-18127 GCA_035553055.1 Streptosporangiaceae bacterium | reverse complement strand
ACCCCCGCCCGGCCGCACACCAGCTCGCACAACCCAGACCCCAGCCAAGGGCACCACCAGCCGCCAGCACCAACCACCAGCCACGAACCGCCCCGCAAACACGAACCGCACGCCAGTTAAGCGACACCCTCGTTTCCCTGATGGGTTGCCGCATCCATCGCCCGGGTAGCACGGCCAGGGGTTGGGGAGTTGCCCGAATTAACCGATTTGAGTGATTTGGCGTAGCGGTGGCGGGGCTATTTCGGTGGAGCGGCACAGGTTCGCAAGATCAACTGTGGCTGTTGTGACGATTGAGGCAGAGCTTGAGGTCTCGACGGAAAACTCTACGTGATCATGATCAGCCTCGCTCCCGGACTAGGCGAAACCGGACACCGACCACCCGGATCGACGGGGTGGATACGGCAGTCGACCTGGTACCAGCGTCTGGGTGGCGCGATGGGCGTCTGGGTGGCGCGATGGGTTCGGGGTTTCACACCCGGTTTGCCTGACGGGTTGGCGCGCCAACTGTGACTAACGCCATGTGCCTGTCGGTGGGGTTGGTGCCGCTGATCTAA
The DNA here is from genome assembly GCA_035553055.1 of Streptosporangiaceae bacterium. Classification (GTDB taxonomy): domain Bacteria; phylum Actinomycetota; class Actinomycetes; order Streptosporangiales; family Streptosporangiaceae; genus Chersky-822. The sequence goes on along the minus strand of DATNEK010000161.1, from coordinate 17,573 downwards.
GGGCCGCGCATTAGGGTCACTCTGCGTGAGAGCAATCCGCCGATTTACCATCCATCCCGCGCTGCCGCCGGAGCTGGCCCCGCTGCGCACGCTGATGCTTAACCTGCGCTGGTCGTGGCACGCGCCGACGAGGGCGCTGTTCGCCGAGATCGATCAGGCCTCGTGGGATGCCAGCGGGCACGACCCGGTCGCCTTGCTCGCGCGCGTCTCGCCAGGCCGGCTTGCGGAACTGGCTGATGACCAGGATTTCCTGCGGCGTCTCGTCGCGGCTGTCGACGAGCTGAACGGCTATCTGACGGGACCGCGCTGGTACCAGTCGACCGGCCAGTTGTCGGCCGGACCGGCCGCGATCGCTTATTTCTCCCCCGAATACGGTCTTACCGCCGCATTGCCGCAGTATTCCGGCGGGCTCGGCATCCTGGCTGGCGACCATCTGAAGTCGGCGAGCGATCTCGGCGTGCCGCTTATCGGGGTCGGCCTGCTGTACCGGCATGGCTACTTCACCCAGTCGCTGTCCGCCGAAGGCTGGCAGGCCGAGCGCTATCCGGCGTCCGATCCGGCTGGCCTGCCGATCGGGCTGCTGCGCGACCAGGAGGGGGCGCCTGCCAAGGTCGTGGTCGGCCTGCCCGATGACGCGCAGCTTGCCGCGCACATCTGGGTCGTCGACGTCGGCCGGGTGCCACTGCTCCTGCTCGACAGCTACATCGAAGACAATGACCCGCTGCTGCGCGAGGTCACCGACCGGCTCTACGGTGGCGGCAGCGATCACAGGCTGCGCCAGGAGCTGCTGCTCGGCATCGGCGGGGTGCGGGCGGTCAGGCTGTATTGCGAGATCACCGGGCACGCCCAGCCTGAGGTCTTCCACACCAACGAGGGTCACGCGGGCTTCCTCGGGATCGAGCGGATCAGGGAGTACCTGGCGCAGGGGGCGTCGTTCGACGAGGCGGTCGAGCTGACACGGGCCGGCACCGTGTTCACCACCCACACGCCGGTGCCCGCCGGGATCGACAGGTTCGACAAGGAATTGATCGAGTGCCAGTTCGCCCCGGACGGCGGCGAGCCTGGCCTGCCGACCGCGCAGGTGCGTGAGTTCGGTGCGGAGACCTACCCTGGCGGCGACCCTGACGTGTTCAACATGGCCGTGATGGGGATGCGGCTCGCCCAGCGGGTAAACGGCGTGAGCAAGCTGCACGGCGCGGTGAGCCGCGCCATGTTCACCGGGCTCTGGCCTGGCTTCGACACCTCAGAGGTTCCGATCGGGTCGATCACCAACGGCGTCCACTCACCAAGCTGGGTGGCCACCGAGATACTCAACATCGCGCAGAACGGCCACGGGGCTGGCGACCCCGACTGGCTAGCCGACGACGAGGCCGCATGGAACGCTGTGGCCGCTGACCCGGTGCGGATTTTCGAGATCAGGCGTACGCTGCGGGCCAGGCTGGTCAGGCACGCTCGGAACCGGCTGCGCGCGTCGTGGCGGCAGCGGGGCGCCTCCGACGCCGAACTCGCCTGGATCGGCGGCGCACTCAGTGAGAACGTCCTGACGATCGGATTTGCCCGACGGGTGCCTTCTTACAAGCGGCTGACCATGATGCTGCATGACCCGGAGCGGCTGCGCAGGCTCCTGCTCGACCCTGACCGCCCGATCCAGATCGTGATCGCGGGCAAGGCGCATCCCGCGGACGACAGCGGGAAGGCGCTGATCCAGCAGATGGTCAGGTTCGCCGACGATCCGGCGGTGCGGCACAGGATCGTGTTCCTGCCCGACTATGACATGGCGCTTGCCCGGATCATGGTCCAGGGCTGTGACATATGGCTCAACAACCCGCTTCGCCCGCTTGAGGCTTGCGGGACTTCCGGCATGAAAGCGGCGCTCAATGGCGCGCTTAACGTGTCCATACTCGACGGCTGGTGGGATGAGTGGTTCGACGGCGAGAACGGCTGGGCCATTCCCTCAGCCGACTCGGTCACCGATCCTGGCCGGCGGGACGCCGTCGAAGCGACCGCGCTCTACGATCTGCTCGGCATGTCGGTGGCGCCGATGTTCTACGACGTCGGCCCAGACGGCCTGCCGCGTCGCTGGCTCGAAATGGTGGCGCACACGTTGCGAGTTCTTGGACCGAAGACGCAGGCGACGCGAATGGTGAGGCAGTACACGACCGACCTGTACCTGCCGGCCGCGCGTGCCTCGCGCGCGCTGCTCGGCGGCGAAGGTTCCGGCAGCGGTGACCCCGGCGGCTCCGCCGAAAGCAGGTTCGCTGGCGCGGTCGCGCTGGCCGCGTGGAAGCAGCGAGTGGAACAGGCGTGGCCAGAGGTCAAGATCGAGCTGGTGGAAACTGACGACGGCGAGCCGTCGGCGGGCGCTAAGGTCGCCGTACGGGCTGGGGTGGCGCTCGGCGGGCTCGAACCGGATGACGTGTGCGTCGAGGTCATCTACGGACGGACTGGCTCCGATGACGAGATCATCGCTCCCGTGTATGCCGAGCTTGAACTAGAGGCGCCGCCTGGGCCTGATTCAGTTGCCTGGTATTGCGGTGAGGCGCTTTTGGGCCCGCCTGGACCATTCGGCTACACGGTGCGTGTGCTGCCGAGGCACCCGCTGCTGGCCGCGTCGGCTGAACTCGGGCTCGTTCGACTGCCGGTCGCGCCGACTGGATTGGTCAACGGCGATCTGCGTTAGGCCGCAGTGATGCGAACGTTCGCATTGGTGGTTGATGCGAACGTTCGCTTTCAATTGGCATCTCATCGCATTCACTTGCTTCTTGCAAAGACACTGTTCTTGTTCAATGAAATTTGTGGTCTTGCCAGTTAGAACAGCGGCAAAACCCCGTCACGTGTGACATCCTGTGATACGACGACTTCAAGGAGTAGTGCCAGCACTGGTTACTGTCAGTCACGACGTCATTACCTACGATCTACGAGAGGATCTGGTCGAAGTGAGAACTCAGATCAAGCCGGACAACAGGCTCCTCACCCCATCGGAAGTCGCGGCCATGCTCAGGGTCGATCCCAAGACGGTGACCCGGTGGGCACGGGGCGGCAAGCTCTCATCGATCCGCACACCGGGCGGCCACCGCAGGTACAGCGAAAGTGAGGTACGCGGGTTCCTCAATAGCTGGCAGGGAGTCAGCCTGCCGCGTGCGGTCGGTGAATGAATTCACCGATCCCGATCCGAGCGAAGAACCCGTCCGGCGCAATGCCGGGCGGGTTTTTGTTGCCGGTGAGCGCGAGCTAATATCCGGGCTGAGCGAGTCCAGGCTTGATGATCCGAGGCGGAGGTGCCGGGTGGGCGAATTGGTGCGGGTTGAAGTCGAGCAGGCGGTCGCCACGATCCGGCTTGACCGGCCGCCGATGAACGCGCTGAACGCACAGGTGCAGGCCGAGATAGCCGACGCCGCCCGCCAGGTCAGCGGCGACGACCAGGTCAGGGCCGTGGTCATCTACGGCGGGGAAAAGGTGTTCGCGGCCGGAGCCGACATCAAGGAGATGGAGCAGGCGAGCTACGCGGACATGCTGGTGAACTGCCGACGGCTGCAGGACGCGTTCAACCTGGTCGCCAGGATCGGCAAGCCCGTCGTCGCTGCCATCACCGGGTACGCGCTCGGCGGCGGGCTTGAGCTCGCACTCTGCGCGGACTTCCGGGTGGCGGGTGAGAGCGCCAAGGTGGGGCAGCCCGAGATCTTGCTTGGCGTCATCCCTGGTGCCGGCGGCACGCAGCGGCTGCCCAGGCTGGTGGGCCCCGCGCGGGCCAAGGACATCGTGTTCACCGGCAGGTTCGTAGGCGCGGCCGAGGCTCTCGCGATGGGCCTTGTTGACAAGGTCGTACCTGACGCCGAGGTGCACACGGCTGCGATCGATATGGTCGCCAGGTATGCGGGCGGCCCGGCGCTCGCGCTGCGGGCCGCGAAGCAGGCAATCGAGGCCGGTCTCGACGTCGATCTCGACACCGGCCTTGAGATCGAGCGGCTCCAGTTCGCTGGCCTGTTCGCGACTGAGGACCAGCGCACGGGCATGCGCAGTTTCGTGGAGAATGGACCTGGCAAGGCGACGTTCGCCGGACGGTAGCGGTAAGCGGCGATGACAGAAGGCGACGATGACTGAAGGCACTGGAGAGCCGGGGGACGAGGGCCTCTCGCTTGAGATGGTGATGGCCGCGCTGCGCGCCGACAGCACGGACATCGCGATCTACGCCAAGGTGCTCACCGAATCGCTCGGGGACTCACTACCTCCCGGCTGCGTCACCGTCGAGCGGAGCAGGTCGATGGCCGATCGTGTGCAGAACCGGCCTGGCACGGTGACGAAGGTCTCAGTCAAGCTGGGCGAGAAGAGCATGACGCTCGGCACCAGGCGCGGCGCGCCGGTCGCCGAGATCTGTCATGAGGTGCGCGGCATCGTGCTGTCGCGCAACGAGGTTCCGATCGCCGAGTGGGCCGCCGAGCTGGCCAGGGGCCTGGTCGCGCACGCCGAGAAGAATGCGCGCGCCGCTACCGCGTTGCGGCGGCTGGTCGCCGGCAGCTAGCAAGTTGAGCTGGTCACCGCGTTCGTCTCGCGCAGGTAGAGGTTCCGGAACCATCTCGTATCGCCGTAACCGCTCGGTGTCTCGCGACCGTAAGCTATGAAGTCATGAGGGTGCAGGACATCACCCCGGAACGACTTGGCCCATACCGCGTGATCAGGAGGCTGGGCCAGGGCGGCATGGGGGTCGTATACCTGGCCCAAGATGATGACGGCCAGTCCGTCGCGGTCAAGGCCCTGCATCCAGGGATGGCGCAGGATGAGAACGCGCGGCGCAGGCTAGGCCGCGAAGTTGACACCATGCACCGGGTACGCAGTCCGTACGTCGCCGAAGTGCTCGGTGCCGACCTTGACGGCGATCCGCCTTACATCGTCACCAGGTACGTGCCTGGCCTCACACTTGACGCGGTTATCGCAGCCGGAGGCCCGCTCACTGGGGCGGCTCTCGGCAGGATCGCCTACGGGCTGGCTCAGGCGCTCGCCGCCGTGCACGCCGCCGGCGTAGTGCACAGGGACCTGAAGCCTGGCAACGTGATGATCGCCGACGGCGAGCCCGTCGTCATCGACTTCGGCATCGCTCAGCTCGTCGAGACCACCAGGCTGACGCTGACCGGCATGTTCATGGGCACACCGGGATACCTGGCGCCCGAGGTGATCGAGGGTAAGGACAGCGGCCCAGGGTCCGACGTGCACTCGTGGGGTGCGACCGTGGCGTTCGCGGCCACCGGGCGCCCACCCTTTGGTACCGGCGCCTTCGAGGCGATTTTTTTCCGTATCATGCACAGTCAGCCGGACTTGGACACGCTGCCCGTGACGTTGCGCACGATGGTGCTGCGCGCTCTCTCCCGCGACCCATCGCTCAGGCCGTCGGCTGCCGAACTGGTCCAATGGGTCGCGGGCCTCGATCCTGCCTCGCTCGTGCCGAGCCCGGCTGGTCTGGTCGGCGGCCTGGCCGCCGGTGGGAGTGCCGCGCCCCAGACGATCACCGACCAGGCTGACTTGCGCGCGTGGCCGACCTCGACTAGGCCGCTCGGCAATGTGAGCCCCGATGACGTGCGTGACTTGCTGCCGCCGGTCAACTACCGAGCGCTGCCGGCTGGCGCAGGTGCCGGCCATCCGGAGGCCGGTAACGGCGCCTACGGCGGAAATGGCCACCAGGCACGTCCGGCTTGGACAGCGCTGGCTGGCGATCCGGCGCTGGCGCGGGGCACGGTCACGGGCGGGCAGCCAGCTAATGGGCTTGGCGCTGGTCAGGTCGGACCTGCCGGGCTGATGCCGGCCGGTCAGCAGCAGCTCGGCTCCTACGGAGCCGCTGGCCAGCCCGACGGGAGTCCATACGCCTCGGACAGGTCGTCTGGCGCGGGCAGGAGCCTGGCCGCGGTATCGCCGTGGAGCCCGCTGGTGATCGCGTCCGTTGTCATAGTCGCCGCGGTGAGCATCATGGCGCCGATCGCAGGAACCGCGATCGGGCTACTGTTGTTCATCGCGCTGCGCGCCCTGGCGACGACCGGCAGGCAGCTGGCCAGGCGAGCAGCCAACGGCGGACGCAGGGCCGGGCTGTCGTTCGCGGCGCTCGTGCTGTTCCCGCTGTCGGTGTTCCGCGCCCTGATCGGCCTTGTGCTTCTCGCGCCGGTCGCGCTGCTCGGCTGCTGCGTGACGATCGCGACCACGATCATCGCAGTACCCGTGCATCCGCTACCGCAGGCGCTCGCGTTCGGGGCCGGGGCGCTCATCGCGATCGTCGGTCTTGGGCCAGGCTCGTCGGGCAGCCGCGCGGTCCTAGCCGGCATGTACAGCTCGGTGGCGAGGACATCAAGCCTGCGCGCCATCGCCTACGTCGGCGTGCTCGGCATCTGCACGTGGGCGGGGATCACGGCGTGGAATCAGTCGTCAGCGGCCGCCTACTGGCCGGTGGTCGGGCTGCACGCGCAACTCGACCAGCTTCCGACGCTGCGCCATATCCTGACTGACATCAGAGGTAACCTGCTCAGGCTGGCCCGCCAGTTCGGCCTGTGAGCCTGCGCCGGGCGGTCGGCACTGGGGCCTGCTGCCGATGCACCGCAGCGGCAGCGGCGGCCGCTGCTGGCGACCAGGAAATCGCGCGGGATTCGCGCTGATCATCTGGCATCTGGGGCTTCGCCAGTCCGAGGGCGATCACTTCGTTCGCTAGGCGGATCCTGCGGTTCTGGCCCTCGGCGATCCGCAACTTCGAGTAAAGCCTCAGCAGATGCTGCTTGACCGCGGCCTCGGTGACGACTAGGTCGGCGGCAATCTCCCTAGCCGTCGCCGGAGTGACGAACGCGTCGTCCGACATGGCCGGTCGGCACAGCGAGGCGATGACATCGAGCTCGCGCCTTGTCAGTTCTGGTGTCGCCGACTTCGGCGGTTCCGCGTCGGTGACTTCATCGGCCATGATGCCGCCGATGCGGCAGCGAGCAGAACCGAAGGCCAGGGCGTCTCCGTCGGCCAGTAGCTTCCTCGCTACCAGCCGGCCGTTCACCCGAGTGCCGTTGCGCGATAAACCCAGATCGGCCACGTACACGTACGGCCCGCGGCGCATGATCTCGGCATGCAGCACTGACACGCTGGGGTCGGCCAGCCTGACGTCGGTGTAGCTGCCGCGTCCGATCGTGGTCACCTCTGGCTGGAGCGGAACGAGCGCTCCGGTGATCACTATCTGAATGTGGGGCCCTTCCATCGCATAGCCTTCCGCGCCCGGAGGCAGGCGCTCCGCTTCACCATGAGTACCCGCTGGCCCGAGATCCAATCCGGGCAAACTCGGACGGACGGTCAGTACCTGTGTCGCTATCTGATAGGCCGGGAAAGTACACTTTCCAGTGGCCAGCCGCACATGGCAGGCTGGATGGCCGGGGAGGCATGCAATGGCGCTGCATCACATCGGCGAGCCACGGCGTCACATCGCCGCGCCGACGACCCGATGAGGCATGCCGCGCGCGGCGGGGGGCTTCGGGGGTTCGTCCCCCCGGGACAGCGCGGCGGGGGGCTTCGGGGGGTCGTCCCCCCTGGACAGCGCGGCGGGGGGCTTCGGGGGGTCGTCCCCCCGGGACAGCGCGGCGGGGGGCGTGGGCAGGCTGGCCGCAGGGCAGGCGGCAGGCGCCGTAGCGGCAAGGCTGGCCTCCCGCTTGAAGCGGCCAGGTGGCGGCAGCTGACCTACTGGCTGATCGTGGCGGGAGCCGGCGCCGCATTGGTGATCATCAGGCTGGGCACGCATCACCTCAAGAGCGGTACGTTGGTACTCGCAGGAGTTCTGCTGATCGCCGCCATAGCGAGACTGGTGCTCCCCGACCGCCTGGCAGGCATGTTGTCATCGCGGCGGCGATTGATTGATGTAGCGATCTTCGCCGTGCTCGGCATCGGTCTGCTCGCCGCCGGGCTGGGAGTTCAGGCGCCCGGCTAGCTGGGTTCGGATGGCGCGGGCAGGTGGCAGGCCGGCTGTGGCAGCGGGCTAGAAGTCGTGAAGGGATTCATCGGCATGTCCAAGATCAAGGTGGCTAACCCCGTAGTAGAGCTCGACGGGGACGAGATGACTCGGATCATCTGGCAGTTCATCAAAGACGAACTGATTCTGCCCTACCTAGAAGTCGAGCTCGACTATTACGATCTGTCGATTCAGAACCGCGACGCTACCGACGACCAGGTGACTATCGACGCCGCCAACGCGATCAAGCGTCTCGGCGTCGGCGTCAAGTGCGCGACGATCACGCCGGATGAGGCCAGGGTCGCCGAGTTCGGTCTAAAGAAGATGTGGCGCTCCCCGAACGGCACGATACGCAACATTCTCGGTGGCGTGGTTTTCCGCGAGCCCATCGTCATCGAGAGCATTCCGCGCTTCGTGCCTGGCTGGACCAAGCCGATCGTGATCGGCAGGCACGCGCACGGCGACCAGTACCGGGCGACCGACTTCGTGGTCCCCGGAGCCGGCACGGTGACGATCTCCTACCAGCCCGCCGACCCGGCGACGGGCGACCGGGTTTCGCTTGAAGTGGCGCAGTTCGCCGGCGGCGGCATCGCGCTCGGCATGTACAACTTCGATGACTCGATCCGTGACTTCGCGCGGGCGACGATGCGCTTCGCGCTCGACCGGGCCTTCCCGCTCTACCTATCCACCAAGAACACGATATTGAAGGCCTACGACGGCCGGTTCAAGGACATCTTCGCCGAGATATTCGAGTCCGAGTTCAAGTCCGAGTTCGATGCGGCGGGTCTGACCTACGAGCACAGGCTGATCGACGATATGGTGGCGCAGGTGATCAAGGGCGATGGCGGCATCGTCTGGGCATGTAAGAACTATGACGGCGACGTCGAGTCGGACATCGTGGCTCAGGGATTCGGATCGCTCGGGCTGATGACCAGCGTGCTGATGACGCCCGATGGCTCGTGCATCGAAGCGGAGGCCGCGCACGGCACGGTGACCAGGCACTACCGGCAGCATCAGTCGGGTAAGCCGACGTCGACCAACCCGATCGCGTCGATATTCGCCTGGACCAGGGGACTCGCCTACCGGGGCAAGCTCGACGACACGCCCGAGGTCACCCGGTTCGCTGAGACTCTGGAGCGGGTCTGCATCGACACGGTGATCAGCGGATTGATGACCAAGGATCTCGCGATGCTGATCGGTCCCGAGGCGCCGTACCTGACCACGGAGGAGTTCCTCAGCGCGCTGCACAAGAACCTGCAAGCCGCGGTGGGCAGCTAGCGGACTGCCGCGCTGCGACGTCGTGGCGGCACTAGGCGAAGGAGTTCACGTTCATGGCCCGTTCAGGCAAGGTGACTGTGGTCGGCGCCGGCTTCTACGGCTCTACGACCGCGCAGCGGCTGGCTGAGTACGACATATTCGATGAGGTCGTACTCACCGACATCGTCGAAGGCAAGCCAGAGGGACTGGCGCTCGACATCAGCCAGTCACGCCCGATCGAAGGCTTCGAAACCAGGGTCACCGGCCAGAGCACCGGCCAGGACGGCGAGGGCTACGAGGCGATCGCCGGGTCACAGATCGTTGTGATCACCGCGGGCCTGCCTCGCAAGCCAGGGATGAGCCGGATGGACCTGATCGGCGTCAACGCCAAGATCGTGCGCGGTGTGACCGACCAGGTGGTCAAGTACGCTCCTGACGCCGTGCTGATCGTGGTCTCCAACCCGCTTGACGAGATGACCGCGCTCGCCGCGAAAGTCTCGCAGTTCCCGCCGCACCGGGTGATCGGGCAGGCGGGCATGCTCGACACGGCCAGGTTCAGTTACTTCGTCGCCGAGAAGCTCGACGTTCCTGTCGGGGCAGTCACCACGCTGACGCTCGGCTCGCACGGCGACACGATGGTGCCGGTTCCTTCCGCCTGCTCGGTGAATGGCACGCCGCTGGCCGACCTGCTGAGCGCCGATGAGATCGAGGCGCTCGTCCAGCGCACGAGGAACGGCGGCGGCGAGATCGTCGGGCTGCTCAAGACCGGTTCTGCCTACTACGCGCCGTCGGCAGCGGCGGCCAGGATGGTCAGGGCGGTCGCGCTTGACAGCGGCGAGGTCATGCCGGTGTGTACCTGGGTGGACGGCCAGTTCGGCATCTCGGGCGTCTACCTGGGCGTGGAGGCGGAGATCGGCGCCACCGGCATCCGCCGGGTCGTCGAGCGGGACCTCACGGAGTCCGAACTCGCCAGCCTGCGCGAGGCAGCCGAAGCCGTGCGGACCAAGCAAGCCGACGTTGCCGGCTTGTAGCGGCAAGACAGGTCGAGCAGACCCGGTCTTAGCTGACCTCGGCTAGTCGTCGCTGCGCCAGTTCGGCGTACAGAGCCGTGCCATCGGCGAGCACGCCGTCATCGAATATCGCCTCGGGCGAGTGGTTGAATGGCGCTGTCGCCGCGTCGGTGTCCGTCGGGCAGGCGCCGACCATGATGTACGCCCCTGGCACCTGCTCGAGCACGTAGGAGAAGTCCTCTGATCCGGTGAGGGGATTCGGCGCCGTGATGAACCTGTGCTCGCCGAACACCTCGCCGATGGTCCTGGCGGCGAAGCCGAACTCGGTCTGGTCATTGGCGGTCACAGGATATCCGTCGACGAACTCGGCGTCAGCCTCCAGCCCGTGCGCGCCCGCGAGCTGCCTGACGAGCTGAACCGACGCGTCCCTGATCAGGTCCCTGCTCCTCGGCGAGAACGTGCGTACGGTCGCGACGAACGCGGCCTCGTCCGGTATCACGTTGTCGGTCGTTCCAGCGTGGAACGTTCCCACGGTGACCACAACCGGATCGAAGACGTCGAACCTCCTCGTCACCATCGTCTGCAGGGCGGTGACGATCTCGCAGGCGACCGGGATCGGATCGGAAGCGTGGTGCGGCTGAGCTCCGTGCCCGCCACGACCGCGCACCTTGACGTGCAGCGTGTCGGCGGCGGCCATGGCTGGCCCCGCCTTGCTCGCCGCGACCCCAAGCGGCAGCAGCCCGGAGGAGACGTGCAGCGCGAACGCGGCGACCGGGCGCTCGCCCGCGGCGTCGAGCACGCCCTCGTCGATCATCAGCTTGGCGCCACCGTAACCTTCCTCGCCTGGCTGGAACATGAAGATCACGTTGCCAGGCAGGTCGGCTTGCCTTGCGCTCAGCAGCCGCGCGGCACCGGCCAGCATGGCGGTGTGCAAGTCATGCCCGCACGCGTGCATGGTGCCTGGTATTCCCGATGAGAACGGGAGGCCCGTGTGCTCGGCCACCGGCAGCGCGTCCATGTCTCCGCGCAGCAGCACCGTCTTGCCCGGCTTGCCGCCGCGCAGTACAGCCGTCACTGAGGTCAGCGCCTGCCCTGTGCTGATGTCAAGCGGCAGCCCGGCGAGAGCGGACAGCACCTTGGCCTGGGTTTTCGGCAGGTCGAGACCGATCTCAGGCTCGGCGTGGATTGAGTGCCGAAGCTCAGTGATCTCGTCGCTGATAGCTGCCGCATCTTCGCTGAATCCGGCGGTCATCAGGGCTACCTCCAGCTAGGTCACGCGGCTTGGCGCGGATTTGGTACGCGGCTTGGTGCATATTGCCGGCATCAGCATCGCATAGGAATTCTTACCGGGCCACAACGAAGAAGCGCCTCATGCCAGCATGCGTTCCGTGGCGCGATTTTTCCGCCAGTTCGTCCTACCTGCCGCAACTGCTGTGTTGGCCCGGGACGCGCGGCAACGTCGTTAGACTGTTCGGACACCGCGCGACCGCGTGGTGCGGGCCGCCGAGATCAGGGACTTCGACGTGGACAGCGTCGGCTGGGACATACTAGTCGTCCTCGCCATCATTATCATCGGCGGATTTTTCGCTGCCGCCGAGATGGCGCTGGTATCGCTGCGCGAGGGCCAGGTCAGGGCGCTCGCCAAACGTGGCAAGCGCGGTCAGCGCACCGCCAGGCTCGCGCACGACCCGAACAGATTCCTGTCCGCTGTCCAGATCGGCGTGACCGTCGCCACGCTGCTGTCTGGCGCGTTCGGCGCGGCGACGCTGGCGAGAGATCTCGATCATGTCCTGGCCAGGCACATGTCGGCGCACTTGGCTTCGATACTCGCGTTCCTCATCGTGACACTAGTGATCGCATTTTTCTCCCTGATACTTGGCGAGCTGGCGCCGAAGCGGATCGCGCTGCAGCGGCAAGAGCGGATCTCGCTCTTCGCCGCGCCGATACTTGACTGGATGGCGGCCGCGGCCAGGCCGGCGGTCTGGCTGCTGAGCGTCAGCGTCAACCTGGTGGTCAGGCTGCTCGGCGGCGATCCGACCGTTGGCCGAGGCGTGATGAGTAGCGATGAATTGCGCGATCTGGTGACCGCGCACCAGACGCTGTCAGCCGATGAGAGGCATATCGTCAGCGAGGTATTCGACGCGGGGAAACGCCAGATCCGTGAGGTCCTGGTGCCCAGGACCGAGGTCGACTTCCTGCCAGCGTCCATGCCGCTCGCTGAGGCGGTCAGCGTAGCGGGGGCGGCGACTCACTCCAGGTTTCCGGTGTTCGAGGACTCCTACGACGACGTGATCGGGTTCGTGCACGCGCGAGATCTGCTTGACCCGGCCAAAGTTGAGTCGGCCAACCTTGGCGACATCGCCAGGTCGGTGAAGATGCTGCCGATCAGTAAGACCGTTATGTCAGCATTGTCGGAAATGCGGCGGGATCATGCCCACCTGGCGATCGTCGTCGACGAGTACGGCGGCACCGCTGGCATCGTGACACTCGAAGACCTCGTCGAGGAGCTCATCGGCGACATTCAAGACGAGTACGACGTCGAGGGAAACCCGTCGCGTCTGCTGCGCACCGGCGAGCTTGAAGTGGACGGCCTGATGAACCTCGACGACTTCGCCGAGCAAACCGGCCTTGAACTGCCGGACGGGCCCTACGAGACCGTGGCCGGGTTCTTGCTCGCCGCGCTCGGTCACCTGCCGCAGACCGGTGAGTCGACCGACCTGAACGGGAGCAGGCTGACCGTCACCGAACTCGACGGCAGGCGAATCTCGCGGGTCAAGGTCAGCGCGGCAACGGGCAAGCCTGCCCAGCCAACCGCTGGCCAGCCCGCTGCCGGCGTGTCAGCCATCCAAGCACCAGCGAGCCCAGCCAAGTAAGCTGACGCGGTGCCGCACAACCAGACGCCTGGCCCGGTGCTTGTCGTGGACTTCGGCGCGCAGTATGCGCAGCTCATCGCGCGTCGCGTGCGTGAGTGCCAGGTGTATTCGGAAATCATCCCCGCGACCACGCCGCTCGCCGACATTGTGGAAAGAAAGCCGGCAGCGGTGATCCTGTCCGGCGGACCTGCCTCGGTGTACACGCCGGGGGCGTTGCCTGCGCCTGATGGCCTGTTCGAGTCCGGTTTGCCCGTGCTCGGCATCTGCTATGGCTTCCAGCTCATGATCCGTGACCTCGGTGGCGTGGTGGCCAAGACCGCGTCGGGCGAGTATGGCGCCGCGACGCTGCAGCTATCGGCGCCCGGCGCCAGTGCCGCCGACGGCGGGCTGATGGTTGGCCTGCCTGAACGCCAGCAGGTCTGGATGTCGCACGGTGACACGTGCACGGTCGCGCCGCCGGAATTCACGGTCACCGCGAGCACGGCGAGCACTCCGGTCGCCGCCGCCGAAGACAAGGCCAGGCGCCTGTACGGCGTGCAGTTTCATCCCGAGGTTGCGCACACGGACCACGGACTCGAGATACTCAGGCAATTTCTTGACGTGGCTGGCTGCCGTGCCGACTGGACCACCGCGAACATCATCGACGAGCAGGTCGATCAGATTCGCGCCACTGTTGGCCCTGGCCGGGCGATATGCGGCCTATCGGGCGGCGTCGACTCGGCCGTCGCGGCAGCTCTGGTCCAGCGCGCCATCGGTGCCAGGCTCTGCTGCGTCTTCGTCGACCACGGGTTGTTGCGAAAGAACGAAGCCGAGCAAGTGGAGCAGGACTTCGTCGCCGCGACGGGTGTCGACCTCGTGGTGGTCGACGCGCAAGCTGACTTCGCTGCCGCGCTGAGCGGCGTCACCGATCCCGAGGCCAAACGCAAAATCATCGGGCGGGAGTTCATCAGGGCCTTCGAGCAGGCGGCCCGGCAGATCGCGGCCAGGGACGCCGATGGCCAAGGCGGCGACGCCGATGGTCGAGGCGGCGACGCCGATGGTCGAGGCGGCGACGCCGGTGGTCGAGGCGGCGACGCCGGTGGTCGAGGCGGCGAGGCCGATGGTCGAGGCGGCGAGGCCGCCGAGTTCCTGGTCCAGGGCACACTTTATCCGGACGTGGTCGAGTCGGGTGGCGACCGGGGTGGGCCGGGCGGGAAGGGTGGGCCGGGCGGGAAGGGTGGGCCGGGCGGGAAGCTAACGGCGAGCATCAAGTCGCACCACAACGTCGGCGGCCTGCCCGAGGACCTCGGCTTCACCTTGATCGAGCCGTTGCGAACCCTGTTCAAGGACGAGGTCAGGGCGATCGGGTCGGCGCTTGGGCTCCCGCCGCAGATCGTGTGGCGTCAGCCGTTCCCCGGGCCGGGCCTGGCCATCAGGATCGTCGGCGAGGTAACGAGTGAGCGCCTTGCGATCATCAGGGAAGCCGACTCGATCGCGCGTGAAGAACTGACCGCCGCAGGCCTCGACCGGCACATCTGGCAGTGTCCGGTGGTGCTCCTCGCCGACGTCCGCTCGGTCGGTGTGCAAGGCGATAGCCGCAGCTATGGCTATCCGGTCGTGCTCAGGCCGGTCACCAGCGAAGATGCCATGACGGCCGACTGGGCTCGAGTGCCAGACCCGGTGCTGGCCAGAATCTCCACCAGGATCACCAACGAGGTAGCTGAGATCAACCGCGTCGTACTCGACATCACAAGCAAGCCCCCAGCCACCATCGAATGGGAGTAAACGCCTGTCTGCGACCCCGTTCATCGCACCGAGCCGGTCGGGTGCTGCGATGGATGCCCGAACTCACACCCGATTTCCCTGGTGGAACCCCGGATCCATCGCGCCGGATCACGCGAGATCGGGCGCCAGGGCGCGATGGATGCCCGGATCCATCGCGCCGGATGACGTGAGATCGGGTGCCGGGGTGCGATGGATGCCCGGATTCATCGCGCCGGACCAGGCGAGATCGGGCGCGGGGGTGCGATGGATGCCCGGATCCATCGCACCGGACCAGGCGAGATCGGGCGCCGGGGTGCGATGGAGCCCGGATTCATTGCGCCGGATGACGTGAGATCGGGTGCCGGGGTGCGATGGATGCCCGGATCCATCGCATCGCACCGGGCCTGGGCGGGGGCTTTGGGCGGTCGAGATTGCCGCGCATGGAGTGTCTGGACTTCGGCTGGGGTCAGCGGGTAAGCGAAGGCCTGGCGTTGAGAATGATCTGGGAGAGCTGACCGCGCCATTTACGGAGAACTCTCCCAAACACGAAAATTCTCCCAGATCATGCACCCGGTATGGGTTGATTACCCGGAATGTCCAAACGGGGACGGCTGCGGTGCGTGACAGTCCGCGCCGGTGTCGGCCGGTGGGGGCGCTAGCGCACGACAGCGTTGTGCACTTTCCTGTAGTGAGGACTGCGGCGTTGGACCGTTACTGCTGTTGACCTGCGGTCAGCGGCAGCAGCGTCGGGCCGTTGCTGCTGTCGCCGACCACGAGTATCCGCCTGACGCGGCTATTGTCCGGTTGTGCCGCGACGGCCGACCGCCTGGCCTGGTGTCAGGGTGGCGGCGTGGCGAGGGCGCGCTGGCTGCGGGCGGAGCAGTCAGGTGACGCGGGAGACTTCGGCTGGGAGGTTTTTGTAGGTTTCGTCGGCGGCGATTTGCCTTAGGCGATCTAGCGCGTCCCACACATCGACGAACCTGGTCGCGATCGGGACAGGGCCGAGCCTGAGCCGGTCTGGCGTCCGGTAGTCACCGATGACTCCCGCCGCGATCAGCGCTTGGCTGACTCGCCAAGCGTCGCGGTGGTACAGCGTCACGTGATTGCCCCGTCTGGCGTCTTCCCGCGGCGATGCGAGCCTGAACCCATGCGGTGCCAGCCATTCGTCGGCGAGGTGGATCAGGTAGCTGGTCAGGGCGATCCCCTTGGCGCGCAGGCGGTCGATTCCGGCCTCGGCGAGTAGCTTGGTGCCTTCCTCGACCGCGACGGTGCCGATGATCGAGGGCGTGCCAGCGGCGAAATGCTCGATGCCGGGAGCGGGGTCGTACGAAGGCCCCATCGCGAACTGGTTCTTCTGGCCGAACCAGCCCCACACCGGCTGCCTCAGCTTGTCGGTCAGTTCCTCGCGGACGTAAAGAAACGCGGGAGATCCAGGCCCGGCATTGAGGTACTTGTAGGTGCACCCGATCGCCAGATCGGCCCCGCTGGCGTCGAGTTCGATCGGCACCGTGCCGACCGAGTGGCACAGGTCCCAGAGCATCAGCGCGCCGGCGTCGTGCACGAGCTTGGTGATCCTTGGCATGTCGGCAATCGCCCCGCTGCGGTAGGCGACGTGCGACAGGCTGACGAGCGCGACGTCTTGATCGAGCGCGGCGAGCAGCGCCTCCTCGCTCGCGCCAAGGTCTATGTCGCTGTGGATCATGCGTAGCTCGCAGTCGCGCTGGGCCGCGATGCCGGCCAGGACGTACCGGTCGGTGGGGAAGTTGTCGTCGTCGGTGACCATGACGCGACGGCCAGGCTTCGCGTCGAGCGCCGCGTTGGCCAGCTTGAACAGGTTCACCGTGGTCGAGTCGCTGACCAGAACCTGACCAGGCGCGGCGCCGATCAAGTGCCTGCCGATCAGGTCGCCGACTTCGCGTGGCAGCCCGACCCAGCGATGCCACGATCTGACCTGCCCGTGACCCCACTGCGTGCCGACGACTTCGGCGATTCGCGCTTGGGTGGCCAGCGGCAACGGTCCGAGTGAGTTGCCGTCCAGGTAGATCAGCGACGGGTCATCTGGCCAGGCGAATTTGTCGCGGAACTTAGCGAGCGGGTCGCTCGCGTCAAGCCGCTCGGCGTATGTCCTGTCCAACGGCAAGGCTGTAGTCACCAGCCCAACCCTAGGCCAGGCCAGCTCAGCGAGAGCGGCGGTGGCGCTGCTTTCTTCGCCAGCTGATGATGATCACGGCGGTGACCCCGGCCAGAACAGGAAGCGAACGCTTGAGCACCGGCATGCCAGCGACTCTGAGCAGATTGAGTGCCTCGTCCTGGTGCACGGGCGCCTGGCCGCTCGTGTTCTTAGGCGGCGCGGTAGTGGACGTCGCGCCTGTCCTGGCGCCATTGGCGCCGGCCTTGCTCGATCCAGCCGCGCCGTTGGCCGCGGATGGGCTGGCGGCCGTGTTGCTCGCGCCGGACGCCGGGCTCGCGGCGGCGGCTGATGCAGCAGTCGGTGCCGTGTCGGCGGCTGATGCAGCTGTCGGTGCCGTGTCGGCGGCGGGCGCCGCCTCGTGCTCGCTTAGCGTTAGGCCCCGCTCGGCCAGCCTGGCCTTGATCTCGTCGACCGACGCCGGGCCGATCCCGTCGATCGCCAGCACATCATGGTCGGTCATCACGGCGAGTTGGCTGACGGTGATTATGCCCGCCTTGCGCAGGCTGGCGAGCGCTCGCGGCGTCAGGTCGAGGTCGTCTAGGGCC
>DATNEK010000160.1:0-34473 GCA_035553055.1 Streptosporangiaceae bacterium | reverse complement strand
AGAAGGACAGGTCAGATTACTTGGTGCCGGATGAGGCAGCCGCCGGCGACGTCGCCGCCGTCCGCGCCTTGCATCCAGGCGACCCGGTCTTTGTCAGCGGCGATGACGCCGACACGACCTGGCTGGTGGGCTTCACCAACGACGCCGGCCCGGTGCACTACTACATCTACGACCGGGCGACCAAGACCGGCACGTTCCTTTTCGAGCACCAGCCGCTGCTGTCGAACTACACGTTGTCGTCGATGGAGCCTTTCAGCTTCCAGGCTCGCGATGGCCTGACCGTTCACGGCTACGCGACGTTCCCGCCCGATGGCGAGCGCTCAGGGCTGCCCGTCGTGCTCAACGTGCACGGCGGCCCGTGGGCGAGGGATGTCTGGGGGTACAACGCGACCGCGCAGTGGCTGGCCAACCGCGGTTACCTGTGCCTGCAGGTAAACTTCCGCGGCTCGACCGGCTACGGCAAGTCGTTCGTCAACGCAGGCGACCGCGAGTGGGGCGGCAAGATGCAGGACGATCTCACCGACGCGGTGGCGTTCGCGGTCGCGAGCGGCTGGGCCGACCCGGCGAGGATCGCGATATTCGGCGGATCCTACGGCGGCTACGCCGCGCTGGCCGGGGCGGTGTTCACCCCCGACCTGTACTGCTGCGCCGTCGACATCGTCGGGCCATCCAACCTCAAGACGCTGATCGAGACGATTCCGCCGTACTGGGCGCCGATGCTCTCGCAGTTCCACCGCCGGGTGGGCGACCCGGCGGTCGACGAGGAATTCCTCTGGTCCCGGTCGCCGCTGTCGCGGGCCGAAGCGATCAAGATCCCGCTGCTGATCGCCCAGGGCGCGAACGATCCGAGGGTCAAGCAAGCCGAGTCGGAGCAGATCGTCGGGGCGCTGAGAGCCGCCGACATCCCAGTTGAGTACATGCTGTTTCCCGACGAAGGCCATGGCTTCGCCAAGCCAGAGAACCGGATGATCTTCTTCGCTGAGGCAGAGAGGTTCCTCGCCAGGTATCTGGGCGGCCGGGCCGAGGACTAGCTCGACGGACTAGCTCGACACCAGGCAGTGGCCAGCACCGCGGCCAGCACCGCCGCGGGGGGATCCGGGGGGTCGTCCCCCCGGGCCAGCACCGCCCGCCGGGAACGCGCGGGCGAGCGCATTGGCGATGTACTCGGCGCGGTACTTGTAGCCGAGCGAAGTGAAGTGGATTCCGTCCGATATATACCACTTGGTGTGGACCTCGGCCGCCCAGTTGTATACCCGCATGTTCGGGTAACTGGCGCAAGCCCGCAGCAGCGTCTGATCCCAGCGGCGCATGTTCGCCTCCGCGTACGGGCCGCTGACGAGCAGTGACTTCAGGTTCACCCACATCACCGGCTGGCCTTTGGTCACCGCCATCATCCGCTTGATGCGGTACATCAGCGAGTACGTCGATCCCGCTGCCACGTCGGCGGTGTCGTTGGTGCCGAGCGCGAGCACCCAGCATCCGCGAAAGCCGGTGCGGATGATCGCCTTCGCCGCGTCGTAACCGTTGACCTGGCCTGGCAGTGCCTCGACCACGGACCTGGCTCCTGATATATCGGTCACCACGGTCTGCGCGCCCACGTCTTCGTACCTCGCGGCGATGCGATCGCTCTTGTTCGGCAGGTAGCTAGCCGAGACCAGGCCGTCCGACGTGGAGTCGCCAATGTGCGCGACTGAGTGGCACGACGTCTGCAACGGCCCGCCCTGGGTTGGCCACGGCGCCGGTGCTGACCTGCCGTTCGCTTCTTTTCCCTTCGGAGCCCTGGCAACCGACTTGGCGGCCGGCAGTCGAACCGAGCCGGCCGCCAGGGGCGGGCCCTGGCTCGCTGAGCCGGCCGGCGCCGGGACCGCGCCCGACAAGCCGACGCTGGCCACCACGAGCACGCCGGTAACGCCTGCCGTCGCCGCTAGTCCGCTGAAGGTCGTCAGGTTGCCGTAGCCGACGTTGGCCCTGGTCCACGAGCCGGCCGCGCGCGCACTTGCCCACAGCCTTCCGATCGCGCCGTGCCTGATCGGCTCTTCGATGAACCGCCAGGAAAGCGCGGCGATCACGATGACCGCGGCGACCTGGATCGCGGCGCGCACCAGGTCAGGCTTTGAATTGGCCGGCGTGGTCAGCACGATCACCGGATAGTGCCACAGGTAGATGCCGTAGGAGCGGGCGCCGATCCAGCGCAGCGGACGCCATCCGAGCGCCAGGCCGACGAGGCTGCCAGGGCACGCGGTGGTAGCCACGACCGCCACTGTCGCGACGGAGAGCAGCACCAGCCCGCCGCGGTAGGCGAACGCCGAGTACTCACCAAGCCGCCAGATCAGCACGGCGATAGTCGCGAGGCCCGCGACCCCGGCGGCGTCGAGCAGCACCCTGAAGGCTACCCGGCCAGGCTTGACGGCGCGGCCCGTCGGCCAGGCCAGCGCCAAGACGGCACCAACCAGCAGCCCGAACGCGCGCGTGTCTGTGCCTTCGTAGACCCTGGTCGGGTCCGCGCCGGGGGTGTACAGGTGCGACATCGCGAAAATCGAGGCCAGGCTCAGCGCGATCGTCGGCAGGATCAGCCAGCGTGGAGCTTGCTTACTGAGGCGGCGGACCAGGACCAGCCCGCCGATGAGCAGGATCGGCCAGAGCAGGTAGAACTGCTCCTCGACCGCCAGCGACCACAGATGGTCGAGCGGCGCGGGCGGCGCGAACCTGGCGAAATACGACTGGTTCTTGGCGATCAGGTACCAGTTGCTGAAGTACCCGGCCGCCGCCCCGACCGCGCCGCGCAGGCTGGCCAGCCTGGCCCGGTCGGCGATCGTTATCCACGCGGTCACCAACGCGAGCATCACGAACAAAGCTGGCAGCAGCCTGCGCGCCCGCCTGAGCCAGAAGTCACCGAGCTTGATGCTGCCCCTGCTCGACCACTGCTCGATCAGCAGGCTCGTGATCAGAAATCCGCTGAGGGTGAAAAATATGCCCACGCCGAGCAAGCCACCAGAGGCCCATGTGAACTGCTCGTGAAACGCGATCACGGCCAGCACCGCCAGCGCGCGCAGCCCGTCGAGTCCGGGCATGTACCGCTGATCGCCGCCTACGGGCTTCGGCATGAACTCCCTCTACCCGGAGTGAATTAATGGCTACGTATCGTCGCTGGCAAAGGTTCGGTAGCGGCGGTGCCGTCGCTGCCCGCGCGGCTGATTAGGCTGCGGGGGTGGATCTGCCTTATGTGCTGCTGAGCTGCGCCATGTCGGTGGACGGGTACATCGACGACGCCAGCGATGTTCGGTTGATGCTTTCTGGGCCTGGGGACTACGACCTTGTCGACGAGCTGAGAGCCGGCTGCGACGCTGTGCTCGTGGGAGCGGGGACCGTCAGGACGGACAACCCGCGTCTGCTGCTCCGCTCCCAGGCCAGGCGGCAGGCAAGAATCGCCCGTGGGACCACGCCTGACCCACTCAGGGTCGTGCTCACCACGAGCGGCGATCTCGATCCGCTGGCCGCGATCTTCACCTCAGCCGACGCGGCCGCAGTCGTCTATGCCGCTTCCCCGGCCACGACCGATCTGGCCGAGCGGCTCGGTGTTCTCGCTGACGTGGTCGACGCTGGCGATCCGCTCGACCTGACCACCGTGCTCGCTGACCTGGCCGGCAGGGGGGTCGGGCGGCTGATGGTCGAGGGCGGCAGCGTGGTGCACACGTCGTTCCTCACCGCCGGCCTGGCCGACGAGCTGCGGCTGACGATCGCGCCGTTCTTCGTCGGAGACTCGGCGGCACCGAGGTTGGTGCGCGACGGCACCTTTCCCTGGCGTCCTGGCGCCCCGGCCGAGCTTGCCGATGTCCGCCAGATCGGCAACGACGTGGTGCTCACCTACGCCCTATCCGACCGCTTCACGCGGCAGTCGCGGCAGCGCTGACGAGCCTGATCGCCTCGGGCAGCGCCGTGATGATGTCGGCGGCGCCGATCGGGGCATCTCTCGCTGCCAGGCGCCCGGCGAGGCCATGCAGGAACGCCGCCGCCGCGGCCGCCGACCGCGCTGGCCGCACGCCTTGCGCAAGCAGCGCGCCGGCCAGCCCCGACAGCACGTCGCCTGACCCTGCCGTGGCCAGCCAGGGCGTGCCGGTCGCGTTGACAAGCACGGGCTCGTCCTTCGGACTAGCTACCACCGTGGTCGAACCTTTGAGCAGCACCGTCACGCCGAGTTCGGCCGCGGCCCGCCGGACATAGTCGACCCTGTGTGCCTCGATGTCGTCGGGGTTCGCGTTCAGCAATCTGGCAAGCTCGCCCGCGTGCGGGGTGATCAGCGTCTCGGCTCCGGCCGGCCGGGTTAGCAGGTCCTTGTGAGCGGCGAGCACCGTCAGCCCGTCGGCGTCGACGAGGACGGGCAGCGATGTCGCGAGCACCGCACCGATCAGCGCCCTGGCCTCGTCGCCTGTGCCGAGGCCGGGGCCGGCCGCCCAGGCCTGAACTCGCCCAGCCGAATCGACGGCCGCAGCCGGGTCACCGGAGTCAACCACCGTCAGCACGGCTTCGGGCCAGTGCTGCCTGACCACCTCGACCGCGTGCCTGGCCGAGGCGAGCCTGACCATGCCCGCGCCCGCGCGTATCGCGCCGCCGACGCTCAGCACGGCAGCGCCGGTGTACTTCTCGCTGCCAGCCAGCACCCCGAGCACGCCGCGCCGGTACTTGTTCGATTCAGCGCCTGGCTGCGGCAGCATCGCGCCGACGTCGGCCGACTGGAGGGCGATCGCGGCCGGCGCGGCCCGCAGATGCGGCCCAAGGCCGATGTCGACGAGTTCGACGGTGCCCGCGTAGCTGGCTCCGGGGTCAATGAGCAAGCCAGGCTTCACGGTGCCGAACGTCACGGTGACGTCGGCCGCGATCGCGGCGCCAGCGACCGCGCCGGTGTCGGCGTCTACGCCGCTCGGCAGGTCGGTGGCCACGACGATGGCGCCGTCGGCGGAAGCACGCCGCGTGCGGTCAGCCAGTGTCGCGGCTGGTTCGCGCAGGCCGCCCCGGCCGCCGATGCCAAGTATCCCGTCGATGATGAGGTCAGCATCGGCGATGGCAGAAGGCACGGTCCGGTCCGAGGCGGCCACGAGCCGCCCGCCAGCTTCGGCCAGCGCGCCGGCGCCACCCGCGTGCACGTGCGAGCCCACCTGAACGGCGGTTACCCGCGCCCCCCGGCTGGCGAGCCTGGCGCCGGCGTAGAGCGCGTCTCCCCCGTTGTCTCCCGTACCTGAAAGCACGAGCACGCGCGAGCCGTAGACCCGGCCGAGCAGCCTGACGCAGGTAGCGGCCAGGCCGGCGGCCGCTCGCCGCATCAGCGCGCCGTCGGGCACGGTCGCCATCAGTGCGTGCTCGGCCGACCGGACGTCGGCGACCGCGTGCGCTTGCCTCATCGCCGAGCGCTACTCGACGGTTACCGACTTGGCCAGGTTGCGTGGCTGGTCGACATCGTGCCCCTTGGCATCGGCGAGTTCACAGGCGAACACCTGCATCGGCACGGTCGCGACGAGCGGCTGCAGCAGCGGCGGCACGGCGGGCAGCTCAATGAGCGTGTCGGCGTACGGTGCTACCTTCGAGTCGCCGCGTTCGGCCAGCACGATCGTGCGGGCACCGCGCGCCCTGATCTCCTGGATGTTGGAGACGATCTTGTCATGCAGCACCCGCAGGTCAGCAGGCGGCGGCACCACGATCACGACCGGCAAGCCCGGCTCGATCAGCGCGATCGGGCCATGCTTGAGTTCACCCGCCGCGAACCCCTCGGCGTGCATGTAGGCCAGTTCCTTGAGCTTGAGCGCGCCTTCGAGCGCAACGGGACAGCCGACGTGCCTGCCGAGGAATAGCACGCAGCGCTCGCCGGCGAGATCTCTGGCCACGTCCCTGACCGGACCCATCCGTTCGAGCACCTCTTCGACCGCGTTGGGCATGTCGTGCAGTTGGTCGAGCACGGCTGAGATCTCGCCGGGGGACATGCTGCCCTTGACTTGCGCCAGGTAGAGCGCGACCACGTAGCAGGAGACGAGCTGGGTCAGGAAGGCCTTGGTCGACGCCACCGCCATCTCGGGCCCGGCGTGGGTGTACACCACCGCGTCGCTTGCCCTCGGGATCGACGATCCCTTGACGTTGCAGATCGCGAGCACGCGCGAGTGCTGCTCGCTGGCGTGCCTGACCGCCATCAAGGTATCGAGCGTCTCACCGGACTGGGAGATCGCGATCACCAAGGTCGCCCTGGTCAAGATCGGGTCCGAATACCTGAACTCGCTGGCGAGCTGTACTTCGCACGGAATCTTGGCCCAGTGCTCGATCGCGTACTTGGCGATGAGGCCGGCGTGGAATGCGGTGCCGCAGGCCAGCACCACGATCTTGTCGATCTGGCGAAGCTCGTCATCGGACAGCCGCATCTCGTCGAGCACCAGGCGACCGTCCCCGCCCACCCGTCCGATCAGCGCATCAGCAACAGCCCGCGGCTGCTCGGCGATCTCCTTGGTCATGAACCATTTGAAGCCGGCCTTCTGGGCGGCCTCGGCGTCCCAGTCCACGATGAAGTCCTTGACCTGCGCGGGAGAACCGTCAAAGTTCGTGACGGTCACCTGATCCGCGCAAATCTCGGCGACCTGATTCTGCCCGATCTCGGTAGCTTCTTTGGTGAAAGAAATGAACGCGGCCACGTCGCTGGCCAGGAAGTTCTCACCATGTCCGCGACCGACGACTAGCGGTGAGTTGCGGCGCGCGCCGACGACGACATCTGGATCGCGCACATCGACGGCTACGAGCGTGAACGTGCCATCGAGCCGCTGGCAGACGGCGCGCATGGCGGCGGCAAGCGAGTTATCCAGCGTGTCGGCCATCTCGTCTTCGAGCAGGTGGGCCACAAGCTCGGTGTCGGTCTCTGAGGTCACCGTGTGGCCGCGTTCGGTCAGCTCGACGCTCAGCTCCGCGAAGTTCTCGATGATGCCGTTGTGCACGACCGCCAGGTTCCCGCCGCAGTCGGTGTGCGGATGCGCGTTGGGATCAGTAGGCGCACCGTGCGTCGCCCATCGGGTATGGCCAAGGCCAACCGTCCCAGGCAGCGGAGGGCTCTGCGCCAGCGCCGAGGTCAGGTTGCCCAGCTTGCCTGCCCGCTTCGCCCACGAGATCTTCCTGTCGGTTAGCACCGCGACCCCGGCCGAGTCATAGCCTCGGTACTCCAGCCTGCTCAGCCCTTCGAGCACGACATCGAGCGCTTGCCTGGCACCCGCGTAACCCACGATTCCGCACATGGCTGTCAGGCTAGTACCTCGCCGCACTCCCCTGCGTCAGCAGGCGGCACGGACAACGCCGACCAGACGGTCGGCGACCTCGCGAGCCTGGCCGGAATCTACCGCCTCCACCATGACCCTGACCGCCGGCTCGGTGCCGCTCGCCCGCACCAGGACCCGGCCAGAGTCGCCAAGTTCGGCCCGAGCGGCCGCGACGGCGCTGGTGAGCTGGCTCGACGCCGCCGCCTTGGCCTTGTCGACCCCGTGCACGTTGACGAGTACCTGCGGGTACCTGGTCATGACTTTGGCCAGATCGGCCAGGCTCCGGCCGCTTGCCGCAGCAGTGACGAGCAGTTGAACGCTGGTCAGCATCCCGTCGCCGGTGCTGGCGTGATCGAGCATGACGATATGGCCAGACTGCTCGCCGCCAAGCACGAACTTGCCGTCGAGCATGGCCGCGACCAGGTTCCTGTCGCCGACGGGCGTCTCGACGACATCGATGCCCGCATCGGCCATGGCCATGCGGAACCCGAGATTGGCCATGACGGTCGCGACGACAGTGCCGCCGGCCAGGCGACCTGATTCGTTGAGAGCGACCGCGAGAATGGCGAGGATCTGGTCGCCGTCTATCACTTCCCCGATCGCGTCGACGGCCAGGCACCGGTCGGCGTCGCCGTCGTAGGCGATGCCGGCGTCAGCCTTGCGGGAGATGACGGCAGCCTTCAGCGCGCCGAGGCTGGTCGAGCCGCAACTGGAGTTGATGTTGACACCGTCGGGCTCGACGCCAATCGAGATCACGTCGGCACCGATGTGCTCGAGCAGCCGAGGCGCGAGCCGGTACGCGGCCCCATGCGCGCAGTCGACAACCACACGCCAGCCGGCCAGCGGCTTGCTGTCAGCCAGGCGCGGGTTGTCGGCGTGCATCTGGTGCGCGCCTACCGTGCCGAGCAGATGCGCGAGATAGCGTTCGGCTTCGTCGGACCCTTCGCGTACCCGGCCGAAACCGGCCGCTGGCAGGCCCCAGGCGTCGCTGGACCGCGCCAGCGCGTCGATCCTCGCCTCGATCTCGTCTTCGACCTCGTCAGGCAGCTTGAGACCACCCGCGGCGAAGAACTTGATCCCGTTGTCGGGCGCGGGGTTATGGCTCGCCGACAGCATCACGCCAAAGTCGGCGGCCAGCGCGTCGGTCAGGTAAGCGACGCCGGGAGTGGGGATGACGCCTAGCCGTATCACGTCAACGCCATTGCCCGCGAGGCCTGCGACAACGGCCGCCTCAAGAAACTCGCCGGAAGCCCTCGGGTCGCGGCCGACCACCGCGACCGGCCGGCTGTCAGCCTCGCTAAGCGCGCCGCCGAGCACAAAAGCGGCCGCCGCGGCCACCCGCATCGCCAGCCGAGCATCAAGATCACGCCCAGCTACGCCACGTACTCCGTCGGTTCCGAACAACCGACCCATCTATTCGCACCCCCGCAGTATCACTCGTGACGCTTACCGGGACGACGGGTCAGCGCTTGGAGTACTGCGGTGCCTTCCGCGCCTTCTTCAGGCCAGCCTTCTTCCGCTCCTTGATCCTGGCATCCCTGGTGAGGAAGCCAAGACGCTTGAGCGCCGGACGGCTCGATGGGTCAACGAGTATCAGCGCCCTGGCGATGCCGAGCCGCAGCGCGCCGGCCTGACCGGTGACGCCGCCTCCGGTGATCCTGGCGACCACGTCGAACTGGCCATCCGCGCCGAGCGTGACCAGCGGCTCGCTGATCAGCTGCTGGTGGACCTTGTTAGGGAAGTACACGTCCATCGTCCGGCCGTTGATGAGCCACTGACCTGTGCCGGGCATGACCCTGACGCGGGCGATTGCCTCCTTACGACGGCCGGTGCCGAGCGCATGGCCGGTGACCACGGGCCGACGTGCCGCCGGCTTTGCCGCGGCGGTCTCGCCAGTCTCCGTCGTGTACTGCGACAGGTACTCGCCGCTCTCGTCGAACTCGTCCTCCGTGCCGGCGTCCGGCACGGCAGTGGGCTCAGCCACAGTGTCTTCCTCGTATTTCCTGATCGGCTCGGTGTTGGCGTCGGCTTACTGGGACTCGGCCCGCTGGGAGATCTGAGTGATCTCGAACGGAACCGGCTTCTGGGCCTGGTGCGGGTGCTCAGGACCGGCGTAGACCTTGAGCTTGCGCAGCATCTGCCTGCCCAGCGTGTTCTTCGGCAGCATGCCACGTACGGCCTTGGTGACCGCTCGCTCCGGGTTCCTTGCCATGAGGTCGCCGTAGGCGATCGACCTCAGGCCGCCGGGGTAGCCAGAGTGCCGGTAGGCACGCTTGTCCGCGAGCTTGTTACCGCTCAGCGCGACCTTGGCGGCGTTGACGATGATGACGAAGTCCCCGGTGTCCACGTGCGGTGCGAAAATCGGCTTGTGCTTGCCGCGCAGCAAAGTGGCGGTGTGGCTAGCCAGCCGGCCAAGGATGACGTCGGACGCATCGATGACATGCCACTGTCGTTGGACATCGGCGGCCTTCGGGCTGAAAGTGCGCACAGTCATGAGCCTTCGTGTTGAGTCCTGAGGTTGAGCCCGCATCTGACCTACCGGCCTGACGCAGGATATCCGCAGCGCCGACTGCAGCTACCCCTTGGCAGCGCCGAGTGTATGCGGCACCAAGCGGGCGTGCGGACGTGCCGACGCACATGGACGCCAGGCAAGGATACCGGCAGTTGCCATCCATGGTCAAAAGACGACTCCATAACTGGGTCGCCGCGGCAATTGCCCGCGCGGCGCCGCGAGCCGACGCTCCTAAAAGCGCCCGGAGGCCAGCGAGGGAAAACACGGCGGTCAGAAGGGTCGTAATCATCCCTACCTGACTCGCCGGCGGCTGGAGAACGGTACGCTCACGGCATGCGGAATGCGGGTGAAGGAACACCTGGCGGTTCAACGAGCCGGCGGCAGCGAGTATCGACGCCTGCCGCCAGGCCGGCAGGCAACGGCGGCGCCTCGCTCTTTACTCCCGCGTACCGGGTGCGCCACGCGAACGCGCCAGACTCACCTAGCTCACCAAGCTCATCGATCGACGACGGTGGCGTTTATCGCTGGTCCGAGTTGGACCAGCCGTCTACCGCTTACCGGCAGGCAGACTACGTATCAGGCTCGGCCAACTCCGCATGGTCCGACGACGACTTGCCGGGCGGATACAGCTGGCCGACCAGCGACCAGAGCGCCACCCGCCCCGCCAACGCCATCCGCGGTTTCCCGCCGGTGCCCGACGAGCCTTTGCCGGCCTACCCGCCTGGGCCATTCGCCGCGTGGAATCGCGGTACGCCTGATCGTGGCGATGGCCGCGCGAGCGGCGGCGCGGTCACCGGTTCGCCAACCCGCCCGAAGGCGGACGAAGGCTCATCGAGCGTGCTCGCGACGGCGACGATCACGCCCGATGAGTTTGACACCAACCATTCGCTGCCCGCCATCAAGGATCCGGCCCTGACCAAGGATCCTGCCGCTACACGCGGCGGGACCACGAAGTCGCGTGCCGCCGCACCAGCGCGCGGCCAGACTCGACCCAGCCGTGGCAGCGCAAGGAGCAGCGGAAAGCGCGGCAGCGGTAAGAGCAAGCGCACCAGCAGGAATTCGAAGCGTCAGCCGGTGCGTCTGGCCATCGGCACCGCCGCTGTGATCATCGTTGCGGTTGCCGCGATCCTGGTGATCAGCTCTATCGGCAAGCCGGGCGCGAACTCAAGCGCGAACAAGCCGGGCCAGCCGCGAACCTCGACCAGCCCGACTCCTGCCCGTCCGGTCGGCCGGTGGGGGTACATCGGTACCAGGCTGACCGATCCGGTGCCGCTCGCGCTGAGCGAGCTGTTCCCTGGCAACTTCATCATCGGTGACGTCCATTACTACCTGGCGACCTCCAAGCAAGGGCACAACTGCCATAAGGCGCTGATCGGCACGGCGCTCCAGACGGCCGTGCGGCAGGCTCAGTGCTCGCAGGTACTTCGGGCCAGCTACATGGCCAGGGTCGACAAGGCGATGGCGACTATCGGCGTGTTCAACCTCGCGACGTCAGCCAGCGCCAGCACGGCGGCACTGCACGCGGGGCCCGCCGAATTCGTCGCTGCGCTGCCAGCGAAGACCGGAGTAACCGACAGGCTCGGCCAGGGCAGCGGCATCGAGGAGGCCGTGGTCAAGGGGCACTACCTGGTACTGGCCTGGGCCGAGTACATAGATCTGAGCACGCCAGAGACCGCCAGGCAGCGCCAGCACCTGACCGGGTTCATGAACACGCTGATTCAGGCGACGATCAACAAGAGCCTCAGCTACCGGATGGTGGACGGCAAGCCACCGCCGACCGCCTAGGCCGGGTCACCCGGCGCGCTGCCCCGCACCCGCCTGGTCTCATCGGCCCTGACGGCCAGTTGATCGTCGGGTGGGTAGCCGACCTGTTCAAGGCACAGCGGGTGCGGCGGAACGACCCTGACCGCGGGATCCCTGACACCGGCCGCCAGCACTTCGGCCATCCAGCCGACCGGGCGGCTGCCATCGCCAACCGCGAGCAGCGCGCCGGTGAGCGCCCTGACCATGTTGTGACAGAACGCGTCAGCGACCACGGTGCCGACCGCGACCCCGGGCTCGGCTCGCTGCCAGTGGAGTCGCAGGAGTTCCCTGATCGTCGTCGCGCCAGGTCGCCGGCGGCAGAACGCGGCGAATTCGTGCTCGCCCAGGCAGCCGGTGGCAGCCTCGTTCATCTTGTCCAGATCAAGCACAGCTCGGTGCCACAGGGTGTCGCGCCGGCGCAGCGGGTCGGCGAACGCCTGGTTGTCGCAGACTCGGTAGGAGTAGCGACGCCAGAGCGCGGAGAATCTCGCGTCGAACCCCGCCGCAGCCGGCCCGATGCCATGCAGCCTCACGTCATCGGGCAGCAACCGATTCAAGCGGCGCAAAGCATTCGGCGCGACCGCCGCCCACGCTGGCTCGGTCACGTCTACATGGGCGACTTGACCTCGTGCGTGCACGCCAGCGTCGGTCCGCCCGGCAACGGTCAGCGTCGGCGGCTGCGCCGTCCTGAGCACCATCGACAAGGCGTGCTCAATTGTTCCCTGCACGCTACGCACACCTGGCTGTACTGCCCAGCCATGAAAATCCGACCCGTCGTAAGCCAGGTCAAGCCGCAGCCTGATCCGGGCTGTGCTGTCCACCAGCGCCTGCGATGAGATGCGATAGCCCTGCGCAGAGTGCTCTGCGCAGGGCTATCGGACTACTCTTCCTCGGCGCTGTCGGCCTCGGCGCTGTCGGCTTCCGCGCCGTCCGCGTCGTCGTCCCGCGCGGCTTCGGCCTCGGCGACCGCGTCCTCGTCGGTACTGGCCTGCGTCTGCTCGGTCGCCTCGGCCACCGCCGCCTCGTCCTGCGCCACCGTCGCGGCGGCCCTCGGGCTCGCCGGCTGCGGTCGCCTGGCCCGACGCCGCTGCGGCTTAACCTCCGCGGTCTCGGTGATCAGCTCGATCACGGCCATCGCGGCGTTGTCACCCTTCCGCGGCCCGATCTTGGTGATCCTGGTGTAACCGCCTGGCCGGGTCGCGTAGCTCGGGCCGATCTCGTCGAAGAGCGTCTTGACCACCGTCTTGTCGGTCACCACGGTCAGCACCTGACGCCTCGCGTGCAGATCGCCGCGTTTGGCGAACGTGATCAGCCGCTCGGCAACGGGACGCAGCCTGCGGGCACGTGCCTCGGTCGTGGTGATCTTGCCATGCTCGAACAGCGCCGTGGCAAGGTTCGCTAGCATGTGCTGCTGATGCGCTGCGCTGCCGCCCATTCGGCGACCCTTAGTGGGCGTTGGCATCGAAAGACTCTCCTCGGTGTGCGCTGTCTAGCCGGCCAGCCTAAGCAGCCGATTAATATTCCTCAGTTTCGACATAGCTGTCATCGTCGTCAGCCCCGTAACTGTCCGCGGCAGTTCCAGGGTCAAATCCAGGCGGCGAATCCTTGAGCGCCAGGCCCATGTCGACAAGCTTCTGCTTTACTTCCTCGATCGACTTGGCGCCGAAGTTGCGTATGTCGAGCAGATCCTGCTCGCTGCGGGCCACTAGCTCGCCCACGGTGTGGATGCCCTCGCGCTTGAGGCAGTTGTATGAACGCACCGTCAGGTTCAGCTCTTCGATCGGCAGCGCGAGATCGGCGGCCAGCGCGGCGTCGGTCGGCGACGGCCCGATGTCGATGCCCTCGGCCTCCAGGTTAAGCTCCCTGGCCAGGCCGAACAGCTCGACGAGCGTCATGCCCGCGCTCGCCACGGCGTCACGCGGACGCATGCACGGCTTGGTCTCGACGTCGAGAATCAGCCGGTCGAAGTCGGTCCGCTGCTCGACTCGGGTGGCCTCGACCTTGTAGGTGACCCGCAGCACCGGCGAGTAGATCGAGTCGATCGGGATGCGGCCGATCTCCTGGCCAGGCTGCTTGTTCTGGGACGCGGAGATGTAACCGCGGCCACGCTCGACGGTCAGCTCCATCTCCAGCTTGCCCTTGGCGTTCAAGGTGGCGATGTGCAGCTCGGGGTTGTGCACTTCCATGCCGGCCGGCGGCGCGATATCAGCGGCGGTGACCACGCCAGGACCCTGCTTGCGCAGGTACATGTGTACCGGTTCGTCGTGCTCCGATGAGACGACGAGTTCCTTGAGGTTCAAGATGATGTCGGTGACGTCCTCGGAAACCCCGGGAACCGTGGAGAACTCGTGCAGCACCCCTTCGATCCTGATGCTGGTGACCGCTGCGCCAGGGATCGACGACAGCAGCGTGCGGCGAATCGAGTTGCCGATGGTGTAGCCGAAGCCGGGCTCAAGCGGCTCGATGGTGAACCGCGAGCGGAACTCCCCCGCTTGCTCTTCGGTGAGGGTGGGACGTTGTGCGATGAGCATTTCGTGCGATCCTTTCCGCCTGCCCGCTATATGACAGGCGACTAGGGCTGGTGGCACCACGCCACCAGGTGACCTGGCCAGCCACCGGCGGCCGGCCAGGTGATGAAGCTACTTCGAGTAGTACTCGACGATGAGCTGCTCGGAGACGAGCGTGTCGATCTGGGCGCGCGACGGCAATGTGTGCACCAGGATCCGCATCTTCGCCGGGATCACCTCGAGCCAGGAAGGTACGGTGCGCTCTCCGGCCTCGGCCTGAGCCACCACGAACGGCGTCAGCTCGCGAGACTTGGCGGCGATCTCGACGATGTCGCTCTCGCTGACCCGGTAGGAAGGGATGTCCACCTTCTTGCCGTTTACGAGCACGTGGCCGTGCCTGACGACCTGACGCGCCATGTCGCGGCTCTTGGCGAAGCCTGCCCGGTAAATCACGTTGTCGAGGCGGCTCTCCAGGATCTGCAGCAGCGCCTCACCGGTCTTGCCGCGGGTCTTGGCGGCCTCGGTGTAGTAGTTGTGGAACTGCTTCTCCAAGATGCCGTAGATGCGGCGCGCCTTCTGCTTCTCCCTGACCTGAAGCAGGTACTCGCTCTCCTTTGGCCTGTTCCTGCCGTGCTCGCCTGGCGGGTAAGGCCGGATTTCGATCGGGCACTTGGGCGAGTCGCACTTGGCGCCCTTCAAGAACAGCTTGGTCTTCTCGCGGCGGCAGCGCTTGCAGTCCGCACCGGTGTATCGAGCCATGTGTGCCCCTTCAGACCCGGCGCCGCTTTGGCGGGCGGCAGCCATTGTGCGGAACCGGCGTGACGTCCTGGATGGAACCAACCTCAAGGCCGGTCGCCTGCAGCGACCTGATCGCGGTCTCGCGGCCAGAGCCCGGACCCTTCACGAAAACATCGACCTTGCGCATGCCATGCTCCATCGCGCGGCGGGCGGCCGACTCGGCGGCCATCTGCGCGGCGAAGGGCGTCGACTTCCTCGAGCCCTTGAATCCGACCTGCCCGGACGACGCCCAGGAAATAACGCTTCCCGCCGGGTCGGTGATGGACACGATAGTGTTGTTGAACGTGCTCTTGATGTGAGCATGTCCGTGCGCGATGTTTTTTCTTTCCTTGCGGCGGACTTTCTTGACGCCGGTTCGGCTCTTTGGAGGCATCCTGCTCTTCAACTCCGGGAGGTGATCGGTCCGATGAACGGGCCAGGCTGTCGGCCTGGCGCCCTACTGGACTACTTCTTGCCGACCTTCTTCTTGCCGGCGACTGTCTTGGGCTTGCCCTTGCGGGTACGTGCGTTGGTCTGGGTGCGCTGGCCGTGCACCGGAAGGCCGCGCCGGTGCCTGATGCCCTGGTAGCAGCCGATCTCGACCTTGCGCCTGATGTCGGACTGGACCTCGCGGCGCAGGTCGCCCTCGACCTTGTAGTTCGCCTCGATCCAGTCCCTCAGCCTTACGAGCTCGTCGTCGCTGATCGAGTGGACGCGGGTGTCGCCGCTGATGCCAGTCGCACCCAGCGTCGCCAGAGCGCGCGTCTTGCCAATGCCGTAAATGTAGGTAAGCGCGACCTCAAGCCGCTTCTCGCGCGGCAGGTCGACGCCCACTAGGCGTGCCATCCCTGGCAACTCCCTTTCTCCTGGAGGTCCTTCGCTCCGCTCCGCGTCCTAGGCGCGGCCCCGGCCTCCTCCGGAGGTTTCCGCACGCCTCGCGGCGTGCGGATCGCGGTGCGCGTGTGATGCAGTTGTAGTTCAGGCGGCGAGCCGCTAGCCTTGCCGCTGCTTGTGGCGCGGATCGGAGCAGATCACCATCACCCGACCATGCCGGCGAATGATCCGGCACTTGCTGCAGATCTTCTTGACGCTCGGCTTGACCTTCATCGGTAAGTCTCCTTAGGTACGCGAGAACCCAACTATCAACCGTCCGCGGTCAGAACTCATTCCCAGCCGTGGCGAGTCGGTCAGCGCACCTATTGTCGTTATTTGTATCGGTAGACTATCCGGCCGCGACTCAGGTCATACGGACTCAACTCAACGACCACTCGGTCGTCCGGCAGGATCCTGATGTAGTGCATCCGCATCTTGCCGCTGATATGAGCGAGAACCTTATGCCCATTGTCGAGCTCGACCCGGAAAAAGGCATTGGGAAGTGATTCGACAACCGTACCCTCGATCTCGATGGCACCGTCTTTCTTGGGCATATCCTCCGCGCTTCGCTGTTCGATCGGCCCGCCTGGAGGCGAGCCAACGTCCTGTCGATCCGGTCTCGTCTGCTTGCTCTTGCACTGGTTGCTCTTACACTGGCCAGTCGCTCGAACTGCTTGCGCCCGGCAGCCGCCGCGGGCTAGAACAGCATAAGAACGAACTCATGGGTCACATGCTCCTGGCTGGCCCGCACTCCCGCGCAGCCGGCTCCAGAGCGATCCCATCCGAAAACCGAACCCGCTGCGCTCAGTGCCTCCGGCACACGACCACCGGTAACGTGACAGCAAGCACAGCACAGCAGAAGACAGCTTTCTAAGCCGTAGTTAGTGTACTTCCTCAAGCGCGCCAATGCGAACCGGGGCTGCGGAATCCCCGTATCCGTTTGCCACAGACCTCCCGCACCAACGACAGCAACGTGCACTTCGCTGCTGTCCGCACGACAGCAACGTGCACATCGCCGCTGTTCGCCGACCCGCCGCCCGACGGCGAGCGAGATTGAGTCAACGACAGCTCTACGCCTCGCCGGCACCGCCGTCGGTCGGGCCGTCGACTCCGCCATCGAGTTGCCCGCGCCGCAGGTCGCCAAGCTCGCCTCGACCAGAACCGCCGTGTCCGATCGCCCTCGGGCCCATGATCCACCGGCCGCCCATGACCACTCCGATGGCAGCCATCCCGATGAGTGGCCACCCGCCGAAGCCGAGCACCCAGACCACGAAGCCGATCAGGAACAGGACCGACCACGACCCCCAGGCCGCGAGCCAGCCAGGCGAGAACCGCCCGGAACCCGCCCGGCCGGAACCCGCCCGGCTGATCACCGAGGCGGCGGGCAGACCGGTGTTCACGACCCGGTTCTTCGGCAGCGACGCCGTCGGCAGCGGATACAGGTCGATGGCAGGCAGATCAGCGGTCAGCCGGTCGAGCTCTTCGACGGTCTTGGCGTGGAACGACTTGTCGAGCCGCTCAGCGAACTCTTCGGGATCAAGCCTTCCCACCGCGTGATGTTCGCGTAGCAGGTTCGCGGTGCGATCCCTGTCGTGATCTGACGCCCTGATACCGGACGACATTACGTCCTCCTCGCGCTGTTCACCCCCGCCGCACCCGCCCGCGCCGCGACGCTCGCACCGCTCTCGCCGCCGTCGAGGGTGGTGAGCACCCGCGGCCCGTCCGCGGTTATCGCGACGGTGTGCTCGAAGTGCGCGGCCAGGCTGCCATCGGCCGTGACGACAGTCCAGTCGTCGGCCAGCAGCCTGGTGTGACGGTCGCCGAGCACCAGCATGGGCTCGATCGCCATCGCCATACCCTCGGTGAGCACCGGACCGCGACCCGGCCGGCCATAGTTCGGTACCGGCGGATCCATGTGCATGGCAGAACCGATGAAGTGGCCCGTGTAATCCTGCACGATCCCGTAGCGGCCGCTGGCGGCAGCGCTCGACTCGATCGCGTGCGACACGTCGGTCAGCCGCCGGCCGGCGGCTACGGCACCGATGCCCGCCCACAGAGCACGCTCGCAGGCGGCGATCAGCGCGGCAGCTTCGGCGGAAATCTCGCCCACGCCGATCGTCACCGCCGCGTCCCCGTGCCATCCGGCCACGATCGCGCCGGCGTCGATCGACAGCACGTCTCCGGCTGCGAGCCGCTGACGCTTGTCAGGGATGCCGTGGACGATCTGATCGTTTATCGACGTGCAGATTGTCGCTGGATAGCCCTGATATCCGAGAAAGGATGGCTTAGCGCCAGCCGAGCGGATCACACCGGCCGCGATCGCGTCGAGTTCGGCCGTGCTGATCCCCGGCTCGGCGGCCGCGGCAACCGCGCTGAGCGTCTGCGCGACCACGAGACCAGCCTCCCGCATGGCAGCGAACTGGCTTGGTGTCTTGATCTCGATCCCAGATCCCCTGCTAAGCAGCATAACCGCCTCCTGTTACACGGTACCGCTCGCACGGTCTAGGGCGGTATCGGCAAACCGCGGCGACCCGTCAGCGCACGAAACGCCGCAGGGCCAGCAGCGCCCGATCGGTCACATCGTCGACCGGACCGGTGGCGTCGATGCCGAGCAGAATGCCCTCGTCGGCGTAATACGAGATAAGCGGCTGCGTCTGCTCCTGGTAGACCTCAAGGCGGTGCCTGATCGTCTCTTCACGGTCGTCATCGCGCTGAAACAACTCGCCACCGCATTCGTCGCACTTGTCGATGACGGACGGCGGGTCAAAGGCGACATGCCAGACACGCCCGCACTTCCTGCAGGTGCGCCTGCCAGAAAGCCGCCTGATGACCTCGTCGTGATCGACGACAAGCTCAAGCACCAGATCGAGCCGCATCCCCGAGTCGGCCAGCATCTTCTTCAACGTCTCGGCCTGCGGCACGTTGCGAGGGAAGCCGTCGAGCAGGAACCCGGACCTGGCGTCGTCCTCGGCCAGCCTGTTGGCGACCATGGCGATGGTGACCTCATCTGGTACCAGGTCGCCGCGGTTCATGAAGGCCTTGGCCTGGCGGCCAAGCTCCGTGCCAGCGCTCACGTTATAACGGAAGATGTCGCCTGTCGAAACTTTCGGTATCGCCAGGTGGGAGGCAATGAACTGGGCCTGTGTCCCCTTGCCCGCGCCGGGTGGCCCTACGAGGACGACTCGCACTACCTGAGGAAACCCTCGTAGTTACGCTGTTGCAGTTGGCTCTCGATCTGCTTGACGGTGTCGAGACCCACGCCAACGGCGATCATGATGCTCGTGCCGCCAAGCGGGAACTGGTTACCCGCGTTGACGAGCGCGATCGCCAGCATCGGGATCAGCGCGACAATACCAAGGTAGACCGAGCCAGGCGCGGTCAGCCTGTTGAGCACGAACCGCAGATAGCCAGCCGTCGGCCCGCCCGGTCTGATGCCGGGGATGAAGCCGCCGGATTTCTTCATGTTGTCGGCGACCTCGTCAGGGTTGAACGTGATCGATACATAGAAGTACGTGAACAAGACGATCAGGATGAAGAAACTGATCATGTAATACGGGTCGTCGCCACGTACCAGCCGCTGCTGAATCCAATTCGCCCAGCCCGATGTCGAACTCTGATGACCGAACAGGTTCGCGGCCAGCACTGGGATCGTGAGCAACGACGAAGCGAAGATCACCGGGATGACGCCGGCCTGGTTCACCTTCAGCGGGATGTAGGTCGAGGTGCCGCCGTACATCTTCCTGCCAACCATCCGCTTGGCGTACTGCACGGGGATGCGGCGCTGCGCCTGTTCCATGAAGGCGACCGCCGCGACGATCAGCACTCCGACGCCGAGCACGAGGATGAAGACGAAGCTGCCCTCGTTCTGCAAGATCGTGTAGAGCTGGCCAGGGACTACGGCGATGACCTGGGTGAAGATCATCAGCGACATGCCGTTACCGACACCGCGGTCGGTGATCAGCTCGCCGAGCCACATGATCACCGCGGTGCCCGCGGTCAGGCAGATTACCATCGTCCCGATCGTGAATACGCTCTCACTGGTCAGCAGGGAGTTCGAGCAGTTGGTGCCGAATAGCTGAGTCGGGTTCTCTGCCAGCGCGACGACCGCGGTCGACTGCAAGATCGCCAGCCCGACGGTCAGGTACCTGGTGTACTGCGTGATCTTCGCGGTGCCCGACGGACCTTCCTGGCGCAGCGCTTCAAGCCGGGGAATTACGACGGCGAGCAGCTGCAAGATGATGCTGGCCGTGATGTACGGCATGATGCCGAGCGCGAACACCGTCAGCTTGAGCAGGGCACCACCGCTGAGCAGGTTCACCAAGCCGAGAATGCCGTTCTGCGCGGTGTGCAGGCAGGACTTCACAGCGGTCTCGTTGACCCCAGGCGTCGGCAGCGATGCGCCGAGCCGGAAGATCACGATGATGAACAGCGTGAACAGCAGTTTCTTACGTAGGTCAGGCGTTCTGAACGCCTGGTAGAACGCGGTCAGCATGCGCGGTCCTGAACTCGAAGGGCCAGTGTCATTAGGCTCTGTGTCATCCGCCGC
Source organism: Streptosporangiaceae bacterium (assembly GCA_035553055.1). GTDB lineage: Bacteria > Actinomycetota > Actinomycetes > Streptosporangiales > Streptosporangiaceae > Chersky-822. The sequence continues at coordinate 14,175 of DATNEK010000160.1, read as the reverse complement.
TCCTCGTCGCTAGCGGGCCAGTGAAACCACCGGCCCGGCGGCTTGGTCAAGCGCGACACGCACGCCGAAGTCTAACGTGCCCGCAGGACTATGGCAGCCTGCATGCATGCTACCTGCGCCACGGCCAATGTGGTGCATCGCGATTTAGAGCTCGGTAACCGTGCCTCCGGCAGCCGTGATCTTCTCGATCGCCGCCGCCGAGAACGCGTGCGCGGTCACGCGGAGCCCGCCGACCGCCTCGCCGGTGCCGAGAATCTTCACAAGCTCGCCACGCCGTACGGCACCACGTGCCGCCAGGTCAGCAGGCGTCACGTCACCGCCAGTTGGGTAGAGCGCCGCCAGCCTGTCCAGGTTGACCACCTGATAGGTGACCTTGAACCGGCTGTTGGAGAATCCCTTCAGCTTCGGCAGCCGCCGGTGCAGCGGCATCTGGCCGCCCTCGAACGCGGCCGAGATGTTAGTCCTGGCCTTGCTGCCCTTGGTACCCCGGCCGGCTGTCTTGCCCTTTGAACCCTCGCCACGGCCAACCCTGGTCCGCTTGATATGCGCGCCAGGGGCTGGTCGCAGGTGATGGATCTTCAGGCCAGCCTGACCGCCAGGAGCGGAGTCTTCAGCGCCCTCGCTCATTTCGAAACCTCCTCAACCGCGACCAGGTGACGAACCACCTGAATCATGCCGCGGACCTCTGGCCGGTCGGCTTTGACGACGGTCTCGCCGATCCGGTGCAGTCCAAGGGAGCGCAGCGAGTCACGCTGCGCCTTGGTACCGCCGATCTTGGACTTGGTCTGGGTAATTCGCAGGTCTGCCATTCTGTCGTCCTCAACCTCGGCTCGTCGGCTCAGGTGCGGTCGCGGCCGCTGCCCTCGCCCTGAGCATCGCGGCGGGGGCCACGCGCTCGATCGGCAGGCCGCGCCTGGCCGCGATCTCCTCTGGCCTGGACAAGCCCTTGAGCGCCGCCACCGTCGCGTGCACCACGTTGATCGGGTTGGATGAGCCGAGCGAGCGCGACAGCACGTCGTGCACGCCCGCGCACTCGAGTACGGCCCGAACCGGGCCGCCGGCGATAACGCCAGTTCCCGGGCTGGCCGGCTTGAGTAGCACGACGCCGGCGGTGTCCTCGCCGGTGACCGCGTGCGGAATGGTCCCGCCGATCCTCGGCACCTTGAAGAAGGACTTCTTCGCCGCCTCGACGCCCTTGGCGATCGCGGCGGGCACCTCCTTGGCCTTGCCGTACCCGACCCCGACCATGCCGTTGCCGTCACCGACCACTACGAGCGCGGTGAAGCTGAACCGGCGGCCACCGGAGACAACCTTGGCCACGCGGTTGATGGTGACCACGCGCTCGAGGTAAGCGGTGCCCTTGTCGGCCGCGCCTCCGCGGCGGTCGTCGCGACGCTCACGCCGTTCGCCACCACCGCTCCCGCTGCCTGTGGCGGCGCCGCGCCGTGGAGCTGCTGCCATCAGAAATTCCTTCTTTCATTCAGGAAAATTTGCGCACATCCCGCGGCACAAACCGCCGCGGGCGCCGCGGCCAACACAGTCACAGCGACAGTCCGCCTTCGCGAGCGCCGTCAGCGACCGCGGCGATCCTGCCGTGGTAGGCGTTGCCGGCGCGATCGAGTACCGCCGCCGAGACGCCGGCCGCCGCGGCGCGCTCGGCGAGCAGCTTGCCGACCTGGCGCGCTTTGGCCGTCTTGTCGCCCTCGGCCTGCCTGACCGCCACCTCAAGGGTGGAAGCGGAGGCCAGCGTGTGACCGGCGACGTCATCGATCAGCTGGACGAACACGTTCTTCGCCGACCGGTTCACCACCAGCCTCGGCCGAACCGGACTGCCCGAGATCTTCTTGCGCACGCGCAGGTGTCGCCGCTTGCGCGAGGCGGCACGAGCCGACGTGCGGTTGCTGCTGCGCACGTGCGCGGTTGTCCTGGTGCCAGCCATGTCTTACTTACCAGCCTTCCCGGCCTTGCGGCGGATGACCTCGCCTGAGTACCGCACGCCCTTGCCCTTGTAGGGGTCGGGCTTGCGCAGCTTGCGTATGTTGGCGGCAACCTCGCCGACCAGCTGCTTGTTGATGCCCTCGACGACGAACCTGGTGGGCGTCTCCACCCGAAAGCTGATCCCGTCAGGCGGGCTGATCACCACAGGGTGGCTGAACCCGAGCGCGAACTCCAGGTCCTTTCCCCTGGCCTGAACCCGGTAGCCGACTCCGACGATCTCCATGGTCTTGGCGTATCCGGTCGTCACACCGGTGACCATATTGGCGATCAGCGACCTGGAAAGGCCGTGAAGCGCCCTGATCTCGCCCTCGTCTGACGGCCTGGTGACCGTGATCACGCCATCGCCCTGGTTCACCTCGATCGGCGCGGCCACCTCCATGCGCAGGCTGCCCTTCGGCCCCTTCACGGTGACGTCGCGGCCGCTGATGGTGACATCGACACCAGAAGGCACGACGACCGGCATTCGTCCGATCCTTGACATCGTCTGCCTCCTACCAGACGTAAGCGAGGACTTCCCCGCCTACACCTTGCTTCTTGGCCTGCCTGTCGGTCATCAGGCCGGCCGACGTGGAAATGATCGCGACGCCGAGACCGCCGAGCACCCGAGGCAGGTTGTCCTTGCGCGCGTAGACCCGCAGACCTGGCTTGGAGACGCGCTTGATGCCCGCGATCGAACGCTCACGTGACGGGCCGTACTTGAGCGCGACCACCAGGCTCTTTCCGACCTCAGCGGCCTCTACGCGCCAGCCGGCGATGTAGCCCTCTTGCTCGAGTATCTCGGCGATGTGCACCTTGATCTTGGAATGCGGCATGCTCACCGCATCGTGGTACGCCGAATTGGCGTTGCGCAGCCTGGTCAGCATGTCAGCGACCGGGTCGGTCATAGTCATAGCCCTACGGGCCTTTCTCGCCGTGGTTTCCCGCTTTGCTGGCCCAAGGGGGATGACCCCCTAGACTCCGCTCGGGACCTGCGGCGTTTCGTTGGTCTTTACCAGCTTGACTTGGTGATGCCTGGCAGCTCACCGCGGTGCGCCAGGGTGCGGAAGCAGATCCGGCACAGGCCGAACTTGCGGTAGACAGCACGCGGCCGCCCGCACCGTGAGCACCTGGTGTACGCGCGCACCTCGAACTTCGGCTTGCGCTTCGCCTTGGCGATCATGCTCTTCTTCGCCACTGATTAGTTCTCCTTGAACGGGAAGCCGAGCCGCCGCAGCAGCGAGCGGCCCTGCTCGTCGGTCGTCGCGCTGGTGACGAGCGTCACGTCCATGCCACGCTGCCGGTCCACTTGATCGGGGTTGATCTCGTGGAACATCAGCTGCTCGGTCAGCCCGAACGTATAGTTGCCGCGACCGTCGAACTGACGGTCAGACAGGCCGCGGAAGTCGCGTATGCGAGGCAACGCGATCGACAGCAGCCGGTCGCAGAACTCCCACATCCGGTTGCCACGCAGCGTCACGTGCACGCCGATCGGCATGCCCTCCCTGAGCTTGAACTGCGCAATCGACTTGCGCGCCCGCGCGACGGCTGGCTTCTGGCCGGTGATCAGCGTGAGGTCCCGCACGGCGCCCTCGATCAGCTTGGCGTCCCTGGCAGCCTCGCCGACGCCCATGTTCACCACGATCTTGGTGAGCGTGGGTCTCTGCATCACGTTGACGAAACCGAACTCCTCGTGCAGCGCGGGCGCGATCTCGGTAAGGTAGCGCTCCTTGAGCCTGGAGGGAGGTATCTCACCCTCTGGGGCCCGACCGCCGCCACCGGTAGGAATGTCGACCTTCACGTCGACGCGACCCCTGCCGATCGTCGCCTGCGGGTTCGCCGACCGGCCAGAACCGCCCTTGCCGACGCCTTTGCTGCCGCCCTTGCCAGCGCTGCTCTTGCTGGACTTGCTCGCAGCCATCACACATCCTTACCGCTTGGCCGGGTAACCCGGACCTTCTTGTCTCCATCGCGCCGGTAGCCGGCTCGAGCCGCCTTCTTGGTCTCGGGGTCGATCAGGGCGACGTTGCTCACGTGGATGTACGCCTCCTGGTTCACGATGCCGCCTTCCTTGGCACCGCGCCGACCCTGGTAATTGACCTTGGTGTGCTTCTTGATCATGCTGACGCCCTCGACGATCACGCGCTGCTTCTCGGGGTCGGCGACCCGGACGGTGCCCTCGCGGCCCTTGTCCTTGCCAGCGATGATGACGACGCGGTCACCCTTCTTGATCTTCATGCCCTTGGCCTTCCCCGCCATCACAGCACCTCCGGCGCGAGCGAGATGATGCGCATGAATCGCTTCTCACGCAACTCCCTGCCAACCGGGCCGAAGATGCGCGTGCCGCGAGGGTCGCCGCCGTCCCTGATCAGCACGGCCGCGTTCTCGTCGAACTTGATGTACGAGCCGTCGCCACGCCGACGCTCCTTACGCGTGCGCACCACGACGGCCTTGACCACGTCGCCCTTCTTGACGCCCGCCCCAGGCAGGGCATCCTTGACGGTGGCCACGATGACATCACCGATACCCGCGTATCGCCGGCTAGAGCCGCCGAGCACACGAATGCACAAGAGCTCCTTGGCGCCGGTGTTGTCGGCGACCTTGAGCCGCGACTCCTGCTGGATCACGTCAACTCCTACGGTATCCGGCCTCGATTCCGGCCGGCGCTTTGCTTACTTAGCCTTTTCGACGATCTGCGCCACTCGCCACCTCTTGGTGGCGGACAGCGGCCTGGTCTCGGTCAGCACGACGCGGTCGCCGACGCCACAGGCGTTCTCTTCGTCGTGCGCGACGTACTTGCGCGTGCGGCGGACGACCTTGCCGTACTTCGGGTGCTTGACCCTGTCCTCCACCATCACGATGACGGTCTTGTCCATCTTGTCGCTCACGACCAGGCCCTCACGAACCTTCCGGTAGCCACGAGCCTGCCGCTCCTGCGTCGCTGGAGCCTCACTCATCCTCTTCACCCTCCTCCAGCATCACGATGCCAAGCTCGCGCTCCCGCATGACCGTGTAGATGCGGGCGATCTCCTTGCGAACGGCGCGCAGCCTGCCATGGCTTTCCAGCTGACCGGTCGCGGCCTGGAAGCGCAGGTTGAACAGCTCGATCTTGGCCTCGGCCAGCTTCGCGAACAGCTCTTCCTCGCTCGACATCCGCAGATCGGCGGCCACAAGACCCTTGGCCATTACGCCTCACCAACTTCACGCTTGACGAATCTGCACTTCATGGGGAGCTTGTGCATCGCCCGGCGAAGCGCCTCTCGCGCCACCGACTCGGGAACTCCGGAAAGCTCGAACATCACGCGGCCCGGCTTCACGTTCGCTATCCACCACTCCGGCGCACCCTTGCCTGAGCCCATCCGCGTCTCGGCCGGCTTCTTCGTCAGCGGGCGGTCAGGATAGATCGTGATCCATACCTTTCCGCCTCGACGAATATGCCTGGTCATCGCGATACGGGCGGCCTCGATCTGCCGGTTGCTCACATACGCGTGCTCGACCGCTTGGATGCCGAACTCACCGAAGTTCACCCTGGTACCGCCCTTGGCGGCACCTGACCGATCGGGCCGGTGCTGCTTACGGTGCCTGGTCCTGCGGGGGATGAGCATGACTCAGCCCTCCTGATCCGTTGAAGCCGCGCCCACGGCAGACTCAGCGGTCCTGCTCGCCTGGTCGGCCTGCCTGCCTGCCCGGTCGGTGCCGTCAGGAGATCCTGGCCTGCGACCGCCGCCGCCGCGCCGGCCGGCCGAGGCCGGCGGCCGGTCCCTGCCACCCGGGCGCTGGCCTGCTCGCAACCCTGCTGCCGCCTGCTCGCGCTCTGCCCTGGTCGCCGCCGCGTCGCCCCGGTAGATCCAAACCTTGACGCCGATCCGGCCAAACGTGGTGCGGGCCTCGTAGAACCCGTAGTCGATGTCGGCCCGCAGAGTGTGCAGCGGTACCCGGCCCTCGCGGTAGAACTCCGACCTGGACATCTCAGCGCCGCCGAGGCGTCCGGCGCACTGCACCTTGATGCCCTTGGCGCCGCCCTTCATCGCTGTCTGCATCGCCTTGCGCATGGCCCGCCGGAACGAGACACGGCTCGATAGCTGCTCGGCGACGCCCTGGGCGACGAGCTGCGCGTCGATCTCTGGATTCTTGACCTCAAGTATGTTCAGCTCGATCCGGCGGCCAGTGAGCTTCTCGAGGTCGCTCCTGATCCGGTCGGCTTCCGCGCCGCGCCTGCCGATGACAATGCCAGGCCGCGCGGTGTGGATCCACACCTTGACCTTGTCCTTGTCCTCGCGCTCGATCTCCACCTTAGAGATGCCAGCCCGTTCCATGCCGCGCTGCAGCATCCGGCGGATGGCGACGTCCTCCGCGACGTAGTCCTTATACAGCTTGTCGGCGAACCACCGGCTCTTGAAGTCGGTCGTGATGCCTAGCCGGAACCCGTGCGGGTTCACTTTCTGGCCCACTAGCGGGTCCCCTCCTTGGTTGTCCGCGTGCCGCGGCTTGTCGTGCTGCGGCTTGTCGTGCTGCGGCTTGTCGTGCTGCGGCCCGTGGTGCCGCGGCTCGTGGTGCCGCGAGCGGTCGTCGTGCGCTCGGCCGGCCTGATGCGGTGGGTCGGCTTGGTGTCATCGCTGACCACGACCGTGATGTGACTCGTTCGCTTGTTGATCCGGTAGCCGCGGCCCTGAGCGCGCGGCCTGAACCGCCGCATCGTCGGACCCTCGTCTACCCAGGCGCCGCTCACCACGAGCGAGGATGCCGTGGCCCGGCCCGCGTATTCGGCATTGGCGATGGCGCTGGCCAGAATCTTGCCGATCGGGTCGCTCGCCGACTGCGGCGCGAAGGTGAGCACTGCCCGCGCCTCTTCGGCAGGCAGCCCGCGGATCAGGTCCACCACCCGGCGGGCCTTCCGCGGCGTGACACGCACGTAGCGCGCCTTTGCCCTCGCTTCCATCGGTACTGCCTCGCTCTCTCTACTTACCCCGAAACCTGATATTCCGAAATCGCATATTCCGAAGAGGTCGCGGCCCCCGGCTAACGGCGGCTGCGCCGATCGTCCTTGACGTGGCTGCGGAACGTCCTGGTCGGCGCGAACTCACCGAGCTTGTGGCCGACCATTGACTCAGTGACGAAGACCGGGACGTGCTTGCGGCCGTCGTGCACCGCGATCGTGTGGCCCAGCATGGCCGGGACGATCATGGAACGACGCGACCAGGTCTTGATTACGTTCTTGCTGCCCTTGGTGTTCTGCGCGTCCACCTTCTTGATCAGGTGGTCGTCGACGAACGGGCCCTTCTTAAGGCTACGAGGCATCGCTGGCTACTCTTTCCTAGCGCTTCTTCTTCGAGCGCCGACGCGTGATGAGCTTGTCGCTTGGCCGGTGCGCCCGCCTGGTGCGGCCCTCTGGCTTGCCCCACGGACTGACCGGGTGCCGACCGCCCGAGGTCTTGCCCTCGCCGCCACCCATCGGGTGGTCGATCGGGTTCATCGCCACGCCCCTGACGCTCGGCCGCCTGCCCTTCCACCGGCTGCGGCCGGCTTTGCCGAGCTTGATGTTGCCCTGCTCGGCGTTGCTGACCTCACCGACGGTGGCCCGGCAGTTCGCGTCGACCAGTCGCATCTCACCCGATGGCATGCGCAACTGGGCGTGCTTGCCTTCCTTGGCGAGCAGTTGCACGCCAGAACCCGCCGACCTGGCGATCTTGGCGCCGCCGCCTGGCCGCATCTCGATCGCGTGCACGATCGTGCCGGTCGGGATGTTGCGCAGCGGCAAGCAGTTGCCGGTCTTGATGTCGGCGCCCACACCGTTCTCGACGATGTCGCCTTGAGCGAGCCCGGTCGGCGCCAGTATGTAGCGCTTCTCGCCGTCGGCGTAGTGCAGCAGGGCGATGCGCGCCGTCCTGTTCGGGTCGTACTCGATGTGCGCGACCTTGGCAGGGACGCCGTCCTTGTCGGCCCGGCGGAAGTCGATGACCCGGTAGGCACGCTTGTGCCCACCGCCCTGGTGCCTGGCGGTAATCCGGCCGTGCACGTTCCTGCCGCCACGCCCGTGCAGCGGCTTGACGAGCGACTTCTCCGGTTCGCTGCGAGTCACCTCGGCGAAGTCCGAGCCGCTCGCGCCCCGCCTACCCGGGGTCGTCGGCTTGTACCTGCGGATGCCCATGTCTGGTTAAGCTCCCTGTGTTTGCAGCACTGTGTTCGCGGCCGAGCTAGCTGCCCAGGCTGCCGACGTCGATCCGTTCGCCAGCGGCCAGGCTGACGATCGCGCGCTTGGTGTCGGGGCGCTTGCCCCAGCCGAACCTGGTGCGGCGCCGCTTGCCCGGCCGGTTCAGCGTGTTCACGCCGGTCACCTTGACGTTGAAGACCGCCTCGACTGCCTGGCGGATCTGCGTCCTGTTGGCATGCGGGGCGACTATGAACGTGTATTTGTTGAACTCGTCTTGCAGCCCGTAGCTCTTCTCGGAGATCACCGGCCGCAGCAGGATGTCGCGGTGGTTGAAGACCTTGTTCACAGCTTCGCGTCCTCTCGCCCGTGGGTTTCGCTAGCACCGCCGGCTCGCGCCACGAACGCGGCGAGCGCCGCGCTTGTGAACACGACGCGATCGCTCACCAGCACGTCGTAGGTGTTGAGCTGACCGGGGTCAATGAGGTGGACGCCGATTGCGTTACGCAGGCTCTTCCACGTCACCCGGTCGGAGGTCTCGGCCACGACGAGTACGTTCTGGCCGACGTTGCCCTCAGTCGCCAGGTTCAGTACCGCCAGCGCGTCCCTGGTCTTGGGCTCAGCGCCATCGACGAAACCGTCGACCACCTGTACGAGGCCGTGCCTGGCCCGGTCGGAAAGCGCGCCGCGCAGCGCTGCGGCCTTCATCTTCTTCGGCGTCTTCTGGGCATAGGAACGCGGCACGGGTCCGTGCACGATGCCGCCGCCGGCGAACTGCGGCGCCCGGATCGAGCCCTGCCTGGCCCGGCCTGTGCCCTTCTGCCGGTACGGCTTCTTGCCGCCACCGCGCACCTCACCGCGGGTCTTGGTGGAATGCGTGCCCTGCCTGGCCGCCGCCTGCTGCGCGACCACGACCTGGTGGATCAGCGGTACGTTGACGCGGGCATCGAAGATGTCGTCCGGCAGGTCGGCCTCTACCAGGCTGTAGCTGGCAACCGCAGGCGTTCGCTTCGGCTTGGCCGCTGGCTGCTGGCGCGTGGCCCGCCTGGCAGGCGCCTTGGCTGGTGCCTCCGCCGTCTCGGTGTCCGGCGCCGCCTCATCAACTTCGCTGTCCTCGTCGACCGCCTCGGTAGCTGCCTCGACCGTCTCCTTGGCAGCCTCATCAGCCTCGGTGCCGTCAGTCGCCTCGGTGCCGTCAGTCGCCTCGGTGCCGTCAGTCGCCTCAGTGCTGTCAGTCGCCTCAGTACCGTCAGTCGCCTCGGCGCTCACATCGCCGGCCGGCGCCTGCGCCACCTCAGGCGTCTCTTCCTCAGCGGCGTTGTCCGGCGCGGAGTCCGCCGCGGACTCCTGCTCGTCCGGAACGTCGTTCTTGCGTGCCGGGCTCATCGCGTTGCCGCCTCTCGTGTCCTACCGCCGGGGCCGAGCGGCAACTTGACCGCGCTGCGCACGAGCACCAGGCTGCCAGCCGGCCCGGGAACGGCACCCTTGATCAGCAGCAGGCCCTTGTCGTTGTCAACCCCGTGCAGGGTCAGGTTCAGCACTGTGGTGCGCTCGCCGCCCATCCGGCCTGCCATCTTCAACCCCTTGAACACGTGCCCAGGGAACGCGCAGCCGCCGATCGATCCTGGCGAGCGGTGCTTGCGCTGGGTACCGTGGGACGAGCTCAGGCCGTGGAAGCCATGCCGCTTCACGACGCCGGCGAAACCCTTGCCCTTGCTCGTGGCCGTCACGTCGACAAGCTCACCAGCCTCGAACTTCTCCGTGGTGACTTCCTGGCCGATCGTGTACTCGCCGGCGTCGTCGGTCCGCAGCTCGACCAGGTACCGCCTTGGCGTCACCCCGGCCGTGGCGAACACGCCTGCCCTCGGCTTGTTCACCCGCCGCGGGTCAATATCGCCATAGCCGAGTTGGACGGCCGAGTAGCCGTCGACGTCGGCGTTCCTCACAGCGGTGACGACGCACGGACCCGCGGCCACAACGGTGACCGGCACGATCTTCCCGTCGCTTCCGAAGACCTGGGTCATGCCGAGCTTGGTGCCCAGCACTCCCCTGACGTTCTTGTTGGTCATGTCCGCGCAATCCTCACAGCTTGATCTGGATGTCGACACCGGCCGGCACATCAAGCCGCATCAGGGCGTCGACGGTCTTCGGTGTCGGGTCGATGATGTCGATCAGTCGCTTGTGCGTGCGCATCTCGAAGTGCTCACGCGAGTCCTTGTACTTGTGCGGCGACCGAATCACGCAGTAGACGTTCTTCTCCGTCGGCAGCGGCACAGGCCCAACGACCTTCGCGCCAGTCCGCATGACGGTGTCGACAATTTTCCGCGCCGAGCTATCGATCACCTCGTGGTCGTAGCTCTTCAGCCGTATGCGGATCTTCTCTCCCGCCATCGCAGCCTCGTGCCCCTCGCCTAGTTCCGCTGTTGTCTTCTACTCATGAGTGCCGAGGGGAAACCGGCCCCCTCGGCACGTCACGATTTACTTCTGGATCTTGGTTACTCGGCCGGCCCCGACCGTACGACCGCCCTCACGGATAGCGAATCGCAGGCCCTCTTCCATGGCGATCGGCTGGATCAGCTCTACCTTCATCTCGGTGTTGTCACCTGGCAGCACCATCTCGGTGCCTTCTGGCAGGTGCACGACACCGGTCACGTCGGTGGTGCGGAAGTAGAACTGCGGGCGGTAGTTGTTGAAGAACGGCGTGTGCCGCCCGCCCTCGTCCTTGGACAGGATGTAGACCTGCGCCTCGAACTGGGTGTGCGGAGTATTGGTGCCTGGCTTGATGATGACCTGGCCGCGCTCCACTTCCTCGCGCTTGATGCCGCGGAGCAGCAGACCGGCGTTGTCACCTGCCTGGCCCTCGTCGAGGATCTTGTGGAACATCTCGACACCGGTCACGGTCGACTTCTGGTGCTTCTCCTTGATGCCGATGATCTCAATCTCATCGCCAGTGTGGATCACGCCGCGCTCGATCCTGCCGGTGACCACGGTGCCGCGGCCGGTGATCGAGAACACGTCCTCGACCGGCATGAGGAACGGCTTGTCGGTGTCGCGAACGGGCTCTGGGATCGAGTCGTCGCAGGCATCCATCAGAGCCAGCACCGCAGCGCTCGCCTCCGGGTCGCCCTCGAGCGCCTTCAGCGCCGATACCCGGATCACCGGGACGTCGTCGCCAGGGAATTCGTAGACCGACAGCAGCTCGCGTACCTCAAGCTCGACGAGCTCAAGTATCTCCTCGTCGTCGACCATGTCGGCCTTGTTCAGCGCCACCACGATGTAGGGCACGCCGACCTGGCGAGCGAGCAGCACGTGCTCGCGTGTCTGCGGCATCGGGCCGTCGGTCGCCGCGACCACCAGGATCGCGCCGTCCATCTGAGCGGCACCGGTGATCATGTTCTTGATGTAGTCAGCGTGACCTGGGCAGTCGACGTGCGCGTAATGACGCTTCTCGGTCTGGTACTCGACGTGCGAGATCGAGATCGTAATTCCGCGCTCGCGCTCTTCCTTGGCGTTGTCGATCTGGTCGAACGCGCTGACGGTGTTAAGGTCCGGGTACTTGTCGTGCAGCACCTTCGTGATCGCCGCGGTCAGAGTGGTCTTCCCGTGGTCGATATGCCCGATGGTGCCGATGTTGACATGCGGCTTGGTCCGCTGGAACTTGGCCTTCGCCACTGGTCTCTCCTCGTTGCGATTGGTCCCCACGCGTCCGTGGGGGTGTGGCGCTGTGCAGTGTTCGGTTACTCGCCTCGTGCCTTGGCGATGATCTCCTTCGCGATGCTGGGCGGGACTTCGGCGTACGAATCGAACTGCATGCTGTAGTCCGCCCGGCCCTGAGTACGGCTGCGCAGATCGCCCACGTAGCCGAACATTTCGGACAGCGGCACGTGGGCGGTGACCACCCTCGCCCCTGACCGCTCTTCCATGGCCTGGATCTGGCCACGGCGGCTGTTCAGGTCGCCAATGACCTCACCCATATAGTCCTCCGGCGTCCTGACCTCAACCGCCATGACCGGCTCGAGCAGGACTGGGTCAGCCTGGGCTGCCGCCTTCTTGAACGCCATCGATCCGGCGATCTTGAAGGCAAGCTCGGAGGAGTCGACTTCGTGGTAAGCGCCGTCGGTCAGCGTGACCTTCACGTCCACCATCGGATAGCCAGCGAGAACGCCGAACTCGGCCGCTTCCTGGCACCCGGCGTCCACCGACGGAATGTACTCGCGCGGGATCCGGCCGCCAGTGACCTTGTTCTCGAACTCGTAGCCGCCACCGTCGCCACCGGTCGGCTCCAGGTTGATGATCACCCGGCCGAACTGGCCAGAACCACCGGTCTGCTTCTTGTGCGTGTACTCGATCTTCTCTACCTTGCGGCGCACGGTCTCGCGGTAAGCCACCTGCGGACGGCCGACGTTGGCATCGACGCGGAACTCGCGCCGCATCCGGTCGACCAGCACCTCAAGGTGAAGCTCGCCCATCCCGGCGATGATCGTCTGGCCGGTCTCCTCGTCGGTCCTGACCTGGAAGGTCGGGTCCTCCTCGGCGAGCCGCTGGATCGCCGTGCCGAGCTTGTCCTGGTCGCCCTTGGTCCTCGGCTCGATCGCGACGTGGATGACCGGGGCAGGGAACGTCATCGACTCAAGTATCACCGGCTTCGTGACGTCGCAGAGCGTGTCGCCGGTCGTAGTGTCCTTGAGCCCCATCACGGCCACGATCTGCCCAGCCACCGCCGTCGGGCGCTCCTCGCGCTTGTTGGCGTGCATCTGGTAGATCTTGCCGATCCGCTCCTTGCGGCCCTTGGTCGAGTTCAGCACCGAGGTGCCCGCCTCCAGCGTGCCTGAATAGATCCGCAGGTAGGTGAGCTTGCCGAGGTGCTGATCCGACATGATCTTGAAAGCCAGCGCCGAGAACGGCTCAGCCGGGTCGGCGTGCCGCTCGATGTCGGTCGCGTCATGGCCGGTCGATAGGCCGTGGATCGCCGGGATGTCGACCGGGCTTGGCAGGAAGTCCACGATCGCGTCGAGCATGGGCTGTACGCCCTTGTTCTTAAACGCGCTGCCGCACAGCACCGGGGTGAGCGCGCTGGAGATCGTGGCCCGCCTGATCGCGGCGATGAGCTGATCCACATCAGGCTCAGTGCCCTCTAGGTACAGCTCCATCATCTCTTCGTCGTTCTCCGAGATGGTCTCGAGCAGGTTGTCGCGCCACTCCCTGGCCGCCTCGACGTGGTCGGCAGGGATCTCGGTGATCTCGTAGTCCTCGCCCTTGCCTTCGCTCCTCCAGAGCAAGGCGCGCATCCGCACCAAGTCGATCACGCCGCGGAAATCGGACTCGACCCCCCACGGCAGCTGGATGACAAGCGGCATCGCGCCAAGTCGGTCGGTGATCATCTCGACGCAACGGTGGAACTCGGCGCCGACCCTGTCCATCTTGTTGACGAAGCAGACCCTAGGCACCCCGTACCTGTTCGCCTGCCGCCAGACGGTCTCTGACTGCGGCTCAACGCCCGCAACCCCGTCGAACACGGCAACCGCACCGTCCAGCACCCGAAGCGAGCGCTCCACCTCGACCGTGAAGTCCACGTGCCCGGGAGTGTCGATGATGTTGATGGTGTGGTCACGCCAGCTCGTCGTGGTCGCCGCGGACGTGATCGTAATGCCGCGCTCCTGCTCCTGTTCCATCCAGTCCATGGTGGCGGCGCCCTCATGGACCTCCCCGATCTTGTAATTGATACCGGTGTAGAACAGGATCCGCTCTGTCGTAGTCGTCTTGCCCGCGTCGATATGAGCCATGATCCCGATGTTCCGGACCTTGGCCAGTTCGGTGGCGGTACTTGTGGCGGCCACTGTAATGATCCTCGTTCCCTGCTCGATGTAGCGGTGCGATTCTTTCCGCTACCTGGTTTTAAAATCTTTTGCCTACTACCAGCGGTAGTGGGCGAATGCCTTGTTGGACTCGGCCATCTTGTGCGTGTCTTCACGGCGCTTCACGCTCGCTCCGAGGCCGTTGCTCGCGTCGAGCAGCTCGTTCATGAGCCGCTCGGTCATCGTCTTCTCGCGGCG
>DATNEK010000159.1:0-16398 GCA_035553055.1 Streptosporangiaceae bacterium | reverse complement strand
GCGCAACTGGAACCAGGCCGGTCCGACGAAGCCTCGATCGCCAGGATCGGCGAGTTGCTCGGACACATACTGACTGGGCATCGAATTTCATTCAATAATTCAAAATGGATTAATTTCGGGACGCTGCGCTGTGAAAGCTGGCGACACGGCAATGTCGTACTACTCGGCGATGCCGCCCACACCGCGCATTTCTCGATCGGGTCGGGGACCAAGCTGGCGATGGAAGACGCGCTCGCGCTCGCCGCCTGCCTGGGCGAGCAGCCGAGCCTGGCCGAGGCGCTCGATGCCTACGAAGCCGAACGCCGACCGGTCGTCGCGTCGACCCAGCGAGCCGCCCAGGCCAGCCTTGAGTGGTTCGAGAACCTCGGTCAGTACACCCACCAGGACCCCGAGCAGTTCGCGTTCAATATCATCACCCGCAGCCGCCGGGTGACATACGACAACCTCAGGCTGCGCGACCCTGAGTTCACCGCCAGCGTCGACGCCTGGTTCGCCAGCGACTGCAAGTCGCGCGCGGTCGGGACCGGCGACGTCGTCCCGCCCATGTTCCAGCCGTTCAAGCTGCGGGATCTGGTGCTGAAGAACCGCGTGGTGGTATCGGCGATGGATATGTACAGCGCCGCCGACGGCACGCCGTCCGACTTTCACCTGGTCCACATCGGCGGAAAGGCCGTCGGCGGGGCCGGCCTGGTGATGACCGAGATGGTGTGCGTATCCCCCGACGGCAGGATCACGCCTGGCTGCGCCGGAATATACGCACCGGAACATGAGGCCGCGTGGCGGCGGATCACCGACTTCGTGCACGGCCATTCGACGGCCAGGATAGGACTGCAGCTCGGGCATTCCGGTCGTAAGGGTTCAACCAAGCTCATGTGGGACGGGATGGACGAGCCACTCGATGACGGCAACTGGCCAGTCTGCGGCCCGTCGCCGATTCCCTATCTGGCCGGGGTCAGCCAGGTGCCGCATGAGCTTACCGAACCCGAGCTAGCGGTCATCAAGGATCAGTTCGTGGCGGCGACGCTGGCCGCTGACCGGGCCGGGTTCGACCTGATCGAACTGCACTGCGCGCACGGGTACTTGCTGTCGGAGTTCATCTCGCCGATCACGAACCAGCGCGCCGATCGGTATGGCGGCTCGCTGCAAAGGCGGTTGCGGTACCCGCTCGAGGTGTTCGCCGCGATGCGCGCGGTATGGCCGGCCGAGCGGCCGATGACGGTGCGGATCTCAGCGACCGACTGGGTGCCTGGCGGCGTCACCGGTCCTGATTCGGTAGTCATCGCACGAGCGTTCGCCGAGGCTGGCGCCGACGCGATCGACGTGTCCACTGGGCAGGTGACCCCCGAAGAGAAGCCCGCTTTCGGCCGGTCGTATCAGGCGCCGTTCTCCGACGCGATTCGCAACCAGGCTGGCCTTGCCACCATAGCCGTCGGCGTGATCTCGTCCTACGACGACGTGAACTCGATCGTGCTGGCCGGCCGGGCCGACCTGTGCGCGATCGGGCGGGCCCACCTGTACGACCCGAACTGGACGCTGCACGCAGCGGCGGCACAGGGCTATGCCGGGCCCGCGGCCGCGTGGCCTGACCAGTGGGCGGCTGGTTCGAGGCCGCCGCAGACCGGCCGGACCGATGGGCCTAAGCCCCGGCTGCAGCTAATACGCGACACCGCGGCCGGGCTAGCCGGTACCAGACATGCTCGGTGGCGGCCTGGAGCGCCGGTGGGTTCAACGAAGGGAACGCCATGACGATCGAACAGGTCAATCCCGCTGAACTGGCTAAGCCGTCCGGCTTCTCGCACGCGGTCGTGGCGGAGGGCCGGGTGATCTTCCTGGCCGGCCAGACCTCGATCGACAAATCCGGCGCCGTGGTCGGCACCGACGTGGTGGCGCAGTTCGAGCGGGCGCTCAGCAACCTGCTGACCGCGCTGCGGGCCGCCGGCGGCACGCCTGACCAGATCACCAGCCTGACCATCTACACCACCGATCTCGCCGACTATCGCGCACGCGGCCAGGAGATCGGGGCGGTGTGGCGACGCCTGATCGGCAAGAGCTATCCCGCGATGGCCGCGATCGGGGTCAGCCGGCTATGGGACGAATCGGCCCTAGTGGAGATACAGGGCTTTGCGGTTACCTCGTCCCAGAAACGTTGACTACCAGCGCAAAGGCGGAATACTGAGCACGTTCGCAATGCAGCAACAGGAGGGCCTGGCCGATGCTGTTCACGCCGTCCGCTCACGTCGATACGTTCTGCCGTGATCACCTACCACCGGCCGAGCAGTTCCCTGAACTTGAGTTTACGCTGCCCGAATTGGCCTATCCCGACCATCTGAACTGCGCGCAGGTCCTGCTGACCGAGACGATCGACCGGCACGGCGCCGACCGGCCTTGCCTGCTGCCGCAGGACCCGGACGCGCCGGTCTGGAGCTATGGCGATCTGGCACGGACAGCGAACCAGATCGCCAGCCTGCTCGCCGGCGACCTTGGGCTTGTACCAGGCAACCGCGTGCTGCTGCGCGGGCCTAACAACCCTTGGATGGTCGCCTGCTGGTTCGGGGTCGTACTGGCCGGCGGCGTCGCGGTCACGACCATGCCACTGCTTCGGTCAGCGGAGCTGGCCACGATCTGCGAGATCGCCCAGGTGCGGCTGGCGTTGTGCGACGACAGGTTCACCGATGAGCTGAGTGCCGCTGCCGTGCCTGGCCTGCGCGTGGTTCCTTTCAACGCGACCGCGCCGGTCTCCCGCGGGCTGGGCGGCGAGACGGGGTTCGTTGCCGGGAAGCCCGCCAGCTTCGCGCCGGTGAAGACCGCCGCCAACGACGTGGCGATGATCGCCTTTACCTCAGGCACCACGGGGCGACCTAAGGCTGCGATGCACTTTCACCGGGACATCCTGGCGGTCGCCGACACGTTCTCGGCCCTCGTGCTCAAGCCGACTCCAGATGACATCTTTACTGGCACTCCCCCGCTGGCGTTCACGTTCGGCCTCGGCGCGCTGCTGATCTTCCCGATCAGGGCGGGCGCCTCGACGTTGCTGATCGAGCGGGCCACGCCGGCCGAGCTTGCCGATCACATCGCTGCCCGCGGCGTCACCGTGGTATCGACCGCGCCGACCGCCTACCGCGCT
Organism: Streptosporangiaceae bacterium; assembly: GCA_035553055.1. Taxonomy (GTDB): domain Bacteria; phylum Actinomycetota; class Actinomycetes; order Streptosporangiales; family Streptosporangiaceae; genus Chersky-822. The sequence continues at coordinate 13,274 of DATNEK010000159.1, read as the reverse complement.
ATGCTCGGCGCCGGCAAGGCTGATCAGCTTCGCAAACTTCGCCGCCCGGTGTCGGCCGGCGAGACCTTGCCGGGATCGGTCTGGCACGCGTTCTACGAGGCGACCGGCGTCAAGATCATCGACGGGATCGGCAGCACCGAATTGCTGCACATCTTCATCTCGGCCGCCGATGACGAGATCAGGCCAGGCGCGACCGGGCTGGCGGTGCCCGGGTACCGGGCCGAGGTGCACGACGAGAACGGCGTCCCTGTGCCTGATGGCACGCCGGGACGGCTGGCTGTCAAGGGACCGACCGGCTGCAAGTACCTGGCCGACGAACGGCAGCGCACGTACGTGGCCGGTGGCTGGAACTATCCGGGCGACACCTACATCAAAGACGCCGACGGCTACTTCTGGTACCAGGCCAGGTCCGACGACATGATCGTGTCGGCCGGTTACAACATCGCCGGACCCGAGATCGAAGAGGTGCTGCTCGGCCACCCGGCGGTCGCCGAGTGCGGTGTCGTCGGCGTGCCCGACGAGACCAGGGGCCAGATCGTCAAGGCCTTCGTCGTGCTGGCCGACGGCATGGAGCCGGGACCAGAGCGGGTCGCCGAGCTGCAGGAACTAGTCAAAGCGAAGATCGCGCCCTACAAGTACCCACGCGCGATCGAGTTCCTCCCAGCTCTGCCAAGGACCAACACAGGCAAGCTACAGCGCTTCAAACTACGAGACCTATACCCAAGCAGCTAAGCCCGGCGCTCAGACCTCGAGCACGACCGGGACGATCATCGGCCGTCTGCGGTAGCTGCTGTTCACCCACTTACCGAGCGCACGCCGGATGAGCTGGCCAAGCTGGTAGGTGTCGCTTATGCCCTCGTAAGCGGCCCGGTCGAGCGCCTCTTCGAGCAACGGCCGCACCTCGTCGAACGCGGCCTCGTCGATACCTGACCCGCGAGCGTAGATCTCAGGCGCGGTGACCAGCTTGCCCGTCGTCGAGTCGACCACGACGACGACCGAGATGAACCCCTCCTCGCCGAGTATCAGCCGGTCCTTGAGCGAACTCTCGGTGACCTCACCGACTGACAGCCCATCGACGAACACATACCCGCAGTGCACCTTGCCCGCCACCGCGGCCTTGCCTTCGATCAGGTCAACCACGACGCCGTCCTCGGCCACCACGATGTTCTCGGCCGGCACACCAGTCTGCGCGGCCAGGTCGGCGTGCGCGCTCAGGTGCCGCCATTCGCCGTGCACAGGCATGAAGTTGGACGGCCTGACCATGTTGAGCACGTAAAGCAGTTCGCCGGCCGGCGCGTGCCCCGATACGTGCACGAGCGCGTTGCCCTTGTGCACCACCCGGGCGCCGAGCCTGGTCAGGTTGTTGATGACCCGAGATACAGCGGTCTCGTTCCCCGGCACAAGCGAGGAGGCGAGTATCACGGTGTCGCCTCGGGCGATCCTGATCGGATGATCTCGCCCAGCCATCCGCGCGAGCGCCGACATCGGCTCGCCCTGCGACCCGGTCGAGATCAGCACGATCTGGTTGGGCGGAAGTTCCTCCGCGTCCTTCATCTCGACCAGCAGCCCGCCAGGCACCGACGGCACGTGCAGGTAGCCAAGCTCCCTGGCGACGCCCATGTTGCGCACCATCGACCGGCCGACAAGCGCGACCTTCCTGTGGTGCGCGGCGGCGACTTCGAGCACCTGCTGCACCCGGTGCACGTGGCTGGCGAAGCACGACACGATGATCCGTTGCTCGGCCGCGCTGAACACGTCGGAAAGCACCGAGGCGATCTCCCGCTCGCTGATCACAATGCCTGGCACCTCGGCGTTGGTTGAATCAGACATCAGCAGGTCAACGCCCTCTCGGCCGAGCCGCGCGAACCCGCCGAGGTCGGTCAGCCGCCCGTCGAGCGGCAGCTGATCCATCTTGAAGTCACCGGTATGCAGCACGGTGCCGGCCGCCGTCTTGATGGCGACTGCCAGCGCGTCGGGAATCGAGTGATTAACAGCAAAAAATTCACAAGCGAAGGGGCCGAAAGATTCTCGGGAGCCAGCGTCGACTTCCAGGGTCTGCGGTGTGATCCGATGCTCAATGAGCTTGCTTCTGACCAGCCCGAGCGTAAGCCGGGAGCCGACCAGCACGATGTCCTCGCGCCGCCGTAGCAGGTAGGGCACGGCACCGATGTGGTCTTCGTGCGCGTGGGTGAGGACGAGCGCGTCGATGTCGTCGAGCCGGTCGTCGATCGCGGTGAAGTCCGGCAGGATCAGGTCGACGCCCGGGGTGTCGGGGTCAGGGAACAGCACGCCGCAGTCGACAAGCAGCAGCCGGTCTTCGTGCTCGAAGACCGTCATATTCCTGCCGACCTCGCCGAGACCACCGAGCGCGACGATCCGAAGCCCGCCGGCCGGCAGCGGCGGTGGCGGGCCGAGTCCTGGGTGCGGGTGACTCACGTGAGCTTGACACCACCAGCGACCAGATCCGCGCGGAACAGCTCGACCTCGGCAGGCGTCGCGTCTGTCAGCGGCAGCCGTACCGACCACTTGGGCAGGCCGACCAGGGCGAGCGCGGCCTTGGTTGAGATCACTCCCTGCGTTCTGGTCATAATTCCCGTATACACCGGCATCAGCTCGCGGTGCAGCCGCGCCGCGACGGCGACGTTACCGGCCAGGTAGGCCTCGATCATTTCGTGCAGCCGGTCCCCTACGACGTGCCCGACCACGCTGATAAAGCCGACCGCTCCGATGGACAGCCAGGGCAGGTTGACAATGTCGTCGCCCGAGTAGAACGCCAGGTCGGTGGCCAGCATCACCTTCGAGCCCTCGCCAAAGTCACCCTTGGCGTCTTTGACCCCGACGATCCTTGGGTGCCCGGCCAGCTGGATCAGCGTCTCGGTCTTGATCGGGATGCCGCTCCTGCCGGGGATGTCGTAGAGCAGGTTCGGCAGCCTGGTGGCGTCGGCAACAGCGGTGAAGTGCGCGACCAGGCCGCTCTGCGGCGGTTTGTTGTAGTACGGGGTGACTACGAGCAGGCCATCGGCGCCCGCCTGCTCGGCCTGCTTAGCCAGCTCGCAGCTGTGCGCGGTGTCGTTGGTGCCGACGCCGGCGACGACGGCGGCCCGGTTACCGACCACGTCTTTGACGGTGCTGATCAGCCGTGCCTTCTCTTCGTCCGATGTGGTCGGCGATTCGCCGGTGGTGCCGCTGAGCACTAGGCCGTCGTTGCGCATCTGGGTGACCAGGTATTCGGCGAGCTGAGCGACGCCCGCGTAGTCAACGGCGCCATCTTTCGTCATCGGGGTGACCATAGCGGTCAGCAGCCGCCCAAACGGCGGCTCGGGTGTGCCGCTGCGTCCACCGCTCTCGTGAGCTGTTGCAGTCATGACAGGAACGCTACTCTGGACCGCCTGCTCAGGTCACTCAGGTGCGAGCCGAACCGGATAGTTTTGCTGCACTGCTACCGAGGAGGTGCGAGCAATGACCGCACAGCCGTTCCCGGCCGAGGACGTCGACGCTTGCTACCGGCTGATCGCCGCCCGGCGTGACGTGCGCAACGGCTTCACGCCCGATCCGATCGGCGATGACGTGCTGACCCGTGTGCTCGCGGCGGCGCACCAGGCGCCGAGCGTCGGCCTGTCCACGCCGTGGGACTTCATCGTGCTGCGCGACCGGGCCGCCAGAACGCGCGTTCACGCGCTCGCTAGAGCGCAGCAGCAAGCCTTCGCTTCGTCGCTGCCGAGAGCGCGCGCGCATAATTTCTCCAATCTCAAAGTCGAAGCGATACTCGATACCCCGCTCAATATCGCGGTGACCTGCGATCCGACCAGAGGCGGGCGGTTCGTGCTCGGCCGTAAAAGCCAGCCGCAGACGGCCCGCTACTCGGCGGTTTGCGCGGTGCAGAACCTGTGGCTGGCCGCCAGGTCTGAGGGCCTCGGCGTCGGCTGGGTCAGCTTCTTCGACGAGCGCGAGCTTGCGGCCGAACTCGGGCTGCCTGCCCATGTCGAGGTCGTCGCGTACCTGTGCGTCGGGCACGTGCGGAGCTTCCCCGACGCGCCTGAACTCGCGCTTTCCGGCTGGGCGATGCAGCGGCCGCTGTCCTGGGCGGTGCACGAGGGCACGTGGGGCAATCGCGGGCTACCCGGCCAGGAACCAGCCAGCTTGCTGGCCGACACGCTGTCGGCGATAGGACCACCTGACGAAGCTTCGATGGCGGAGGCGCGGGAGCGGCAGGAACGGCTGACGAAGCCGAGCGGATCGCTTGGTTCGCTCGAGGAATTGTCTGTGCGGCTGGCCGGGATGACCGCGCAGTGTCCGCCGCCGATTCCCGAGCCGGCCGTGATCGCGATCTTCGCCGGAGACCACGGCGTGCACGCTCAACGGGTGACGCCGTGGCCGCAGGAGGTCACCGCCCAGATGGTGGCCAACTTCCTGGCTGGCGGTGCGGTGGTGAACGCGTTCGCCAATCAGGTGGGCGCCGAGGTGTGCGTGATCGATGTGGGTGTGCTCGCCGACCTGCCCGCCGCACCCGGCCTGCTGCCGCGCAAGGTGCGGCCAGGCACCGCGGACATGACGGTCGGCCCGGCGATGAGCACCGATGAGGTGCGCCGCGCGGTCGAAGTCGGCATCGACCTGGCCAGGGACCTGGTCGCGGCGGGCAACCGCTGCCTGGTCACCGGGGACATGGGAATCGCGAACACCACCCCGTCGGCCGCGCTGATCTCGGTGTTCGCAGGCGCCGAGCCCGGCGAGGTAACCGGCCGAGGCACCGGCGTCGACGACGAGACCTGGGCAAGGAAGGTCGACGTCGTGCGTCGCGCGATCGCGCTGCACCGGCCAGATCGAGCCGACGCTCTCGGCGTGCTTTCCGCCGTCGGCGGGTTCGAGCACGCGGCGCTGGCCGGCCTGATGCTGGGGGCGGCGGCGCTGCGGGTACCGGTGCTGCTTGACGGCGTGATCGCGTGCTCGGCGGCGCTCGCGGCCCGTGCGTTCGCGCCGGACGTGGTGCACTACCTGGTAGCCGGTCACTTGTCGACCGAGCCAGGCGCCGCGGCCGCGCTCGCCTCGCTTGGCTTGCGGCCGCTGCTCAGCCTGGACATGCGGCTAGGCGAGGGCTCTGGCGCGGCGCTCGCCTTGCCGATCGTGCAGTCGGCGGCGCGGGTCCTGCACGACGTGGCGACCTTCGACAGCGCTGGGGTCTCTGGCGCGAAAGACTGATCCGGTGCTGCCACCCCAGAGCGACTCGATGCTCGAGCCAGCCGATGACGACACCACTCCGCTGTCGGCTGGCGACGACGCCGAGCCTTTGTCATCCGACGACGAGCATTCCCCACAGCCGGATTCAACCCCTGACCAAGGCGAACTAGCGCGCCCGGTGGCGAGCGGTCAGCCTGACGGCGCGGGCCTGGCGAGCTTCACCCTCGCCCTGCCATTGCGCGAGCGGCGGGTGCTCGTAGTCGGCGGCGGCGAGTCAGCGACGCAGGCGGTCACCGCTCTCCGCGCGTCCGGCGCGCTGGTGCGCGTCGTTGCCCCGACGCTGAGCCCGCACCTGACCGAGCTCGCCGCCCGCGGCCTCATCGAGGTCGCGAGTCGTCAGTACCAGGCACGTGATCTCGCGGACGCCTGGCTAGCGTTCGCGTGCTCAGAGCACCGCTCGGTGAACGCGGCTCTGGCCTTCGACGCCGAACAAGCACGGATCTGGTGCGTGACGCCCGAGGACGCCGCACGTCCCCCGCCGACCGCAGAGCCAAGCTCGGCCGCCCGGCCTTTCTCGGTCCCGGAGGCCGCGCCGGCTCCAGGGGCAGCGTCGGCAGGCTCCGCTGGCCAGCGCGTGCTCGTGCTCGGCGGCGCCCGCTCAGGCAAGTCAGCAACGGCCGAGGCTATGCTGTCCAACCGCGCGGCTGTCGACTACGTAGCCACGGGCCATCGACCAGGTAACGGCGATGCCGAATGGGACGAACGCATCCGACGCCACCGGGCTCGCCGCCCCGAGCACTGGCGCACCGTGGAGACACTTGATCTCCCGTCTGTGCTCGCCGAGCCTGAGTACTCGCCGGCCGTGCTCATCGACTGCCTGGCCACCTGGCTAGCGCAGACGATGGACGAGTGCGGTCTGTGGGCTGAGCGTAACGACCAGGACCGGCAGAGTCAGGCTGACAAGCAACTGGCCGTCAGGCAAGACGAACTCGTGCGGGCGTGGACGACGACCGCGCGCAAGGCTGTGGCTGTCAGCAACGAGGTCGGATCAGGAGTCGTACCCGCGACCGGGTCTGGCCGGAGGTTCCGCGACGAACTTGGCTGGCTCAATGCCCGGCTCGCCGCCGCGGCCGACGAGGTCTGGCTCTGCGTCGCCGGCATTCCCACCAGGCTGCGATGACGTCGGCGCCATCGGCCGCGCCGTGGCGAGCCGCGGTGAGCCTGTTCACGATCGTGCCGGTCGGCGGCCCAGCGGAGATAGACCGGGCTATGGCCGGCCGGATAGTGTTCTGGCTTCCCGTGATCGGTGGCGTGCTTGGGGTCTTGGCGGCCGCAGGGATGCTAGCGGTCGAAGCCACCGGCCACGGCCTCGCGCGCAGGCTGCTCGCGGCCACGGTGGCGCTGGCCATACTCGGGGTGCTCACTGGTTGCCTGCACCTGGACGGTCTTGCCGACACGGCCGATGGCCTTGGCAGCAGAAAGCCGAAGGACCAGGCCCTCGACATTATGCGGAAGTCCGATATCGGGCCGATGGGCGTTTCCGCGCTGGTTTTCGTTCTGCTTGTTGATCTCTTTGCTCTGGCGGCACTGCCTGCCGGGTGGGTGAGCGCCATAGCGATCGCCACCGCGGCCATCACCGGCCGCGCCGCTGTCGTGCTTGCCACCGCGCTGCCGCCGGCCCGCCCAGAAGGATTCGGGGCGCTCATCGCCGGAGCCGCGCCACGGCGGACCCAGGGCGCGGCCATCACCTTGCCGCTAGCGGTCGTCCTGGCTGCTGCCGCCGCGACCGGCGGGCCGATGCTCGTCTGGCGTGCCGCCGCCGCGATTCTCGCCGGCCTCGGTGCCGTTGCGCTGCTCGCGCACACAGCCAGGCGACGTCTCGGCGGAACCACAGGCGATGTGTTCGGCGCCATGATCGAGGTGGCGGCCGCAGCGGTTCTGTTGGTGTTCGCCCTGGTCTCGTGATGCCCGGGAGCTCGGGAAGACACGAACAGGCGACGTGAGCTCGGGGGTACCCACGCCGCCTGCGTCTGCTCTCATTATTGCCCGCCATTACACGCGGCGTTACAGGATGTGCACAATCAGCAAGAACAACCGGCCGACCCGAAACGCGAACGAGGCCCCCGCACGTATGAGGTGCAGGGGCCTCGCTTTGGGGCGTCCAGTGCAAACTCGCCGATTGCCCCGGCGAGCTGGTCCGCCGGGGCAATCGGCGATCCGCGCTCAGTCCGTCCCACCACCGGTCCAGGACACCCCGCGCAGAACCCGGTCTCCCGGTCTCTCCACGTCCCCTGAGTTGCCTCTGGGTGGTACCCGTTTTCGCTGGTAGAGATGTTCTACGCCAACAACCGCGCATCGCACAAGCCCCTCTGACCGCTAATTTCAAGATTCTTTAGGTATCCACCGTCCTGTCCACCGCAGGCATCAACTTGTCCACAGATCACGGCGTTATCCACCTGGTTCATCCACAACCTCGCCCTCAAGGAGCGGCCGACAACCGACGGAACGATGCCATCTTCGGCCAGTGCTTGCAGCCACGGCTCCGCTGGACCGGCGCCGTCGTCACGAGCCGATAACAGCAAGGACGCATGCTGCTCTAAGACGGCGCCAACGAACGCAGCATGGCTCCCACGCTGCCGTCGCGCCTGCGTGCGGAGACAAACGACCTCAGCCAGGCGCGCGGCGGCAGCCCCAGCCCGCCCGCCCCGCCGGCAACAGCACCAACGGTCCGACGCCGTCGTCACCGCCAGACGCCGTCGTCACCGCCAGACGCCCGGGCCGGGGAAACCAGCAGAGGACCGCGCAGGTGCATCACGCACATGCAAGAGAGCGGTTGGCACGAAGAGCGCAGGTGGACCGCAGGTACATGGACCTGGCGGCGGGCGCATCAAGGCCAGGCTGCCTGATATTATCGATTTCGCCGCACGCGAACGAGGCCCCCGCATGTATGAGATGCAGGGGCCTCGCTTGGTTGACCATCGCAAACTCGCTGATTGCCCCAGCGAGCTGGTCCGCCGGGGCAATCGACGATCCGCACGCTCTGGTCTTCCTACCACCGGTCCAGGACACCCGCAAAAGTTCCGGTTACCCGGTACTCTCGCGTTCCCTGAGTTGCCTCTGGGTGGCACCCGTTTTCAGTGGTAGAGAATTTTCTACGCCTAAACCCGGCAGCGCACAAGACCCTTGGAGGATTTCTTTCAAGATTCTTTCGCTGCCCACCGGGTCATCCACCGACCAAGCTCACTTCTCCACAGAACTCGGAGTTATCCACCGTCTTCATCCACAAGAAGGAGCAGCCAGGCCCACAGGCTGGCCAGACCCGGCAGCTGGCCAGGTCATGACCTGCGCGGTCAGAACACGGGGATGATGTCCTCGGCGCTGATGTCAGCCGACACGTCGACACCCTCGATGTCCAGTTCAGGCATCGCAGGGAAGTCGATCCCCCACCGCTGGACTATGACGCGGATCTTGGCGATCGCGCTGCGCCAGTTGTCGGCCTGCTCCTCGTATGACAGCACGCCGAGTCCGGCGTCCCTCGCGTGGTCCATCAGCACCCGGTGGTTCTGCAGGAAGTAAGGCGGCAGCTCCCAGAACCCCTCCGGCGGCTCCCACAAGATCATGGAAAGGAAGATGAACCCGGCTCTCAGCTGCCGCGTGATAGTCGCCCTGACGTCATCGGTGAGCCCGGGCCACTCGTTCTCCAGGATCGTCATGCAGATCTGCAGATGCCGCGATTCGTCCCGGCCGATCTTATGGAACATCTCGGAGAACACCGGGTGCTTGGTACCCGACGCCATACCGCGGAACAGCGTCGAGGCCGCCATCTCGCCCATCATGAAGCTGGTGAAAAGCACGGGCAGCGAGTACTTGCCGACGGCGCTGCTGTAGCCGTTCCAATACCGGCCGCCATTGTGGTAAAGCCAGGCGATGTTGTTGTGCGCGGCACGTTCGAGGTCGGTCGTCGGGGTCCAGTTCAGCGGGCCACCCGGCCACAGGCAGGCGATCGCGCGCTGGCAGCACTCCTCGTGATTCATCTCATCCCTGGTGATCGAGAAGAAGCACTTGCGCACCGGGTCCTCTTCGTGCTGCTCGAACGCCCGGATCGTGGCCCGAGCGAACACGGCGGGACCGGACGCATCGAAGTTCGCGAGCACGGCGAACCAGTACATGATCCCCAAACGCTGCTCGATGGTGAAGTCCTCGGCCCGCAGCCCGTCCCACGGCAGCTCGGCTGGGTTCCAGAGTGTCAGCTTGGACTTCTGATAGATCGTTGCCAGTTTCTCGGTCTCGACCCGCCACTCCATCGGGTAGATGTTCGGCTGCGGTATCTCCGGCGCGGGCCAGAACCCGCCCTCAGGTACTACGAGCCCTCGTGCGACCTCGGCCTGCGACATAGCGGTGCTCCCTCAATGCTTAGCGTCTATGACAGCTTAAGCCCGACTCGACGCTTCGCTGTAATAACGAGTCACCCCGGCCAGCGGTTCCCGGCACTCCGCCAGCCGGCAAACGGCGCTCCTGGCATCGAAGGAGCGCCGGGCAGTAGTATCTGGTTTGTCCCGGACCCGCGCCGGGATGACGTTGAGCCCAGCGAAGCCGGTGTGAATCCGGCGCTGTCCCGCAACGGTGATGCCTCGCGTCGCGTCGGTCGACAAGCCGGCGCCGCAGGACAGGCCCGGACGCCTGACCAGCGTCGACGACCTGTCCTCGGAGGAAGGGCGGTTCGTTTCGATCCCTCCAGGGACTCGCAACGGACGCACCTTGTCCGAGGCAACCGGAGGATGAATTGAACCACCGTGTTCTCACTAGCCAACGCGCCCGGCGCCAGGCAGCCAGACGGCGACCCACAGCCGCCACTCTCGCGGTCGCCGCCATCGCGGCTGTAGTGGCAGGTTGCGGTAGCTCATCAAGCTCGGCACCGGCCATCAGCCACACCCATGGCACGACAACGGCGAGCAGCTTCCCCGTGACCGTCACGGCCGCGAACGGCACGGTCAAGGTCAGCAAGAAGCCGACGGCCATTGTCTCGCTATCGCCAACCGCCACGGAGATGTTGTACGCGATCGGCGCAGGCTCGCAGGTGAAAGCCGTCGACAACGACTCCGACTACCCCGCCAAGGCGCCGCGAACCAAGCTGTCGGGATTCACGCCGAACATCGAGGCCATCGTCGCGGAGAAACCCGATCTCGTGGTCATCTCGTTCGACTCGACCACGGTCACCAAGCGATTGGCGGCGTTCTCGATCCCGGTGCTTTACTTGCCGGCACCGACCGCCTTGTCCGGCGTCTACGCCGAATTCGATCAACTCGGCGAAGTCACCGGCCACGAACCGCAGGCGCGGCATGAGGTCGCCAACCTGCGCGGCCAGGTCAGCCAGATCGTCGCCGCGGTGCCTCACCACGCCAAGCCGCTGACCTACTACTACGAGCTTGACCAGACGTACTTCTCGGCGACCTCGACCACCTTCATCGGCCGGCTGCTCGGCCTGCTCGGCCTGAAGAGCATCGCCGACGCCGCTAAGGGCGCCGCCGCATCGGGCGGATATCCGCAACTGTCCGCTGAATACATTCTGTCGGCCAACCCGGACTACATCATCTTGGCCGACACGATCTGCTGTCATCAGGACCCGGCGACTGTCGCCAGGCGGCCAGGCTGGTCCGGTCTGACCGCCGTGAAGACGCATCACGTCATCGGGCTGAACGACGACATCGCGTCGCGGTGGGGACCAAGATTCGTCGAATTGCTCCGCACCGTGCTCGCAGCGCTCAAGGGCGCATGAGCCGGGCGTTGCCAGCCGACGGTGCCGAGCGGGAAGACCCTGGCGCGGCGCTCACCTCAACGCGCCAGCGGAGCGCACCGGTGGTTCTACCGGCTTTCAAAGGGAGAAAGCAAGTCGCTAGGCCGATGACCATCGCACTAGCGTTGCTGATCGCCGCGCTGGTCGCCGGCACGTCGATCGGCCCGGCCAACGTACCGTTCAGCGCGATCTTCGCCGCGCTGGCTCAGCACTTGCCCTGGCACCCGGCGATCTCGGTATCCGCGATCAACTCGGCGATCATCTGGCAGATCAGGTTGCCCAGGGTGATACTCGGGGCAATGGTGGGCGCGATGCTGGCCGGCGGGGGCGCCGCGTACCAGGGAGTGTTCCGCAATCCGCTGGCCGATCCCTATCTGCTCGGCGTAGCGGCTGGGGCGGGGCTTGGGGCCACCGTGGTGATCGTCAGCGGCGGCAACCCGAACCTGCAGCCGGTCGCCGCCTTCATCGGGGGAACCGGCGCCGTCGCGCTCACCTACTCGCTCGGGGCGAGCACTGGACGACGACGGCGAGCGGGCCGGGCGAACCAGAGGAACGGACGCGGCGCCGATGCTGCCTGGACCGGGCGCACGGCCGCGACCGCGGGAACCGCATCGGTCTTGCTGGCCGGCGTGGCCGTTGCCGCGCTGCTCACCGCAGGCCAGACCTACTTGCAGCAGCAGCACTCGCAGACGCTGCAGTCGGTCTATGCGTGGATACTTGGCGAACTGTCCGGCGCGACGTGGAGTCAGGTGACGCTGATCCTGCCTTACGTACTCATCTCTGCCGCCGTGCTGGTCGCTCACCGGCGCTTGCTCGATGTGCTTCGCGTCGGCGAAGCCGAAGCGGCCAACCTAGGCGTGAACGTGGCCAGGCTGAGGCTGATCGTGGTGATCGGAGCGACGCTCGGCACAGCGGCGGCCGTGTCGGTGAGCGGCCTGATTGGCTTTGTCGGGATCATCGTCCCGCACTTGATCAGGCTTACCGCAGGTGCGAGCTATCGGGTGGTTCTGCCGGTATCTATGGTCGGCGGCGCCGCGTTCCTAGTGCTGACCGATATCGCGGCCCGCACGCTGCAGGCCCCAGCCGAACTCCCGATCGGCGTGCTCACCGCCGCCATAGGCGCGCCATTTTTCTTGTTCGTGCTCAGATCCCGCCGAGCCCGCCCGGACATCTCATGATCGCGACCTGTGACTTGCGGGTCGCCTTCGGCGCCAAGGTGGCGCTCGACGACGTGAACCTGACCGTCGCGACCGGCGAGTGGGTCGGCCTGATCGGGCCAAACGGCGCCGGCAAGACAACGTTGCTTCGCGCGATCGCGCAGATGACAGCGGCCTCGGGAAAGGTAGTCATCGATGATCATCCGGCCAGCGCGCTCAGCCAGCGACGGCTAGCCAAGCTCATCGCGTTCCTGCCGCAGCACCCTGTGCTTCCGCCGGACATGACGGCCGCCGAATACGTGCTGCTTGGCCGGAACCCGCACATCAGCTATTTCGGCGTCGAGTCGGCCGCCGACCGCACGATTTGCCTGGGGTTGCTCGACCGGCTTGCGCTGACGCACATGGCTGACCGCAGGCTCGCGACGATGTCCGGCGGCGAAGCGCAACGGCTCGTCTTGGCCCGTGCACTGGCACAGGAAGCGCCGATCCTGCTGCTCGACGAACCGACGAGCGCGCTCGATCTCGGCCGCCGGGTTGAGGCGCTCGAGCTCATCGACGAGTTGCGGCAGGAACGGTCGCTCACCGTGCTTTCCGCGATTCACGACCTGACGCTGGCCGGACAGTTCGCCGAGCGGCTCGTCCTGCTCTCCGAAGGCCGGATCGCCGCGGAAGGCGAGCCGGAATCCATCCTCCGCCCCGACCTGCTTAGCGCACACTACGGCGCCGGCATCGGCGTCGTGAGAACGCCAGAAGGCGAGCTAGTAGTGATCACCCACCGACGGCGTTGGCCCGTGCCCGCGCTGCAGCTGATAGTCGACCCGTAGCGGCAGCGACGTCCCCGCGCTGCCCCGCCCGCCCGGTTGATTACCCCGGTTTGGAACACTTGACGCAGCTAGGCGGCTGGTTCCTCGCGTGAAGCGGCGACGTCCGGCAAGATCAACGGCGGCCGGCGCGGCAATCGCGGCAGGACCTAACGTTGTGACGTAGAGTTTTCCGTCGACGTAGAGTTTGCCGCTCTATTCGCGGAAAAGCCTACCTCGACGGAAAAAGCTACATCATCACGACGGAACGCTGACGTGCGCCCGCCGGAGAGCTCCCGGGTTTCGGATAGTTTTCGCGTGATAACACGCCACGGGAAATACTCCGTA
>DATNEK010000158.1:0-7134 GCA_035553055.1 Streptosporangiaceae bacterium | reverse complement strand
CTCCTGCGGGCGAGGAACATCAAGATCGGCGTGCTGTCCAATACGCTATGGCCGCGTGACTGGCACGATGGTTTTTTTCGCCGTGATTGGGTGCTCGACCTCATCGACGGCAGCGTATACAGCAGCGAGATCGACTGGACCAAGCCGCATCGCGAGGCGTTCATCGCGGCGATGACCGCGGTCGGCGCGACCGACCCGGCCAGGTGCGTGTTCGTCGGCGACCGGCCGTGGGATGACATACACGGGGCCAAGAGCGTCGGCATGCGGGCTGTGCTTGTACCGCACTCTGAGGTACCGCCGTTCGACGGCGCCACGCCGGACGCCGTGATCGGTGGCCTGGCCGAACTGCCCGCGCTCATCGAGTCCTGGCCAGAGCACTAGCGCTGGCCGTCAGCTGGCGTCGCCGAGCGCCTCGCCCGCCGCCCACCGGAAGACGCCGCTCGCCATCGTCGAGGTAGACCCCTGCGCCAGGACTGTGTACACATCGTGCTTGACCTGCCCGACGGCACGATCCTGCGGGGCGGCCAGCCAGGCAAGTTCGGCGAGGTGCCCGGCGAGCCTAAGCTGCCCGGCACTGGCCAGCGCCGTTGCCCGCTCCGCCAGCGCTCGGGCTCCCCCGGCCAGCGCCGCGAGCTCAGTGGCCAGTTCCCTGTCGGGCGCGGGCTTGAGCGTCGAAGGGTTGCCGTCCCACCACCCGCCGTACTGCCGCCACACGTTGCGCACGATGAACTCGGGCTCGTCGTAAACCGGGCGCAGGTAAGGCCGGTCGATCAGGTGCGGCGGCGGAATGACACCGTGAATGGCGTCGTCGAGCCTGCCGCCGCTGTTCATGATGGCGAGCGTCTGGTCGACAAGGGAGTCGAGCAGGTCGGCGGCGTCGGTCAGCGCCTGCCTGATCCGATCGGCGCCGATGATCGGCACTCCGTGGCCAGGAAGCAGGTACTCGGGCTCGAGCGCGATCATGCGGCGCAGCGCGGCCGCCCATTCCCTTGGATAGCGCTGCACCTTCTGCGGATTGCCCGCGTTCGGCGATGCCCAGATGAACAGGTCACCTGAACAAAGCACACGCCGGTCGGCCAGCCAGGTGATCGTGTGGTCGTCGGTCTCGCCCTTCTCGTGCCGCAGCGCGAACGCGACGCCGCCGATCGTCACGGTGAGTTCCTCGGCGTAAGTGCGATCCGGGTACCGGTACTCGACCGGCCAGCGCAGGCCGGGCACGCCGAACTGCCGCTGGTTGATCACCTCGTTGTAGCCGGCCGTCATGATGTACCGGTCGAACCTGGCGGGCAGCGCCTCGTGCGCGATCACCACAGGTGCGGGCCAGCCGCGCTCGGCCGACTCGGCCTCCCACACCGGCACGCCGAAGACGTGGTCGATGTGACCGTGGCTGTACACCGCGGTGTTCAGCCGCTGGCCTGACCATCCCCGCAGTTCCTCGTGCACGGACTTGGCCACGAACGCGCTTCCCGTGTCGACGAGCACCAGCCCGTCGCCGGTCGCGACCGCGGTGACGTTGGCGAACGATGGCACGAACGCCACGCCGTCGCAGATCTCGGCCAGGTTGCCGAGGACGGCGACCGGATGGTATTTCGCGGTCGAGACCTCACCCCGCCAGAGCCGTTCGGCCAGTTCAAGTACGTCAGCCATCTTTAGCTAGCCTTCCCCCCAAGAACGAGCCGCTGGGCCGGTCCCGATCGAGCCCGGGCCGGCCCAGCGTCCCATGATTAGCGCCAGCGAAGCCGGCCGCGAGTCCTACGCGTGCATCGCCGCCAGTTCCCGCTGGACCATGGCCTCGTGCTCAGCCTCGTCCTTGCGGGCGTCGCGTGGCCGCCACCGCCCGCGCAGGATCGGGATGCTGATCAGGAACAGTATGATCCCGTCGAAGCAGATCCAGTACCAGGTCCGCCACTGGCTGGGCGATTGCGTCGAGGCCGCCTGGACCGCGGCGGCGTGCGCCGTCATGTAGGCCTTGATCGGCGCCGGGATCGCCGCGAGCTGGCCGAGCTGCTTGGCGAACGGGCTGACCAGCGCGATCGCCGACGGCGGCACCGCGGCCAGCGCGGTGAGCTGCGGCTTGAACGGCACTAGCTGCTCAAGCTGCGGCGCGACCGCGACCACGCCGTTGATCGCCGCCTTGTTCGCCGAGATCGTGCCGAGTATCGCCAGGCCCTTGGAGCCGCCACCGGCCGCCTTGATCGCCTGCGCCACCAGGGCAGGCGGGATGCTGTTGGGGTTCTTGTACGTGGCGAGCTTTGTGAACAGAGCCGGGTGGGCCTGAAGCACGGCGAGCTCAGGGGCGAACTTGGCCGCGTTGGCGATCTGGACCTGGTCCTTCTGCGCGATCGCGACGATCGCCGGATGCGTGGACGCGAACGTGAATTCGCTCTGGTACTTCGTCGCCGCCGCGATCACATCCGGGTGCGTGCCTGCGAATACGAAAGCCGGGTACTTGGTGGCGTAGGCCTGGACCGTGCCGCCGTAATTCACTATCGGGGTCACCGTGGTGATCACGTGCGGGATGACCAGGAACGCGGCGAACACCACCACGCGGATGATCCAGCCCCAGATGGCCAGGCCGGTCGCGGTGAGCGCCGGATTGCGCGCCTCGACGGTCTCGGTGAAGCTGGCCATCCACGGGGTATACGCGATGCCGAGCCCGAGCGACAGCGCCGCGATGATCAGCGCCAGCGAGTAGTAGCTTGGGTGGTGACCGGCCTGGTTCAGGTAGACGATCGTCATCACCGCCGCGAGCACGCCGCCGATCACCATGAACGGCTTGCGCACCCGAAACTTGTCGGAGATCCAGCCGATCCCGATCACCGCGATGACGTTGAAGCCCCAGTTCCAGTTGCCGAGGCCGTTGGCCTGCTTAAGCGAGAAGCCGAAGATCGACTGGAAGTAGATGACCGCGAAGCCGACCGCGGTGTAGTAGATCAGCAGCATGATCGACACGGCGATGGCCGATATGACGATGTCGGGCTTGAGCAGCTGGCGGAACGGGTTCTTGAGCGCGGCGGCGATGTCGATGCCCTTCGCCCTCGCCTCGATCAGCGCGCGGTCCCGCAGCGTCACCATGAGCTGGTCGCGCAGCGCGGGTGACAGCTCGCGCAGCCCGATCAGCGCGACCAGGAACACCACGAGGCCGGCGATGCCGCAGATGATGTACTCGTGGGTCCAGAAGCTGATGGCGGGTGAGGCCGGGAGCGTCAGGCTGCCGACTTCGGCGACGATCAGGCTGCCGAGCACCGGGCCTGAGGTCCAGAAGCCCATCGCGGTCGCCCGGCCGACCTGCGGCGAGAAGTCACGGATCAGCGCCGGCGTGGCCACCAGGCAGATGCCTTCGACGACGCCGACGACCCAGCCTTCGACCGTGAAGGCCCACTTATTGGGCGCCGATGGCAGGATGAACGCCACGAATACGCCGGTGAACAGCAGCCCGAAGACCACCAGGTTGGCCCGGCCAAGCCGGTCGGTGAGCCCGGCGAACAGCGAGCCGAACGCGCCGATCAGGTTGCCGAAGGCCAGCGTCGTGACGAAGAACGTAAAGCTCATGCCGAAGTGGGGCAGGATCAGCGTGGACACCGATCCGCCGACGTACAGCTCGTAATACAGCATCACAGTGCTCAGAACCGTGATGGCCAGGTACATGACCCGGGTCCGGGTTTCCGGATAGGAGTCGAGCTGGCGGCGCCATAGGAAGGACAACCCGCCGCGTTGACCGGAGACCAATTCTTCTGCGGTCGCACTCATGTGGACCTCACCCTTGTCGATACGGATCGCGCCTGGCAGCCCCTAGGCGTCCAGGTCAAGATATCTGCACTATCTGTGCAAGTTCAATAGCCCGCAACTCCCTGTCCCCAGGCATCTACCTGGAGTTACATACCAATCCGGGGGTCGCGAGCGGTCAGAATGCTAGCTGGAAACCAGCCTGGTTGAACAGGGCCGCGAAGGCATTACGTACCAATTCGCGTGCCCGCAGCGGGCTGAGGCCGAGATCGGCGCGCAGCGACTCCCAGAACGCCCAGATGCTGATCGCGTGCAGCGCCTCGACAAGCTGGTCCCGCTGCTTGCCAGCGAGCTGGTCGAACTCGGGCGCGAACACTAGCTCAAGCTCCACCCGGCCGGCCGCGGTCTTCCTGTTCCTATCGGACCTCAGCTCGGCCGATGAGGGCGCATGAATCCTGGCGGCCCGCCAGGTCGGCGTCATCTCCTCGAGAACGCGCGCCCGCTGGCTGACGAACGTGTCCACCCGCCTGGCCAGCGGCTGGTCGGGCTCGATCCTGCGCACCAGCGACCTGAGTATCTCGCTGTCCCTGCGTACGGCCTCGACGAGCAGCGCCTCCATGTCGGTGAACTGCTGCCACACGGTACGCAGTGACACCCCGGCGCGCTCGGCGATCCGGGGCGCGGTCGGGCGGAGGTCGCCTTCTGAATGCAGAGCCCGCATCGCGTCAATGATCGCGCGCTTGGTGCGGTGCGAGCGGGCAGCGCGGCCATCGGCCGGTTCGACATCATCGTTAAGCAGGTTGAAAAGGCTCATCGAGTCGTCGGCCGACTCCCCAGCCTGATCAAGTTCCGCAGCTTGATTAAGTACCGCCTCTTCCAACAACGCGGGCTCCGAGTGCTCTCACCGAGGCGCTGCCTCACCAAACGGACGCGGTCACGGGGGCCTTCGGCCCAGGCAAATCACGACGTGTACCAGGTCATACTAATGCCGTTGCGCGAATGCGGACCGAGCGGCCTCAGACCAGATCGCTGCCACGGGCCAGACCCGACGCCGCGGCGAGCACCTGCGGGCGGGCACGGTCAAGCCAGCCGTCAAGCGTCGGCCCACCCGAGTACTCCGTTTCCAGCAAGAACAGGCCTCGCGTCGGGCAGGTCGCGCCTATCTCAACGAGCACCGGCTTGAGCAGCAATTCTGGAGCGAGCGCGTGCTGCCAATGACCCCCGAGCATGACGGGAACGCCGACCACTCCGGCCAGCGCGCCGCCGCCGATCCGGTCGATGAACAGCTTCAGCAAGCCGGTATAGCTGGCCTTGAAGGTCGGGCTGGCGAATACCGCGAGGTCGCTGGCCGCGATGGCCTCGACCAGATCGGTCACGCCGGAATCCGACCAGTCAAGCAATGCCGCACCAAGGTCGGCGAGGTCGACGCTCAGGTCCGCCGGCCGGCCGGCCAGCCGTTCCGCCACCAGGTGCGCGGCCTGATAGGTCCGGGAGCGCGGCTTGGGATTGCCAATCACGACCGCGACGCTGGCGGGGGTTCCTGGGGGTCGCCCCCCAGTGCCAGCACTGCGCCAGGTCACCTCGACGTCACCTCGTCGCCATCAAAGGTCGGCCAGACGTTTACTACCGTGCACATAATGGGTCTCATGCTTACACGACGCACCTTTCTCCAACTAATGGGCGCCTCAGGCGTCGCGCTCACCGGGTCGGAACTACTGTCTCAGGCTGTCGCCAACGCCTCATCAACGCGTAACCCTAACGGCTCGAACGGCGTCGAGCACGTGGTGATCCTGATGATGGAGAACCGCTCGTTCGACCACTTCCTCGGCTGGCTGCCGGGTGCCGACGGGCGGCACGACCTGACGTTCCTGGCCACCGACGGCAACTTCTACCCGAACTACCCGCTCGCGCCTGACTTCCAGGGATGCGGCTACAGCGACCCCGACCATAGCTGGGAAGGCTGGCTGATCCAGCACAACTTCGGCAAGATGGACGGGTTCCTACAGCGGCCGACAGCCCCGGCGGACAACCCAGGCGTGACGCTGGCCAAGGCCAACACGTTCCCGATCGGCTTCTACACCAACCGCCACCACGACGGCCGCCAGAAGGACAACCCTGACCTGCCGGTGATCGGCGCTCTGGCCGAGCGCTACACGGTGCTCGATCGTTATTTCTGCTCATTCGCCGGCGAGACATTCCCGAACAGGTTCTACCAGCACTCTGCCCAGACCGACCGCGACCACAACAACACCGTGATCAGCAAGCTGCCGACGATCTGGGACCAGCTCTCCCCTATCCCGAACGCCCAGGGCATCCCGACCGGCGGTTATTTCTTCCGCGATCTGCCGTTCCTTGCCCTGTGGGGCGCCAAGTACCTGCCGTTCTGGCACATGTTCGCCGACAGCGACGTTGACGCGCTCGGCATCCCGCTGCGGACCAAGTCGTTCATCGACACGGCGGCGGCCGGCGACCTGCCGAACGTCAGCTTCATCGACCCCGCGTTCGACACCGAGGGCAACGGTACGTCGGCCGACGACCACCCGCTCGCCGACGTCAGGCTCGGCGAGAAGTTCATCGCCGACGCTTACCACGCGCTCGCGAGCGCCGGGTACCTGGACAACACCGTGTTCTTGATCAACTTCGACGAGTGGGGCGGGTTCTACGACCACGTGCGGCCGCCGAAGGTCATCGACGACACCAACCCGGCCAACGTAGACCACACCGGTGACGGCACGACGCCAACCGACGGCCAGCTGATCCCCGACTACACCCAGCTCGGCTTCCGGGTTCCGGCGATCGTCGTGTCGAACCTGGCCCGCCGCCGGATCGTGCGCGAAGGCCCGTTCGAGCACGCGTCGGCGCTGGCGCTGATCGAATCCACCTTCGGCCTGCACTCCATGACCGCCAGGGACGCCAATGCCCGCAACCTGGCCGAGGTGCTCGACGACCGGCCTGACCACCACCGGGTGAACCCAGGCGATATCCCGACGAGCGACGAGGTCCCTGGTCCGGCCAACGGCGCGGCCGCCGTATGCAGCGCGGCCAGCGTCCAGTCGGTCTCACCAGCCCCCGTCCGCAGGCACGACGGCGACCATAGCGCGCTTGTGCACCCGCTCGCCCGCTCTGGCTGGCCGACCGGCTCAGGAATGGCCGGCCTCGGCAAGGAGCTCAAGGCCCGCAAGAAGGAAGAGCGCTAAGGCAGAAATCGGCCCACCGGTTCGGCGCTGGGCGCAGGCCTGCCGGCCTGCGCCCAGCGCCTCTAGTCATTACATACCTGCCGGGCGCCGACCTGCCGGCCTGCACCCGGCGCCTCTAGTCATTACTTGCCTGTCGTCGGCTTCACGAACTCGACGGTGCCGTTCCTGCGGCGGGCGCCGATGCCGCCAAGCAATGCCAGCGATGCGGTGT
>DATNEK010000157.1:0-9302 GCA_035553055.1 Streptosporangiaceae bacterium | reverse complement strand
GTCAGCTACCCGTTCACCA
The DNA here is from genome assembly GCA_035553055.1 of Streptosporangiaceae bacterium. Classification (GTDB taxonomy): domain Bacteria; phylum Actinomycetota; class Actinomycetes; order Streptosporangiales; family Streptosporangiaceae; genus Chersky-822. The sequence goes on along the minus strand of DATNEK010000157.1, from coordinate 9,283 downwards.
AGTACGACCAGATCTTCGTTCCCGAGTTCAACTGCGGCGCCATGGAGAACGCGGCCGCGGTGACCATCGTCGAGGAGTACATCTTCCGCTCGCGGGTGACCCGGGCGCGCCGCGAGGCCAGGGCCCAGACCCTGCTGCACGAGCTCGCGCACATGTGGTTCGGCAACCTGGTCACCATGACCTGGTGGGACGACCTGTGGCTGAACGAGTCCTTCGCCACCTGGGCGAGCCTGGTCGCACTCACCGAAGCCACCCGCTGGCCAGGCGCCTGGATCACGTTCACGCAGCAGGACAAGGCCTGGGCGTACCGTCAGGATCAGCTGCCTTCGACCCATCCCATCGTCGCCGACATCGCGGACGTCGCGTCGGTCGAGGTGTACTTCGACGGGATCACCTACGAAAAGGGCGCCGCCGTGCTCAGGCAGCTCGTCGCCTTCGTAGGCGCGGAGAACTTCCTGGCCGGGCTGCGCTCCTATTTCGCCGCGCACGCCTGGGGCAACGCCACGCTGGCCAACCTGCTCGACTCCCTTGAGCAGGCATCGGGTCGCCAGCTTCACGACTGGTCCAAGGCCTGGCTGGAATTGGCTGGGGTGAATACGCTGCGGCCGGTCTATACCACGACGGCCGACGGCATGTTCGCCGAGTTCGCCGTGCTGCAGCAGGCCGCTGACAGCCACTCTGAGCTCAGGCCGCACCGGGTCGCCATCGGGCTGTACGACCGCGACGACCAGCTGATCCGCAGGCGCCGCCGGATCGAACTCGACGTGACCGGCGAGCTGACGCGAGTACCTGAGCTGACCGGCGAACGGCAGCCCGATCTCGTGCTGGTCAACGACGACGACCTGACGTTCGCCAAGGTCAGGCTCGACGAACGCTCGCTGCGCACCGTGATCGACTCGGTCGGCGACTTCGCCGACCCGCTGCCCGCCGCGTTGTGCCTGGCTGCCGCCTGGGACATGTGCAGGGACGCCGAGATGCCGGCGAGGGATTACGTGAGGCTTGTTCTGTCAGCCGCGCGCAAGATCGACGACATCGGCGTGCTGCAGACCATGCTCAGGCAGGCGGCAGCCGCCGTGCGCTACTTCGCCGATCCTGGCTGGCGCCTGACCGCCCTGACGGTGCTGGCCGACGGGCTGAAGGATCTCATCACTGCTTGTCAGCCGGGCTCTGACAAGCAGCTCACCTTCGCCTACGCGCTGATTTCGGTCGCCACCTCGCAGTCCGACCTCGACCTGCTCGCTGGCCTGCTCGCTGGTTCGGCCGCGATCGACGGCCTCGTCGTCGACGCGGACATGCGCTGGCAGCTGCTGTTTCGCCTGGTCAGCCGAGGCGTCCTGGGCCGCGACGCGATCGAGGCTGAGCAGGACTATGACAGGACCGACGCCGGATCCAGGCGGGCGGCATCCTGTTTCGCCGCGATCGGCGATCCGGCAGCCAAGGAGGCCGCCTGGGCCAGCGTCGTATCCGGCGAGTTGCCGAATGCGATGTTCCGCGCCGTGCTCACCGGCTTCTATACGCCCGACCAGGACGAACTGCTCAAGCCTTACGCGGCCAGGTTCTTCGACGTCGTAACCGGCATCTGGCGGGACTGGGGCCCGGACATGTCCAGGTACTTCGTCGAGCGCGGCTACCCGGCAACCGCCGTCACCAAGCAGGCCATCGACGCGGCGGCCGAGCTTGTCGCGCGCGATGACCTGCCTGGCGCGCTGCGACGGCTGCTGGCGGAAGGGCGTGACGACGTTGTGCGCGCGCTACGCTGCCGCGAGCGCGACGCTCGAGCCGGACGATCCGGGGCCAGCTAACCGAATTCGGCTGGCGGCGTTCGCGACGGCCGCTACCAGCGACGTTTCCGGCAGGTCTTCGATCAGCACAGCCTCGCCTTCCCCGTTGCACAGCGGGATGCGCCAGTTGGGGTACTCATCGGTCGTGCCAGGGATGTTCTGGGTCCTGCGATCTCCGACCGCGTCAGCCAGCGCCACTCCGACCAGCACCGACGGGGTGAGCGCGAGATAGCCGTACATCGCCACCGTCATCTCGCGCGCGGTCGGCACCGCGCCGGGCGGCACCAGGTCAGCCGCCGCGAGCACGTCACGCCAGCGGGCGAGGGTCAGCTCAAGAGCGTTACGTTCTCCCTCCGGGTTGCGAAGTAGCCCCAGCCTGGCGCGGACGGTCACTTGATCGCCTGCCACGAAGCCGGCCACCGGCGGGAGGTCGTGGGTGCCGACCGTAGCCATGCACCATCGTCGCCACCGCGGCGGCGGCAGCGGCGAGCGGTCGCGCTGGCGCGCGAACCACGCGAGCTCGGTGCCGAGAAGGTGCTGGCTCGCCAGGTAGCGCCGGATCCACGGGTCGACGGTGCCAAGATCTTCGCCGATCGCGATCGCGCCGGCGCAGGCCGCCTCGGCCGCCAGGGTGCCGACCATCAGCCTGTGGTCGTAGCTGACGTAGGCGCCGCGGTCTGGCGGCATGCCTTCCGGTATCCACCACAGCCGCATCATTCCCATCACGTGATCGACTCGCAGGCCGCCTGCGTGGCTGAACGCGGCCCGCAGTAGCTCGGCGAACGGCTCGCCGTTTGTGCGCGCTAGCTGATGCGGATGCGGCGGCGGCTGGGACCAGTCCTGGCCGCGCTGATTGAAACCGTCGGGGGGAGCGCCCACGCTCATGCCGCCTACCAGCAGATCCTGATGCGCCCAGGTGTCCGCGCCGCCAGGGTGAACGCCGACCGCGAGGTCAGTGATCAAGCCGATGGACATGCCCGCCGCACGGGCGGCGCGCTGCGCTTGCGCGAGCTGGGCGTCGGCCAGCCACTGCAGCCAGGCGTGGAAGGCCGCGCGCTCGACAGCGGGACCCGTCGACGTGACGTCTGCGGCGCGACGCGGGTCGGACAGTTCGGCGGGCCAGCGCCGCCAGTCGGCGCCGTGGATCTCGGCGAGCGCGCACCAGGCCGCCCAGTCGGTCAGCGATTTTCCTTCCCTGCTCGCGTAGGCCAGGTAGTCAGCTTGCCGTTCGGCTGTCATTCCGGCCTTGAAGATCATCTCTAGAACCTGGCGTTTCGCCGCCCACACCGCGTCCCTGTCGATCAATTCTGGGGTGCGGCTGGCAGCCCTGAGCGGTCCGGCAAGTTCGGCCGCCTGGCGACGCTGCTCGCGGGTCAGCCGCTGGTACTCGGGAACGTCCTCGATCCGCAGGTAGAGCGGACTGACATAACGCCTGGTCATCGGCAGGTAGGGCGAGTTGCTCAGCGGCGGCGTCGGTTCGGCCGCGTGCAGCGGGTTGATCAGGATAAAGCCAGCCCCAAGCTCCCTAGCCGACCAGGCCGCCAGATCGGCGAGATCGCGCAGGTCGCCGTGGCCCCATGACTGCCGCGACCTGACCGCGTAGAGCTGAACTGTCAGCCCCCACGTGCGCTCGGCCGGCCGGCGCGGCAAAGGCGCGGCACCCGCCCCGCTGACCTGGTCGTAAGCCCGGGCAGGCTCGCCGAGCACCTCGAGTATCGCCTTCAGCGTCTCGGCCGGCACCTGAACTCGCTTCCTCCTCGAGTCCACGTAGCTGGCGGACACGCCCGCCGCCTGCGCTCGCCTGATCAGATCCGCATCGGTCATCCCCCTATGATCCGACGCCCGCTTCGACGCCGTGCACGGGGCGCGGCGTTGGGCCGATGCTGCCAAAAAGGCACGTGTCGGTCGTATGCTGAGGAACATGACAGTATCGTACGGTTCTACGGTCATTACCGAAGGCACCGCTGGCTCCGCTGACCTGGCCGGCTCTGCCGCCTTCAAGAGGTTCTCCAACCAGCCGCTGCTGCTGGTCGGCGTCGGCGCCGCGACGATTTCGGCGTCGCCGATATTCGTGGTGCTGTCGGGCGCTAGCCCGGTGAGCACGGCGTTCTACCGTTCGTTGCTCGCGCTTCCTGTGCTTGTCGCCTTCGCCGCGATCGAACGGCGCAGGCACGGCGACCGGTCGCGCAAGCAGCGGCTCACGGCCTTCGCGGCGGGGGCTTTCCTCGCCGTTGACCTCATCTTGTGGACGCACGCGATCGCCGATATCGGGGCCGGTGCCGCGACTGTTCTCGGCAACCTCCAGGTACTGATCGTCGCCGGGCTTGCCTGGCTGATCTGGCACGAACGACCAAGCCGTGCCGTGGGGTCCGCGCTTCCCGTGGTGATGGTCGGGGTCGTGCTCGTTTCCGGGCTGATCGGCAAGTCGGTGGCTGGCCACCATCCGCTCCCCGGCGTCGGTTACGGCCTCGTGATGGCTTTTGCTTATTCGTGCTACCTGATGATGTTGCGCCGGTCCTCGGCCGACTCGGCGCACGTGGCCGGCCCGGTCGCCGACGCAACGGCTGGTGCGACGGTCACCTCGCTGGTAGTCGGCCTGGTCGGCGGCGGCCTGGCGCTGCACCCGATCTGGCCGGCGATCTTCTGGCTCGCCATGCTCGCGCTGATCAGCCAGGTCGCCGGCTGGCTGCTGATCACCTCGTCGCTGCCCAGGCTGCCGGCGGCGATTGGCTCGCTGATGCTGCTTGTACAGCCGGCCGCCTCGCTCGGCCTAGCCGCGCTGATACTCGGCGAGCGACCGAGTTTGCTCCAGTACCTTGGCGCGGCGCTAACCTGCGCGGGCGCCCTGGCCGCTAGCCTGGCGACCGTCAAGACGGAGGCCACGGCGTCAGCGCCCGGCCTAGCCACAACCCGACAAGCCCAAGCAGCACCGCGACCCCCAGCGTGACGGCCACCCCCACCGCGGCGAACGCAGGCAGCCCGCCAATCGCCGCGATAGCCCTGGCGGTCGCCCCGATCGGCAGCCCGCGCGCGGCCTGGTCGAGCAGCGCAGCGCCCCACCCAAAGGCGCTGACCATGACAATGGCAGGCACCATCACGCGCAGTCGCCACTGCCCCCACCGCGCCGCGATCCCCCCGATAACCCCGACAACCAGCGGGGCGAACCATAGCCCCGCCAGAGCCGTCGCTCCGATAAGGCCGACCCCGACGATCGAGGCCGCTATCCAGGCCCAGATTGGTCCGCCGTGCGTAGTCCTGCTGAACGACGGCCGGAATGGCCTCGGCGCCGATGGCCTGGCGACTCCCTGCAGCGAGAGCGCGCCGAGCCGGTAGGATCCGCGCTTGCCAAGCCGCTCGAACTCCGACCTGCTGACGTGCTTGGTCATGGCTCAAGCTCCCAAAGGACGTTGCCGCGGACGACCGCTGGGCCAGCCGACGGCATCGGCAGGTAGCGGCCGTTCCACCAGTCGGCGACCAGGTTCTCGTACCAGGGTGAGGCTGGGTTCTCACTCTGGCCGCCCGGGTAGATGCCCCACCCAGTCGGTGGGGAGTGTCCAGCGGTACCAGGCTGGACGATCATGCGCCAGCTTGGGCCAGCCTCCGACACCGGCAGCCCGTCAGCCGCGTCCACGCTCCACGGGTCGCCACCAGCGGCCTGCGGGCCGTAGCCGAGCCCAGGTGCTCGCAGCAGTGATGGGAACTTCCTGCTGTGCAGCTTGCCCCAGGTCCAGCTTGACGGGCCGCCGCCGAGCTTGCCGTGAAGCTGGGCCACCGCCGTCGCGAACGCGGCGCGCAGCACCGACGCCGCGGTGCCCGGTGGATTGCCTGGCGGGCTGAAGGCGGGGTTGGCCTGGTCGGTCAGCGTCCACCGCTCAAGCACCTCAACCAGGCTGGCCTGGCCAGTCGACGGCGCCAGTCCGGTCCGGTCGAGCGAGACGGGCACCCGAGCCGAACGCCACCAAGGCTCGAACGTCGTATATACATAGTCGGTCCACAGCGCCCACCAGATCGACGCCGCTGCCGAGTGCGGGTCCATTGAATAGTTCCACCCGCGCAGCAACGCCAGCGCCTGCTTGTCCATCGGAGTCCACACCGCGGGGGGCACCGGGGAATCGCCGCCCCGAGTCGGCACCGCGCTCCCCCGCAGCAGCTTGTCGATACTTGGGAGCAGCCGCACGGCAAGCCCGTCGACCAGGTTGTTCTGCAGCGCGGCGAAGCCCGACATCGTCAGGTTCGACCGGCGGTCGAGGAACGCGTACTCCCTGCTCGCGCGGTAGCCGGGGTCGAAGAAGTTCGCCGTGGTGCCGATGTAATACGGATAGGCGGCGGTCACCGGTCGCTGGTTGGCCGTCGCGATCACATGACCAGGCGGATCGTAGCTCTGCGGCACGGCGGTGTAAGGGATGACGCCGACGACGTCGTCGGTGCCGGTACCCGGCATCGGGAGCCACGGCGTGCCACCTGCGACGATCGGGTAGTAGCCGGCCGAGATCGCTCCGATGTTGCCGCGATTGTCGGCGTAGACGAAATTCTGCGCCGGCGCCCGCCAGCTGGCGAGCGCGGCGCGGAACTGGCTGAAATTATGCGCGACGCTGATCTGCTGCAGCACGGCCACGTCGGGGGACGGCACGTTGCCCATCCAGTCCACCGACACTGTCTGGCCCGCCCGCGTCATCACCGGCCCGTGAACAGTCAGATTCACGGTCAGGTGCCTGGCCGCGCCGCCGCGCACGGAGATCGTGTAGTTCACCTGCCGCATCGCGCGCCACTTGCCGCGCCAGAAATACTGGCCAGGATGAGCTTTGCTGGTCCGTTCCGCGTAGAAAAGGGTCGCCTGGTTCTGGGTGTCGGTGAGGGACCAGGCGATATGGCGGTTGCGCCCGATCAGCACGCCCGGCAGCCCGGGAACGCCGACGCCGCTCACGTAGAATCCCGGCGCGGAGATCGCGACCTCGAACCAGATCGATGGCAGCGTCTGCGGCAGGTGCGGGTCGCCAGCCAGCATCGATCCGCCGCCAGACACCTTCGGCCCGTTAGCAGCCCAGGCGTTGCTGTCCGGGTATCCGTGGATCTGGCCAGGCGGCAGCGCTCTGGTCTGGGCGAGCATCGCCGCCGCTGCCTGAGCCACCCCAGCCGGAGGGACGGACGGCAACCCGGCGGCGACGGTCGTACCTCGGATCTCCCGAGCCGGGCGGCGCGAGACCGTCGTGGTCATGGTGGTCGTGAGCGGCGCGAGTCGCCTGGGATGGTACGGGCCTGGGTCGTACGGGTTCTGCTTGTTGACCGGGAGCACAGGGAACCACCGCATAGTCCGCGTCATGCCAAGCGACCTGGCCAGCAGCGTGTAGTCGAGCGGCGTGGTGGTGTAATCGAGTTCCTGGGTCAGCTCGCCTTGCACGGCGAGACTGTCCACTGGCGTCCAATCCGCCGGATAGACGCCGGCCAGCGAAAATATGGCTGGCCACTGCCGATTTTTCCGCAACTGGCCGAGATAATCGTTGACGCCGATCGAGTAGCTCTCAAGCAGACGTGCCTCGATGCCGTCCTTCGGCATCTCCGCCCACTCGCGCTGCGCTGTCCGCAGCAGCCCAAGCCGCAACTCGAACTCATCAGAGCGCACCGCCGATGACCCGACAAGCTGCGCGAGCCTGCCTTCAGCCAATCTGCGCGCGAGGTCCATCTCGGCCAGCCGGAAGCTGGCGTGGAGGTAGCCGAGCGCGACGATGGCGTCGCCCTCGTTGGCCGCGTTGACCGCCGCGATGCCGTGACTGCCGAAGGAAACGGTCGCGCCGCCGACGATTCCCGGCAGGCGCAGAGTTCTGGATGCGGGCAGCCTGCCGCCGACCGCCGAGGTCCAGGCGCCGTTGCCCGGGTCAAGCGCACGGCCAAGCGCCGGCACGCCCCAGAATCCCGCCGCGCACACAAACAGCACGGCCATTGCCGCGCATGTCGCGGCTATCACGTTGACGACCTGTCTGACCAGCCGCCAGAGCGCATGGTTGCGCACGACGAGGCACCTCCGGATGGCGCGCTGTCCCCCGAGCTTGTGCTGGCCCGCGCCAATCAAGCCACACCCGATCGTAGGACTTACCGGTGCCCGCGGCAGCTAACCCTGCTCATCGCATGCTCACCTCGAGCACCAGGGCAGCTTTACCTGCCCGCGAGACCTACCAGATCGCCGGGTGCCGATCGCGCCATGGCCTTGCGGCCTCTATCTGGGCAGACAGCGAAATCAGCGTGGCCTCATCGCCAATTCTCCCGGCCAGCATCACGCCGATCGGCAGGCCATCAGCGTTGACGTACAAAGGCAAGTTCACGGCAGGCTGGCCGGAGATGTTGTACAACGCCGTGTACGGGGTGAACCGCTTCTGCCGCTCGAAGTTCTCGGCGGGCTCTACCTCGTCGAAATAACCGACCGGGACCGGCGGCGAGGCGAGGGTCGGGGTCAGGTACGCGTCGTAGCTGTTGAGCACGCCGAGCGCGGTGCGGGTGATGCTCTGCAGGTAGGCCTCGGCGAAAAACAGCTCCGCCGCGGTGACCTTCATTCCGCGCATCCGCAGGTACCTGGTCAGCGGCAGCAGCTGATCTTCCTGCTCTGGGCTGATGGGCGCGAGCGTCGCCATCGCGTACCAGAGATACTCGAACATCGGCACCGCGTCTTCACTGAACGGCAGCTCCACATCTTCGACCTCGTGTCCGAGGCTGGCGAGCAACTCGCTCGCGTCTTCGTAGGCGGCCACGCAGTCAGGATGAACGCCCGCTCCGGGCACCACGTTGGCAATGGATCTGCCTATCCGCAGCTTGCCAGGATCGCGTTTTGAGTACCCGAGGAAGCTCTCGCCCGCTGGCAACGGCGGCATGTTGTAGAGGTCACCCGGGTAGTTGCAGGTCATCGCGTCGAGCAGGAGCGCGGCATCGGCGACCGTGCGCGCCAGCGGACCGTCGGTCGACAGACCGAACAGATCAGGCATCAGCGGGCCGCCTGATATCCGGCCACGGCTCGGCTTGATTCCGAACAGGCCGCACACGCTGGACGGGATGCGAATAGAGCCGCCGCCGTCGCTGCCCTGAGCCGCCGGCGCGAGGCCTGCGGCTACCGCCGCCCCCGCGCCGCCGCTCGATCCGCCTGCCGACCTCGACAGGTCCCAAGGCGTCCTGGCTGGCGGGCCGATCTTGGTCTCGGTGTAGCACGGCAGCCCGAACTCGGGCGTCGCGGTCTTGCCCGTGATGACGATGCCTGCCTTGCGCAGTTCGGTGACGACGAAGTCGTCTTCCCCGGCGATGTTGTCGGCGAGCAGCGTGGAGCCGAACGTGGCCCGGACCCCGGCGACCAAGTTAAGGTCCTTAATCGGGATCGGCACTCCGGTCAGCGGCGGCAAGTCGGCGGCGGCGCCCGAGCGGCGATGCTCGGCCGCGGCTTGCTCGGCCGCCGCGGCCTGCTCCTTAGCCAGATCGGCTGTCACCGTGTAGAACGCGCCGGTCTCAGAGTTGAGACGGTCGAT
>DATNEK010000156.1:0-13567 GCA_035553055.1 Streptosporangiaceae bacterium | reverse complement strand
TCGACCGGCCGAATGTATTCAACGCCCGGGTACGTGAATTCCTCGCCAAGATCGATGGCTAGCTCTCCGGCAGCAGATCGTGTTGGGCTGGAGCAGAACGTCATGACGGTGCGGCTGCCGGGCGGACGCGGTCCGCGTCGTGCGGATCCGCGATGCGTCGGGTGCGCGATGGAATCGGGGTTTCACACCCGCTTTCCGCGATGGGTTGCCGTATCCATCGCGAGAGCGGCGCGGCTTTGGCTGGCGGATTGCCTGGTTTGGGGGATTTTGGCGTGGGCTTTTAGCGCGTTGTCCTTGTTGCTCGCCAGCACAATGACCGCATTGGCAACTCGATCTCGGCGGCGCCGGGGAACCGTGCTTCGACCAAGGCGCGCACCCGGCTGAATATCTTGGCTCGCTCGTGCTCGCTGGCGGTGATGATCCGGCTGTAGGTACCTATCATCGGGGCGAAGTCGTCGATGGCCACCTTCATGGTGAACGTGAACGACGCGGTCTCGATGTCGGTGAAGGCGTGAGACGTTGGCAGCACGACGTCGCGGTTGCGCTGTCGTGGGCCAGGACCGGCCGCGTCCGCGGCAGTCCCCGTTGGTTCCCTGAGCACGTCGATCTCGCGTATCCAGTCGACCTCGCGGTCCCGGCTGTTCCAGATCAGGCCGAAACGGCCGCCGTCGCGCAGCACCCGGCCGATCTCGGGCACCGCGCGCTGCGGATCCATCCAGTGCCAGGCCGAGGAAATAAGGACGGCGTCGACGCTGGCGCCCGCAAGTGGCAGCGCCTCGCCGACCCCGGCGACAACGCGGATGCCTGGGGAGTTGGCCCGCAGCACGGTGCCCATCCTTGGGTCAGGTTCGATGGCGATGACCCTGTCGACGTGCAGGGCGCGGGACAGCAGGCCGGTTCCGGCAGCGAGGTCAACGACGAGTCGAGCGTTCGATGGCAGCAGCCAGTCGACGGCGGCCGCGGGCGGCGATGGCCGCAGGCGGTTGTACTCATCGGCGACCGCGCCGAACGACATGGCTCGTTGCGTCCTCACCTGCCACCTCCCGTCGCTCGCAGCACGCCTGCTGCCTCGAGCTCCTCGATCTCGGCGTCGGTGAACCCGGCCTCGGCGAGCACCTCACGGTTGTGCTGGCCGGGAAGCGGCGCCGGGCGGCGGACGTTCACCGGGGTAGCCGAGAACCTGGTTGGCGAGGGGATCATCTTGTATTTCCCCATCGGATGCTCCGCATCGGGCAGCGCGTCGATGATCTCATCAAGGCTGGCGGCAGGCGCCGCCGGGATACCGTGCTCGGCGCAGAACGCCAGCCAGTGCCCGGTCGTCTTGGTCGCGAGCGCTCTGGCGAGCGTCTCGTAGCCGAAGCTCGGCTCGTGCCAGAGGCCGCGATTGGTGAGCCGCGGATCGTCGGCCAGATCGTCGAGGCCGGCCTCGCGCACCAAGGCGACCCACTGCTCGTCCTTGTGCGGCTGTACGGCCAGCCAGCCGTCGGCCGTGCGGGCGGGAGCGCGGAGCGGCGTCAGGATCCTCGGGTAGCCGGCTGGCCCGCGACCGACGATCGCGCTGCCGCCGTGCTCGGCCAGCAAAAATGCCCGCAGCGCGTCGGTCATCGGCACCTCGACCCGCTGGCCGGCGCCGGTCCGCTCACGATGGAAAAGCGCGGCGATGATCGCGTAGGCGATGACCAGGCCAGACACCTTGTCAGCCAGCAGCGTGGGCATCAGCCCCGGCGCAAGCCCGGCTCGCTGGAACACGTCGGCCACGCCGCCCGCGGTCTGGATGATGTCGTCGAACGCCGGCTTGTCGGCATCCTCGCTGTCCGATGCGAACCCGTTCGCCTGGCAGTAGATCACGTCCGGCCGGACGGCGGCGACGTCGGCGTAGTCGAGACGCAGCCTGCGCAGCGATGACGGCCGCAAGTTGGTGACGAAAACCTCGCAGGTTGCCGCGATCCGCAGCAGTGCCCCGCGCCCCATCGGATCGCCGATGTCAAGGGTGACATTGCGCTTGTTACGCAGTAGATTGACCGATACGCCGGAAAGGCCGCGGACCAGGCCTCTGGTCATCGTGCGGTTGATGTCGCCCTGCCGGTTCTCTACGGTGATCACGTCGGCGCCGAGATCACCGAGTATCTGGGTGGCCAGCGGGCCCATCACCACGGCCGTGAGGTCAAGCACTCGCACGCCTGCCAATGGCCCGGTAGGTGACGTCACATGAGTAGGTTAGTGCGATGGAGAGCCCATCGAATCAGTACATGTGGAACCCGTTCGCGAACATGGGGGCGCTTGCGGGGAACGCGATCACCATCGTCGGCGGGGTCGGGTCGACCGTCTTCGACTCGGCTGGCCGAGCCTATCTGGACGCCTTGGCCAGCCTGTGGTACTGCAACGTTGGTTACGGACGCACCGAGCTAGCTCAGGCCGCGGCGGCGCAGATGAGCGAGCTTTCCGCTTTTCAGACCTTTGAATTTTTCTCCAACCAGCCAGCCGAGGCACTGTGCCGCCGGATCTGTGACCTGGCCCCGATGCATGGCGCCAAGGTGCTCCTCACGCCTGGGGGCGGCTCCGACGCGGTCGACACGGCAGGCAAGCTGGTCAGGGCTTACTGGCGTGCCGTGGGCCAGCCGAACCGGCAGGTGATCATCTCCCGGTCGCACGCCTACCACGGCATGAACGCCTATGGCACCTCGCTCGGCGGTATCCCCTTGCTCACCGAGCCGTTCGCGCCGCTGGTCGGGCAGGTCGAGCAGGTGCCGTGGGACGATCCGGCGGCGCTGGAGAAGGCCATCGAGATGCTGGGCGAGGCCAGGGTAGCCGCGTTCTTCTGCGAGCCGGTGATCGGGGCAGGAGGGGTCTATCCTCCGCCGCCTGGCTACCTCGCCTCGGTGCGGGAGATCTGCCGCCGACACGACGTGCTTTTCGTGGCCGACGAGGTGATCACGGGCTTCGGCCGGGTCGGCGAGTGGTTCGCGAGCGCCAGGTTTGACCTGGACCCGGACCTGATCACTGCCGCCAAGGGGCTCAGCTCCGGTTACCTGCCGATCGGCGCGGTCATCGCCGGGGGCCGAGTCGCCGAGCCGTTCTGGCGAGCAGGCACCACCGAGGTGTTCAGGCACGGCTACACCTACTCTGGCCATCCGGCGGCCGCGGCCGTCGCGCTCGCCAATCTGGACCTGATCGAGCGCGAGCACCTAGTCGCGCGGGTTGCCGAGCTTGAACCTGTGCTTGCCAGCGCCGTGGCTCCGCTGGCTGATCTGCCGTCGGTCAGCGCGGTCAGGGCGGGCACTGGGCTGCTCGCGGCGGTCGAACTCGCCCCGGAGATGACAGCCGATCCTACGGCCGGACAGCGCCTGGTGCTGGCCATACGCGAGCGCGGTGTCATAACCAGGCTGCTGCGCGGGGTCGCGCTGCAGATCTCGCCGCCGTTCGTGATCACCGAGGCGGAAATCGGCCGGATCGCCGAGGTATACGGCGACGCGCTCAGCTCGCTGGGGTGAGCTTCGCTCCGGCGGGAAGCTGGAACAGCGACGCCGCCGGCGACGACGAGTAGCTCTTCAGCTCGAAGCTGGTCGCGTCCCCGGCTACCTTGACATAGCCGAGTATGTTCTGCGCGGTCGAGCAGATCGTGCTTGTGCCATGGACACCCTTGGCGTTGAAGTCAACGCAGTGCATCGAGAACCCGTTCACGGTCATCGACGACGTTGTCACCTTGTCGCCGGCGAAGCCTGCCGCGATCGAGAAAGCGTTGAGGAATGCCACCCAGTGCGACGGGGTGTAGAAGCCGACGATCTGGTTCTGCGCGATGGCCTCGGCCTTGCCGAGCTTCTGGCATGACCAACCCGACGAGGCGCCCGCTGATGTGCAGGAGTACTCGCCGCTGCCGTTGCTGATCAGGTCGAAATCGGCGGTCCCGCTGCCTTGAGCCACCTCGACGAACGCGACATCGGTTGGCGGCTTAACCGCGTAGGTGGTCGTAGTCGGCGAGCCGCCCGTTGTCACATAGGTGGCGGAGAATGACGTCGCCTCACCGGACCGCAGGTCCTGGGTAAACAGCTTGATCGCCGAGCGGTTGGTGTCCACCGCGTGCCTGACATTGTTGATCTTCGCCACGACGCCGCAGCCTGCCACCCCGGCCATCAGCAGCGCACCGACGGCAAGCGAAGTCCCGCGCGGGAACATTCAGCCTCCAAAACGTTGGATCCGGTGGTCAAGAATACGGCTTCTTTAAGCGTTGGACGCCACGCTCCATGCTGTGAATCTGTAGGCAATCTCCAGGCTCCTTGCAGGCCGGCTGACCATGATCGGTTGCGCTGCGGCGCCTAACCCAGCGTTGTCAACGAGAGCCTTACCTCATGGAGAGCCCATGTTCTTTACGTATCTGCTGCGCGAACTGCGCCGCAGGGCCAGGCAGGCGATCTTGATCGCGCTTGGCCTTGCGCTTGGAATTGGATTGGTCATCACGGTGACCGCGGCGTCGTCGGGCGTGAAGAACGCGCAGGCCGACGTGCTCCACTCGCTGTACGGTGTCGGCACCGATATCACCGTCACCCAGGCGCCGACGGCGGGCACCGGCGGGTTCGGTGGGTTCGGGTTCGGCTTCGGAGGCAGGACAGGCAACCGCCCAGCGGCCGGCACCAAGATCAATCAGAACCGGGTGACCACTGGTAGGTACGCGCCGATCAACTCGGCGTCGGTGACCACGGTCAGCCATCTCCGTGACGTCGCCGCCGCGACCGGCGCGCTGATGCTGAACGACGTAAAGATCTCGTTCACGATCGGCAACTTCTCAGGCGGCGGCTTCGGTGGTGGCGGTCCACCAGGCGGAAGGGGGAACTTCAAGCCGCCGGTGACGTTCAGCGTCGCTGGAGTCGATTTGTCGACAGGAGCGCTCGGCCCGCTGTCCTCAGCCAGGCTGGTCGGCGGCCGGACGCTAGCTACCACCGACGCAAGCTCGAACGTGGCCGTCGTCGACTCCGACTACGCCTCGCAGAACAAGATCAAGGTTGGCTCCACGGTCGCGATAGGCGATTCAGCGGGCAAGGGTACGAATTTCACCGTTGTCGGCACTGTCGCAACGCCTTCTGGCACCGGCTCTGACCTATACATCCCGCTGGCACGCGCGCAGAAGCTGGCCGGAGCGGCTGGCAAGGTCAACACCATCTACGTGGCCGCGGCTAACTCGAGTCAGATCGGCGCGGTGCAGAAGGAGATCACCGCGCTGATGCCGAAGTCCACCGTCACCAGCGCTACCTCGCTCGCGAGCGAGGTAACCGGGTCGCTGGCCAGCGCTTCGAGCTTGGCGAACAGCCTGGGCCGGTGGCTGGCCATCGCGGTGCTCGCCGCTGCCTTCCTGCTTGCCGTGCTGCTGACGATGAGCGCGGTCGCGCGCCGGGTACGCGAGTTCGGCACGCTCAAGGCGCTCGGCTGGCCAAGCAGGCGGGTGGTCGGCCAGGTCATGGGCGAGGCGCTGGTGATCGGCGTGATCGGCGGCATCGTCGGCGTGGGACTCGGGTTCGTCGGCTCGATGCTTGTCGGTCACTTCGCCCCGCCGCTCAAGGCGGCAATCGGCCAGACCACAGGATCGGCGACGCCTGGCGGCGGCCGGGTATTCGCGCCGGGCGGAGGTTTTGGCGGTGGTGGCTTCGGAGGTGGCGGTGGCAGTGGCGCCGGTCGCCCATTCGGGTTCGCCAGGCTCGCCAGCAATCCGACCGTCACGGTTCATCTCACGGCACCGGTGACGATCTCGATCATTGGCGCCGCTGTCCTGCTCGCGATCGTTGGCGGGCTGATCGCAGGCGGGTTCGGCAGCTGGCGGGCGGCGCGCCTGCGCCCGGCGGCCGCGCTGTCCAGGATCGCATAGCGAGGGGGACACGATGTACAAGCTGACTGATGTCAAGAAGACCTACAACGTCGGGCGCAACGCCGTCGGGGCGCTGCAGGGCGTCAACCTGACGATCGCCGACGGCGAGTGGCTCGCCATCCAGGGGCCGACCGGCCATGGCAAGACCACGCTGCTCCAGATGCTCGGCGCGCTTGACCGGCCAACATCGGGCTCGGTTGAGTTCGACGGCAAGGATCTAGCCGAGCTGCGCGAGTCCGACGTCGGCAGGATCAGGGCCACGTCGTTCGGCTTCATCTTCCAGACCTTCAACTTGATACCGACGCTCAGCGCGCAGGAGAACGTGGAAGCGGCGCTTGTGCCGCTCGGCGTCGGGACAGCGCAGCGGCGGGCCAGGGCCGCGGACGCGCTCGCCGACGTCGGTTTGGCCGAGCGCCGCAAGCACCTGCCTTCTGAGCTATCCGGTGGTCAGCAGCAGCGGGTCGCGATCGCCAGGGCGCTGGTGAAGGCGCCGGCCGTGCTGCTGGCCGACGAGCCGACCGGCAACCTGGACGAAGAGACCAGAGACGAGATCATCGGCCTGCTCGAAAGGCTCTGGCGGGAGAACGAGCTGACTTTCGTGCTCGTCACACACGACTCGCCGGTGGCGCGTCGGGCCCAGCGGATAGGCGTGCTGCGCAACGGCAAGCTATCAATCAAGCAGGACCTCAGACGAGCATCGGCCACCTGAGCCGCGGCTGACGAAGCGCTGCGGCCGCCCGGGGGACGGCCGCACAGTTAACCCTTTCCGATGGGAACCTTAAGCAGCTTGCCTTCCGTCCAAAAGGCATAGGGAGGTTGGCATGCGAGCTATCGCGGCTATTGCTGTTCTATTGGTTCTCGGATGTGCTGGCTGCGGCTCGCAGACGAGCGGGACGACCGGCGGGGCCAAGGGGTCGCCGAGCGGGTCGGCGTCGTCGTCGGCGCCAGCCCGGCGGCACATCAGATGCGTGCACCTGAGGACGACGCCGGGTCAGAGAACCGTGTCGCTGACCAACGCCGACAACCACGGGTCATTTTGCGTGCAGCGCGGCACCGGGATATTCGTCTTCCTGCATAAGTCGACCCTGGTGGCATGGGCGCCCATCCAGTCAAACTCGGCCGCTGTGCAGCGGCGCCCGAGCGGCGTGATGTCGCTGGCGCGCAACGTGACCGGTGCCTTCTTCGAGACGGCGCAGGTGGGCACGGCGAACCTGACATCGTTCGAACCGCGCTGCCCGTTCGGTCCGCGCGCGGGCAAGGCGGGTGTCCACTCGTCGGGGCATTGCCCGGCGCCGCTTAGGTTCGTGGTCACCGTGCACGTGCTGAGCTAGCCCTCTGAGCTAGCCCTCTGAGCTAGCCGCCGAGCCCGAACACGGTGGCCGCGTTGCCGCCGACCGCCCCGCTGATCTGCCCGGCGGTGCAGCCGGCCGCCTTGAGCGTGGCTGTCAGCGTCGCGACATTGTGCCGCACGCTCGGCACGCCAGGCCAGTCCGTGCCGAAGATCATCTTGTCGGCCAGCCTGCGCAGCGACGAGCCGTAGTAGTCGGGCAGCCGCTGCGGCGGCAACCCGGACACCTCGACCCACACGTTGGGCTTCATCAGGGCCAGGAAGGCGGCCTGCTGGTACCACCAGCCCCGGCCGCCGTGAGCGAGCACCACGACAAGGTCGGGGAAGTCGCGGAACACCGGGTCGAGCAGCACCGGGTCCGCGTAGGCGTTCACCGAGCCGGCGAACGTCGACGTGCCGCAATGAACGATCACAGGAAGCCGGTGCTGCTCGGCCCAGGAGTAGACCGGATAGAGCATACGGTCGCTTGCCTCGAAGCCGCCGTGCACCGGATGGATCTTTACCGCGACCGCGCCAAGCTCCACCTGCCTGGCCAGCTCCCTGGCCGGCGGGTAATGCAGGTGCGGGTTGATGTTAGCCACCGGATGGAACCTGGTCCGGTTCTGCGCTACAACAGGCAGCGCGTCCTCGATCGGCTGCGTGCCGGTGACCTTGGGACTGTACTCGGAAAATAGCAGCACGTGGTCGGCGCCCTCGGTGTCGAAGTGCCGGTCGATAGCGGCCGGAATCGGCGTGCCTTCGGTATCGAAAAGATCGCTCATCGGGATGCTGGCGCCAAACTTCCTCGCCCATTCCTGCCAGTCACCCGATAGCGTCGGCAGCCGCGCGACGTGCGTGTGCGCGTCGACGACGAGCATCCCGTCAATCATCTCCGGACCTGTATATCGACCGCGAGGACTCCGGCGTGCCAGTCGGGTAGGCGGGCGACGACCCGGCCGCTCGGCTCGGTCAGCGCTGCTAGGCCGGGAAAATCCTCGTCCTTGGTCGTGCCCGCCTGCCCAGCCTGCGCGATCCACAATCCGAGCCGCCTGGCGTGCCGGCTCGCGTCGCCTAGGCTGCATCCTTCCCACCAGGCCAGCCCGCGGCGCCACGAAGCCTCGTCGGTCCTCCTGCCATGCAGGCCAGGAGCGGCGGGAAACAGCACGAGCCGTTCTCCGGCGGCCGCCACCGCGTCGAACGGCCCGTCGTGGCCGGCCTCGGCGCAGATCGCGATCCCGAATCCGACACCCGCGTGCGTGAAAATCGCGGTCTCGGTCGCGGTGGTGAATGCCTCTTCGCCCTCACCCAGATGCCGCTTGCGCTGGACGTCAGCCACCCCGCCTTCGCTGGCAACGATCTGGGTGATGTAGGGAAGGTTGTCCGGCCCGCGCTCGGCGATGCCGAAACAGATGCTAATGCCCGACCTCGCGGCTCGAGCGAGCTCAGTGACCGCTGGATGCTCAAGCGCGATTAGGCGGTCGGCGTCGGTCGCTGGATCGACCGACCCGGTCAGCGACATCTCGGGGAACAGCACCAGGTCACCGGGTTTGGCCATATCGAGCACCGCCAGGTGATCGGCCAGGTTGGCCTCGATCGGACCCTTAGGGCAGTTAATGGCCGCGAGCAGGGCGTGCATCGGACGATTATCGCCCGGTCAGGCGTAGTCGGCGAACGCGGCCCAGATCCGCGACCATGGTGCCTTCAGGCCGGTAGCGAAGAAGACCTTGGAGCAGCGAAACCGGCGTGGTGGTGCCCGGCGGCTCGGGATAATTCTGGTCAATGTCGTCAGGCCGGCCGCGTAGACTCCCGCGCATGCGTTGGTCGCAGTTGCACATCCCCACTCTTCGCGAGGACCCAGCCGACGCGGACGCAGCCAGTCACCGGCTGCTTCTGCGGGCCGGCTTCATCCGCCAGCTGATGGCTGGCCACTACAGCCTGCTGCCGCTCGGCGTCAGGGTCCGCACCAAGATCATCGGTGTCATCCGCGAGGAGATGACAAAGATCGGGGCGCAGGAGTTCCTGCTGCCGTGCATGCAGCCGGCCCAGATCTGGGAAAAATCGGGCCGCCTCGACATCATCGGCGAGGAGATGTTCAAGCTGCGCGACCGGCGCAATCAGCTGACCGTGCTCGGCTTTACGCACGAAGAGATCTTCGCCACGCTGGCGGTCGAGTTCGCTTCCTATCGTGAGCTGCCCCAGTTCTGGTATCACTTCCAGACCAAGTTCAGGGACGAGCCGCGCCCGAAGAGCGGCCTGATGCGGGTACGCGAGTTCACCATGAAGGACAGCTACAGCTTCGACATCGACGAGGCTGGGCTCGACAAGTCTTTCGACGCCCATCGGCTTGCCTACGAACGGATCTTCGCCCGCCTCGGCATTCCGGCGTTCGGTGTCGAGGCGTCGAACGGCACGATGGGTGGCTCAGACTCCGTCGAGTTCATGTGCCCGGCGGCCGCCGGCGAAGACCGCGTCGCCAGGTGCCAGGACTGCGGATACGCCGCGAACCTGGAGAAGGCGACATCGGCGCTCGCGCCGATCACTGACGCGGGGGGTCCTGGGGGGTCGCGCCACCGGGCCAGCACCGCCGAGTCCGGCGACGCCCAGAGCGCGCCGTCCCGGCTTGACACTCCGGGAGTGCGCACGATCGATGACCTGGCCGCTGCGTATGGGCTAGCCGCCGACCGGCAGATCAAGACTCTCGTCCAGGTACTCGACGGCAAGCTCACGCTCGTGCTGCTGCGCGGTGATCACCCGCTGTCCGATCAGAAGCTCATCGACGCGACCGGCGCCGTCCAGGTGCGCCCAGCGCAGCCGGATGAGATCAGAGAGGCACTCGGCGCACTGCCTGGCAGCCTCGGCGCGGTCGGCGTCACCGAGTTCCCGATCATCGCCGACGAGGCGCTGCGCGGCCGGAGGGACATGGCGACCGGCGCCAACATCGATGACGTGCACCTGGTCGGCGTCGATGTCGAGCGCGACATCCAAGTCGGTCAGTGGGCCGACCTGCGCGAGGTCACCGAAGGGGAGCCTTGCCCGCGGTGCGGCAGCGCGCTCGAGTTCGTGCAGGCGCTTGAGGTCGGTCACATATTCAAGCTAGGCCGCAGGTTCACCACCGCGCTCGGCGTCACGGTGACCGGGCCAGACGGCGCCGCGATCACGCCGATCATGGGCAGCTATGGCATCGGCGTCGAGCGGGCGATCGCCGCGCTCGCCGAGGTCTACCACGACGACGCTGGCCTGGCCTGGCCAGTCAACGTCGCACCGGCGCAGGTCACTGTGCTCCCGCTGAGCATGAAGGACGCCGAGGTCAAAGCCACCGCCGAGACGCTTTACGACGGCCTGCAGGGCGCCGGGATCGAGGTACTGCTCGACGACAGGGACGTGCGTCCCGGCGTCAAGTTCGCCGACGCCGAGCTCATCGGCATCCCGTTCCGTGTCAGCGTCGGCCCTCGTGACCTCGCGGATGGCGTGGTCGAGATCGCCAGGCGAGCGAACGGTGAGAAGGAGCGGGTGCCGGCCAGCGAGGCAGCGAGCCGACTGCGCGAGCTGATCGCGGGTTAGGTCGCCACTGGCCGGCGATCCTAAGGCACGACCCACTGGTAGTTGCCAACCTCCGGGTGGTAGATGATCGCATCCCCATTCGTTGTGCCGACAGCTTGAATTACCTCAAACCAAGATCCGCCGAGTGCCATGGAACCATCGGACCGGATGACATTGATCTGGGCTATGTTGGGAGAGCACGGGAAAATGGCAGCCTGCGTGCCTCCGGCTACCTGAACGCTCCCAGGCTCTATGCACCAACTCGAACCGATGCGAATCTGCCCGTTTGACTCCAGCGTCCATTGTTGGGTGTCCGTATGGCCGTTGCAAGACCAGATGTCGACCGGATTGCCTGCCGACAGCGTACCTTTGAAGTTGTCCAGGCACAGGCTGGTGTCAGTTTGCGACTCGATCTCTCCTGTGGCGCTCGGAGTCGGCGACGTATAGATCCACTGTTCGCTGGCGTCGCTGCTGTTGCAAGGCTCGATGACAAGCTGGCTGCCGCCGCTGCCCTGCGATGGGTCCTGCATGCACTTGCCTGATTTTTCGTTGACAAGCTCGCCAATGGACGTAGGTCGCCATTGCTGGCTTTGAGCGCCGTCGCATCCGAACAATATGATGTTGGCGCCGTCGGTCGTGTTGCCGCCGGAGACGCCAATACAGAATCCGGTGTTGCCTTGTATTCGCAGGGTGCCGTCCGAGCCGATTACCCACTGCTGCCCGTTCCGGCTGCCGCTGCAGGTGAAGGCTTGAATCGGGTTATTGTTTGCTATATTTCCATTTTGGTTGTCCAGGCATACAGGGTAAAATAGGCCGCTATATATATTTCCCGTGAAGTTACCGTTTGGCGTGAAGGTTGCGGCGCCTTCCGGCGAGCCGACTCCGGTGATTCCGTCCCAGCCCGCACCAGCCTGGCAGAGGGGGACGATCGTGCCGATGCAGACGTTGGATGGGGCGTTGCTGCCGCTGGTGATGTCGTTGACGCCAGCGAAATAGGGATAGGCGGTTCCCGGATTGATGTAGCCGCCGCCTGGATGGTCATAGAGGTATTGCGCAGGGTTGTCGCTAGCGCCCGGGGTTCCCGCGTCCGCGATCAGGCCAGCGACGATCGGCGCGCTCGTGCCGGTGGAGCCCGCCTCGCCCCACCCGCTTCCACCGCCGCCGGTGTTGTAGTAGGCGACCGGGTCGGGCGTGGCGGTGGACGCGGCGACCGCGGCGGTGTCGTTGTCGGCCCGTCCGCTGCAGCCGGTTGAGGTGCTTTGCCACGCCGGTGCGCTCTCGAACTCCGAACAGCCTGAGGTCGTCTGGCTCCACCCAGCCTCGCACCAGCCGCGGACGCCCGCCTGGCTGGACGTGCAGCCGGTGGCGCCTGACCGGTCGAGCACCGTGCCGCCGACAGAGATCACGTCGGGGGAGGCGGCCGGGTAGTTGATCGGGCTGCTGTATCCGCTGTTGCCCGCCGCCGCCACGATCGCGACGCCTGGATGATTGAGGAACTGGCTATCCCAGGTGGCCTCCTGCGAGGATTGTTCCGGGCCCGCGTAGCTGATGTCGACGACGGTCGCGCCGTGCGAGACAGCGGTATTGACGGCTGGACCGAGGTCATCGGCGAAGTTGGTGCCATCCTCCCGTACCAGGATGATCTTGCAGTTCGGGCACGTCGCCGAGACCGCATCGAGGTCGATCGCCGTCTGAGCCGCGTCGACCTCACCACCCAAACCTCCGGTCTGGTCGATGACCGTCAGGCAGCCGTCGCGGACCGTGCACGGCGCAAGCGAGTAATTGGATCGGTACGTCGCCAGGTCGGCCGCGGCTGACGAGTCGCCAGAACCCTCGACCACGGCAACTGTCTGCAGCATGCCCTCAGTGGTGGCCTGAACGCCGTAAGCGTCTTCCAGGCCAGGCGGTCCGTACCCGGATGGGCCAGTGTCCGGGCTTACGGTTCCCGGCTTTCTCGCCGGCCCGATCACAGCCGCGCACATCAGGTCGCCAGGCCGGGGCTTGGCGCATGCAGGCGTCAGTGCCGCCTTCGACGGCCTGGGCACCGCGGCCGCTGCTCCACCAGGAACCAGCCCGGTCAGGCCCGCTGCGAGTACAAGTGCGACAGAGACGATCAACGTTCTCAGAGAGATATTAATCCGGCACATGCCGTCCTCCACGCAAACACGCCAAGAGTCAACGTCATAGCTAACGGCTCACTAGCCCGAAATGTCAATAGCCTGAGTCGGAACACCATAATGCATCATTGATTCATAAAGACGGACATAAGACGCTCTAGTCTCATCTATTGACTTGACTTTGTGTCCACGGGTGTATGAGAGTTTGTCCGGCTGGCATTCAAAAGCTGCCCGGGAACATGCCGGGCCGGGTACTCGGCGGTGGTGTGTTATGGCAGTCCGTCATGCCTGGATACGAGGACATCGGGCCCGTCGTGCGGCCAGCTGGGCCCGTCGGAACATCGTGGTGATTACCACCATGTCGATGGTGGCCACGATGCTCGTCGGCGTCACAATCGCGGTGACAAGCAGCTCACCGCCGACAAGCGGACCCGTCCAGCACGTGTGGGGTAACCCGGCCCTGCAGCGTCATCGAGTTCCGGCGTCGGTCACCATAGCCGGTGCCGCCAAGCTTGCCCGGCGTCCGGCCGTGAGGGTCGGTACCCCGCTGATCTTTGGCAGCCGGCCCAAAGGCAAGCATCCTGCCGCGGGCGCCGTGTACGCGAACGAGGCCGACCGGGCGATCGTGCTGCCGCCGTCCCGGCGCCCGCGTCACGCCGTTTCGCCGGTGCGGCCGCTGCCCAAGATCAAGACGATCACGCGCGGACCTCGGGCCGACGTCATCCGGCC
>DATNEK010000155.1:0-8392 GCA_035553055.1 Streptosporangiaceae bacterium | reverse complement strand
CGACTGCACCGGGCTCGACTGCACCGGGCTCGACTGCACCGGGCTCGACTGCACCGGGCTCGACCGCACCGGGCTCGACCGCACCGGGCTCGACTGCACCTGACTCGATTGCGCCCGGCTCGACGTCATAGCCGCTCGGCTGCCCCTCAGCCGGCATGTGCTGCTCGGGCAACACCGCCTCGTACAGCGACGTTGCCTGCAGCGTGCCGTATTCGTAAGGCTCGCTTCCTTCGTACTCGCCGGCGTCATAGCCCTCATCACCCTGATAAGGCTCGTGCTCGTAAGTCGCGGGCGGGGCGACCGGCGGGCCGGCGACGCTGGTCTCAAGCGCTGGCGGCTCGATCGCGCCGCGCGATGAGGCGAGCGCCTCGATCCCTGGCGAGCTCGCTCGGTTGCTCTGCCATCTGCGCTTGACATGCCGCAGCAACACAAGCAGCAGGCCGAACGCCACCAGCACGAGCGCCCAAGGAAACACAGCCGCCGTGATCTCGGCCGCGCGAAGGGGCATGCTGAGCCCGGCTTCATGCACCACGCCGCTCGCGGCGAGCGCCGCTAGCAGCAGGATGAAACACAGCCACCCGTACACCTTGCTGAGCAGGCCGGCACCGCGCAAGGCCAGCACCGAGCAGCCGGCCATCACGAGCATCGCATCGCCGATGTCGGGGTAGATCTTGGCAAGCGACGGCGAGACCCCGGCCCGCAGCGCGAAGTCGTGCATGCTCGAATAGGACAGCACGCACGCGGCGGCGGTCAGCGCGATGAGCCCGATCACGACAGCGACCAGCGCGAGCGTTCGAAGCGCCCGCCCGTTGTCGCCGGCCGCCTGGCTGCCGACAGACGGCCAGACCTGGTCGGTGCCGCGTTGGTCGTTTCTCATAGCCACGGCACTCCTTCCTGCTCAGGCCGCAGTCATATAGTCGGGAAGACGGCCAAGATTCGCGCCGCCCAGTTAGCGATCATGACGTCAAGGGAGACGATATGCCGTACTACCGGGCGACAGGCGAGATTCCTAGAAAGCGTCACATTCGTTTCAACCGTCCTGATGGCGGACTGTATGCCGAAGAACTGATGGGTGAGGAGGGTTTTTCTTCCGACTCGTCGCTGCTGTATCACATCCATCCGCCGACGGCGATTGTCAAGAGCGAGGCGGTGCCTGAGGCCTTCAGCCACGCCAATCTGGCGCCCAATCATCCGCTGCTGCCCAGGCACTACCGCACCAAGGACCTGGTCGCCGGCGGTGACCTGGTGCTCGGCAGGCATCCGCTGACCGGCAACGACGACGTGCTGATCTCCTACGTCGCGGCCACAGCGGACTCCGAGCTTTACCGAAACTCGGTCGGCGACGAGGCCGTCTACCTGCAAGCAGGATCGGCCAGGTTCGAGTCCGTCTATGGCACGATCGACGCGGAAGCTGGCGACTACGTCATCGTCCCGCGCGGCACCATCCACCGCTGGCTGCCCGCAAGGGACGCCCGGGACGGCAGCGACGGCCAGACGCCGGTCATCGCGCTGGTCATCGAGGCCCGCGGGCACATCAGGCCGCCCAAGCGCTACCTGTCGCAGACCGGGCAGTTCCTTGAGCACGCGCCTTACTGCGAACGCGATCTGCGCGGCGTGGCAGGCCCGCTGCTAGCCGGCGGCGAGGACGTGCCGGTGATCGTGCGCAATCGCGGCGGCCTGACTAGGCTTACCTATGCCTATCACCCGTTCGACGTCGTTGGCTGGGACGGATGCCTGTATCCGTACGCCTTTAACATCGCCGACTTCGAGCCGATCGTGAAGCGCACGCACGCGCCGCCGCCTGTGCACCAGACGTTCGAAGGGCCGAACTTCGTGATCTGCTCGTTCTGCCCGCGACCGCTTGACTTCGATCCGCGCTCGGTGCCAATTCCGTACAACCATCACAATGTGGACTCGGACGAAGTGATATTCTACGTCGCTGGCGACTACTCGGCCCGAGCCGGATCGGGAGTCGGGATCGGCTCGGTGACCTTGCATCCGTCCGGGTTCACCCACGGCCCGACGCCTGGTGCCGTCGAGGCGGTGATCGCCGCGATGGCGGCAGGCCGCACCGCGACCGACGAGACCGCCGTGATGATCGACACCTTCCGGCCGCTGCTGCTCGCGCCAGCGGCATCGAGCGCTGAGGATCCGGAGTACGCATGGAGCTGGGCCAGAGCAGCGAGGAGCTCGCAGTGATCAACCCAAGGGTGGTGCTACCCGACGCGGCCAAGGAGCTGTTCGACGGGCCGAACTTCGTCACGGTCGCGACCATCGACCCAGACGGAAAGCCGCAGCTCAGCATCGTCTGGGTCAAGCGCGACGGAGACGACGTGCTGTTCTCCACGATCAAGGGCCGCCGCAAGTACTCGAACCTGGTCAGGGACGGCCGGGCCAGCGCGCTGGTCTACTCGGCGGGCGATCCTTACAGCTACGCCGAGGTGCGCGGCGCCGTGACGCTCACCGACGACCCGTCGGCTGACTTGATCCACGAGCTCGCGCTGAAATACACCGGCCAGCGCTTCGGCGACCGGCCAGGCGAGCAGCGCGTGATCGTGCGAATCGTTCCAGACCGGGTCGTCATGTACGTGGACTGACCGGTTGCCCCTTAGCCTTGTGAGATGACGTTGCGCCTACACGACACGGCCACCCGCTCAGTGCGCGAGTTCGTACCGAACGTGCCTGGCCAGGTTGGCCTGTACCTGTGCGGCGCGACAGTTCAGGCACCGCCGCACATCGGCCACATACGCTCAGGGGTCAGCTTCGACGTGATCGTCCGCTGGCTCAAGGTGACCGGGCTCGCCGTGACGTTCTGCCGCAATGTGACCGACATCGACGACAAGATCCTTCGGGTCGCCGACGCCGAAGGCAGCCAGTGGTGGGCGGTCGCCGAGCGGAATCAGCGGGCCTTCAGCCGGGCTTACGACGGGCTTGGCTGCCTCCCGCCTGACGTCGAACCTCGTGCGACCGGCCACGTGCCAGAAATGATCACGCTGATGCGGCGTCTGATCGACGCCGGGCACGCCTACGCGGCCGGGGGCGATGTCTTCTTCGACGTCTCGTCGTTGAGCGAATACGGCGCGCTCTCCGGCCAGCGGCCAGAGCACATGCGAGCGGCCGACGACGTCGATGGCGAGAGCCACAAGCGCGACCCGCGTGACTTCGCGCTGTGGAAGGGCAAGAAACCGGGCGAACCAGCGTGGGACACGCCGTGGGGCGAAGGCAGGCCAGGCTGGCACCTAGAGTGCTCGGCGATGGCCACGAAGTACTTGGGCACCACGTTCGACATACACGGTGGCGGCCTTGACCTGATCTTCCCGCACCACGAGAACGAGCTCGCGCAGTCGACCGGGGCTGGCGACGGATTCGCCAGGTACTGGCTGCACAACGGCCTGGTCAGGCTCAGCGGCGAGAAGATGAGCAAGTCGCTAGGTAACTCGCTGCTCGTCGACGCGATGGTCACCAAGGTGCGGCCCGCCGAGCTGCGCTACTACCTGGTCCAGGCCCATTACCGGTCGGACATCGAGTACTCGGAGCAGGCGCTCGCCGAGGCTGTCGCGGCCTACCGGCGGATCGAGGGTTTCGTGACGCGGGCACAGGAAGCGACCGGTCGCCAGCACGCGGCGACCGCCGAAGGCGCGCTGCCTGGAGCGAGCTGCGGCCTGCCGATGCCGAGCAGCCTGCCGGCCGCGTTCGCTTCCGCGCTTGACGACGACTTCGGGGTGCCCGCCGCCCTGGCCGTTGTGCACGAGGCGGTGCGCGACGGCAACGCCGCGCTGGCCGCGGGCGACGTGGCCGGCGCCGCGAAGCAACTTGAGTCCGTGCTCGCCATGCTCGCCGTGCTCGGCCTTGACCCGCTAGCGGCCCCGTTCGCGACCGGCGCGGGCGGAGATCTGACCGCGGTGGTCGACGCCCTTGTCGGTGTCGCGCTCAAGCAGCGCCAGGCGGCCAGGTCGCGCAAGGACTACGCGGCCGCCGACGCGATAAGGGATCAGCTCGCCGCCGCCGGCGTGGTCGTGGAAGACACTCCGGCCGGCTCGCGCTGGGAGCTCGCCCGATGAGCGGCAAGAACGTCTCCAAGTCGGGTAGGCCGCGCCCTGGCACCGGCGGCTACGGCAGGCGCAAGCTCGAAGGCAAGGGTCCCACTCCACCCGCCGAATCGCGCCCAGGTCATCCTGCCCAGCGCAGGGCGGCCGCGGCGGCCGGCCAGCAAGCGAAGACGCGGCGCGCCGGCGCCCGCTCGACATATGTCAGGGATGAAAGCAACGCCCAAGCCGGTGCCGCCCGACGAGGCAGTCCGCCAGCACCGCGCGGCTCTGGCAGTGCGCACGAGATGGTCGCCGGCCGCAACGCGGTTCTCGAATCTCTGCGCGCCGCCGTGCCCGCGATCGCGCTGCACGTTGGCCCCAGGCTCGACGCCGACGAGCGGATCACCGAGGCGGTCAAGCTGGCAGCGGACACCGGGGTGCCTGTCGTCGAGGCGGGGCGGGCCGAGCTCGACCGCATCACCGGCGGCGCCATACACCAAGGGCTCGCGCTGCGGGTCAGGCCGTACCCATACGCGCATCCAGACGACCTGCTGACCGTACCCGGGCGGTCTGACGCGGCTAGCGCCCCGCTCATTGTCGCTCTCGACGGAGTCACCGATCCCCGCAATCTCGGCGCGGTGGCCAGGTCGGTAGCGGCGTTCGGCGGAAGCGGCGTGCTCGTACCGGCCAGGCGGTCGGCCGGAGTGACGTCGGGCGCGTGGAAGGCTTCGGCCGGAGCGCTCGCGAGAGTGCGGGTCGCCCAGGCGTCAAACCTAGCGCTAGCCCTGGCCGGCTACGCCCGCGCGGGGTTGTTCCTGGTCGGTCTCGACGCCGCCGCCGATGAACAGATCGGCTCTTTGGAGCTGGCCACCAGCCCGCTCGTGCTGGTCGTCGGCTCGGAGGGCAAGGGCTTGTCCAGGCTGGTAGCGCAGCGCTGCGACGCGATCGTGAAGATCCCCATCGGCGGCGCCGAGTCGCTGAACGCCAGCGTCGCCGCGGGCATCGCGCTCTATCAGGTCGCCATGCTCCGCACGCAGGCCGGTTAGCCGGCGGCGGCCAGCCAGCGCTGGCTGATCACGTCCTCCTGGCCGGCTGGCTGGTCGTCGTCGAGCGCGAGCGCAGGCATCGCCCTGGCTGGCCAGGCGATGAGCGGGTCTGGCTCGCGGGCAATGTCCGGCCGCTTGTCGCTGTAGTTGAAAAGCGACAATAGGTAATGCATTACTTCAAGCCGGGCCCGTTTCTTGTCGTTGCCCTTGACCACGATCCAGGGGGCGGCAAGCAAGTCCGTGTGCTCGAACATGGCCGTCTTGGCGCTGGTGTACTGATCCCACTTGTCGAGCGACGCCAGGTCTATCGCGCTGAGCTTCCACGACTTGACCGGATCGGAGTGCCGGTCGATGAACCGGCGCAACTGCTCGGCGCGGGTAATCGAGAACCAGAGCTTGACCACCTTGATGCCGTCGGCGACTAGGCCGTTCTCGAAGTCGGGCACATCGGCGAGGAACCTGGCGTACTCCTCGGGCTCGCAGAAGCCCATCACATGCTCGACCCCGGCCCGGTTGTACCAGGATCTGTCGAACATCACGATCTCGCCAGGCACCGGCAGGTGCGGCAGATACCTGCGCAGGTAGTTGTCACCCTGCTCATGCGCGGCCGGTTTCTCGAGCGCGACGACCCTGACACCGCGGGGATTCAGGTGCTCGACCACCCGCCTGATCGCGCCGCCCTTCCCGGCGGCGTCCCTGCCTTCGAAGATGACCAGTACTCGGTCACCGGATTGCTTGACCGCGCGCTGCAGCTTCAGCAGCTCGATCTGGAGCATCCGCTTGTCGCGCTCGTACGGCTTCCTCGCGAGCTTGGCCGGATACGGATAATTCTCCCGCCATGGGGAGATCGCTGTGCCGTCGGCGCGAAAGAGCGCGACCCGACCGTTCTTGTGCTGCCTGAGCCCTAGGCCGAGCTCGGCGGCCAGCAGATCGAGCTGTGCGCGCACCGCGTCGGCATCTGGCAGCCGATCCGCCATTACCACAGCGCTCATCACACCCCCGGGGACTTCGCAACGACGGCCGAATAGATACCCACGCGGTCAACCCGCACACCAGCCCCCAGCTTGGAGGAAAGGTCAAGAGCAAGCTGAAATTTGGTAACGCCACAACCAGAAGCTAGCGACAGCAGTCTAGAGGCTGGAATAGTTGCCTAACGGGCGTTCTGGGCGACCATGCGCCGGAAGCAGGCACGAGGGATCCGCGCGCCAGTGCCAGCACAGCGCGCACCGAACGGGAGCGACACATGGGGCATGGAACACGGGGATG
The DNA here is from genome assembly GCA_035553055.1 of Streptosporangiaceae bacterium. Classification (GTDB taxonomy): domain Bacteria; phylum Actinomycetota; class Actinomycetes; order Streptosporangiales; family Streptosporangiaceae; genus Chersky-822. The sequence continues at coordinate 2,052 of DATNEK010000155.1, read as the reverse complement.
GCTGGTCGGTCTCGGCGCCGCGGCGGCAGTCGGGGCCACTGTTCTCAGCCTGGCACCATCGGCCGGTGCGAGCACGGGAAGTCTGCGCCAGAAGGTGAATGGGCCTGGCGCGGCGGTCGCGCAGCCAGGCCCGGCTTATAGGCCGAGCGGCAAGACGCTCAGATTCGGCATGCGCAATAGCGCGGTCAAGGCTCTGCAAAAGCGGTTGAACTATTTGCACTACTACTCGGGCAAGGCTGACGGTTTCTTCGGTTGGGACACCATGGAGGCGGTCTGGGCCTTCAAGGAAGTGCAGTCAGGAAAGGCCGAGCCGAAGCATCCTGACATCGTCGGCCGCGCGATGCAGCGCCAACTTGTCCATCCGAAGCTGCCCAGGGTAATCGTGCGCCACGCCAACTGGAGCCGCATCGAGGTCAACAAGAACGTTGGCGTGCTCGTTGTCTACCGCAAGACGAAGATCCTGCTGATCAGCCACGTGTCCACAGCGGCTGCCTGTCGGCCTGACGGCTGCGGCTGGATAACCCCGGACGGCAGGTATCGCGCGCTGTGGTTCGCTGCCGGCTGGGTAGGCGGCCCGCTTGGGCAAATGTGGAATCCTGTCGTCTTCACCCCCAACGGTGCCTATGCCATCCACGGCGAGCCCAACCCGACGAGCACGTTCGGCCCCGACGGGGTGCCGCTCAACGCGGCATCGCACGGCTGCGTGCGGATCCCGATGGACATCGCCAACTTCTTCCACAAGCTGATCCACGTCAACCCGACGCACGGAACCCCGATCTACATCAAGGGCCACCCACAGGACGAGACAGGCATCTGAGCAAGCAGCCACGTCGTCGGGTCGGGATTGTTGTAGCCTGCGTCCCGTGTAGGGATATACGTCGGCCTTCGGCCGGCCTTGAGCGGTGATGGGTGGGTTCGATGCGACGTTTCCTGGTGGCCGCCGCCGCGGTCGCGATCGCCGGAGGTTTGAGCGCGTGCGGCAGCCCCTCGTCGTCGGGCGCGCCGAGCGGCGCCGGTAACCCCAGCGCTGCGCCGAATCTCTGCGCGAAGTCAGCCATGCAATCCTTGCTGTTCAAGCCGGGCGTGCTGACCGTGGCGACCGACAACCCCGTCTACACGCCGTGGTTCGTGAACAACACGCCGACGAACGGCAAGGGCTACGAGAGCGCGGTCGCCTACGCGGTAGCCGCTCAACTCGGGTTCTCCAAGTCGCAGGTGAAGTGGGTGCACGAGCCATTCAACAGCGTGTACAGCCCAGGCCCGAAAGCGTTTGACTTCGACATCAACGAGGTGTCGTACTCGCCGGTACGCGCTCGGGCGGTCGCGTTCTCCGACAGCTACTACTCGGTGCAGCAGTCGATCGTCGCGCTCAAGGGCTCGACGATCGCAACCAAGCACTCGCCCGCCCAGCTCAAGACCTACCTGTATGGCGACCAGATCGGGACCACCGGCCTGACCTACATAGAGTCCGACATCCAGCCGGACAAGCAGCCGAAGGTGTTCAACACGCTCGCGCTGGCGGCTTCGTCGCTTGAGGCCCACAGGATCGACGCGCTGATCACCGACACCCCGACCGCGCAGTTCATGGCCTCGGCGCAACTCAAGCACGCTGTGCTTGTCGCACAGTTCCCGACCGTCGGAGAGCACTACGGACTCGTGCTCCAGAAGGACAACAGACTGGTGACCTGCTTGAACCGTGCGCTGACCGCGCTGTCGAACAACGGCGCGCTGGCCTCCCTGCAGCACAAGTGGCTCGGCATTTACCTGCACTTCCCGACGATCAAGCCCTGAGCTTGTCCGGCACCGGCACCGGCACCGGCACCGGCACCGGCACCCAAGGCGAACCGGCAGGCACTCCTACCGCGAGCTTGCTGACCGGCCGCGGGCCAAGGATGTTCACCGGCGGAGGCGCGCGCGGCACGATCATGTCGACGGCGAGCACGGCGATCGTGCTGGCGATCATCGCGGCGATCTTCGTGCTCGCGCCAGGCGCGCGCACGGTGACACACGCGTTCTTCTATGGCCGCGGCATGTGGCAGTCGTTCATCGGCG
>DATNEK010000154.1:0-12038 GCA_035553055.1 Streptosporangiaceae bacterium | reverse complement strand
AAGCCGCTCACTAGCGCATTCCCCTTTCGGGCTTACTGCCTCTCCCCCTTAGCTTGTTATTTAACCCCTTCTGCCTGCTCGTTTCTTCTTTGGCTCGTCTCGCTTGACGGTCTTGCCCACGTCGTGGCGGGTGGCCGGGCGGCGGTTCTTCGATCCTGGTGGCCGGCCGGGGCCGGGCTTGCCGGGTTTCGGCGCGCTGGCCAGGCCAGGGAGGGTCTGGCGGATGTTCCGGAACCCGCGCCGGACGCGGGCGGGGGTGAGGCGGCCGTCCGGGCAGGGGCGCTGCCAGGGCGTGCGCGGCGGTAGCGGGCCGGCTCTGCTGGCCGGGCGTGCCGGGCCGGGGCGGCGGGGTCTGGGCTGGCGCGGCCACGTCGCCGCGCTGCGGGATGCCCGGGGTTCCCCCGCGGTGCCCGGGTGCTGGCGGCGTGCCCCTGGCGGACTGCCCCTGGCGGACTGCCGCAGCTGCGATGGATTCCCGGATCCATCGCGCCAGCCCGGCCGGACGCCGCGATGGATACCCGGACCCACACCCGATTTCCCTGCTGGATCCCCGGACCCATCGCACCCAACCGCGCCAGAACCGGCGCCGGAGCGCGATGAATACCCGGACCCATCGCACCCAGCCACGGGGGACCGGGCGCCGGAGCGCGATGGATCCCCGGATCCATCGCACCGGGCGCCTGATCATGGAGGAAACTGGGGTTATCCCGCACGGTCAACATGACAGCGATCACATGACAGCGGTCACATGACAGCGATCACATGGCAGCGGCACACGATGCCGGGCTGTCCCGGCCCGCCACCAGCGCAACCCCCGCCGGAACAGACCACCGCTTTACTTGCGCCAAGTTCTCCTAGTCGGCCCGTCATCGCTGCCGGTGACGCTCGGCTCATCTCCAGTCTCATGTCTCGCTGATGGCCCGGATCGGGATTCCCCGCGATCCGGCCTGCTGGTGGGTCCGACGATTGGGCAGTGCCGCGTGAGATCACCAGCCTTGACAATCCCGCTGGAGGTGCGGTCGAATAAACTTAGAATTCGATTCTAGGATTGCCCTCCGGCCGGACCGAGTTGCCCGGACCAAGGGTGCCAAGGCGGGAGGCGCGGCATGGATCTTGACCTCGGCCCGGAGATCGCTGAGTTCCGCGCGCAGACAAGGGACTGGATCGCGACGCAGGCTCCCGAAGGGCTGGCCGAACTCGCCGACTGGAACATGGCGACCACCGCGGGAGGCTACCGGGGCGGTGAGCTAGCGGCGGCCGCCGCGAAGCCTGCCTATCGCCAGTGGGAGGAACGGCTGGCGCAGGCCAGGCTCATCTGCCCGCACTGGCCCGCTGAGTTCGGCGGCCAGAGCATGGACGGTGTCAGGCTGGCTGTGCTCAACGAGGAGTTCCACGCCGCCGGCGTGCCGAGGGTCAGGCGGGGCATGGGCGAAAGCCTGGTCGGCCCGTCGATCATCGTGCACGGCACCACCGAGCAGCAGCAGCATTTCCTGCCGAGGATCATCACCGGCGACGACGTGTACTGCCAGGGGTTCTCCGAGCCAGATTACGGTTCCGACCTGGCCGGCGTGCAGACCAAGGCTGAGTTGGACGGCGACGAGGTCGTAATCACCGGCACCAAGGTCTGGACGTCGGGCGCGGCACGGGCGAACATGATGTTCGCGCTGTGCCGCAGCGACCCTGACGCGCCTAAGCACGCCGGGCTTTCCTACGTGCTGTTCCCGTTCAACGATCCGGGCGTTACCTACCAGCCGATCAAGCAGATGTCGGGTGCCAGCGAGTTCTGCCAGGACTTCATCGACCACGTCAGGGTGCCGCTGTTCAACGTGATCGGCGGCCTGAACAACGGCTGGAAGGTCGCGATGACCACGCTCGGGCACGAGCGCGGCGGCGCGGTCACGGTCCAGCACCTCGGCTTCGAGCGCGAATTCTGGGAGCTTGTCGACACGGCACGCAAGTACGGCAAGAACGCCGATCCGCTGACCAGGCAGGATCTGGCCCGCGCTTTCACCGGAGTCCAGGTCATGCGGTTCAACGGACTGCGCGCGCTGGCTCAGGCAGCCGAAGGGAAGCCGCCGGGTCCTGAGGCTTCGATTGCCAAGCTGGTGTGGAGCGAGTACCACAAGTGGCTGGGCGAGGTGGCGGTCGACATAGTCGGCGCCGACGCGCTGATCCGCCCGCCAGGTACCGGCTATCCGACGACGGAGTGGCAGAACGTGTTCCTGTCGAGCCGGGCAGGCACCATCTACTCGGGCACCAGTGAGATCCAGCGCAATATCATCAGCGAGCGAGCACTCGGCCTGCCCAAAGAACCGCGCCCGGCCAACCATGCTGGCCGCTGACCATCTGGTCACGCCCGCCAGGCTGAGAGAGTTCTTCGCGCCGCGCAGCATCGCGGTCGTCGGAGCGTCGGAGACGTCGGGCTGGGCCAGGTTCCTCTTCGCGAGCGCGGCCACTGCCGGGTTCGACGGCCCGCTGATACCCGTTCACCCCGTGCACAAGACCGTGTTCGGGCGCCAGGCCGCGGCCAGCCTTCGCGACCTGCCTGAACCGGTCGACCTGGCGTTCATCATGGCGCCGCTGCCCGCCGTCGAAGGCGTGCTTGACGATGCCGGCGCGGCTGGGGTGCGCGGCGCGGTGGTGCTCGCTTCCGGCTACCGCGAGGTCGGCGGCGACGGCCAGGCACTGCAAGAGCACCTCGCCAGCCACGCGGCCAGGCACGGCATCACCTTGCTCGGCCCGAACTGCCTCGGCTTCCTCAATGCCCACGCCCGCGCGGCGGCGTTCGCCCTCGCCATCCCGATCCCGCTGGTGGCAGGACCGGTCGGGGTAGCGCTGCAGAGCGGCGCGCTCGCCAGCGTCATGCTCGGATTCGCCAAGGCGCACGCGATCGGCGTCAGCACGCTGACTTCGCTGGGCAACGAGGCGATGATCAGCACCGTCGACGTGATCGACTACCTGATCGAAGACGACCAGACCACGGTGATCGCCCTGTTCCTTGAGGCGGTCAGCGAACCGAAGGCGTTCGCCGCCGCTGCCGCCAGGGCGGATCGGGCAGGCAAGCCAATCGTGGCGCTCAAGGCCGGGTCGAGCCAGGCTGGCAGCGCGGCGGCACTCGCGCACACCGGGTCGATCGCGGGCGACGACGCCGTGGTCGACGCCGCGCTCCGCCAGTTCAACGTGATACGGGTCGGCAGCATCGAGGAGCTGCTGAGCACAGCGGCGGTGCTCGGCTACTCGCGCTGGCCGAGGGGCCGGCGGATGGGCGCGGTGACTGCCTCGGGCGGAGCCTGCGACCTCATCGCCGACCGGGCCACCGCCGAGGGCATCGAGATCCCGAGCTTCAGCGACGCCACGGCGAGCGCGATCGCCTCTCACCTGCCTCCGTTCGCCGAGGTGCACAACCCGCTCGACGTGACCGGATACTTCCTGGCCAACCGGCGCGCGTCGGCACTCACCGCGGCCGACCTCGCGCTCGATGAAGCCGCGGCCGATCCCGGTCTCGACTTCGTGCTGTTCAGCGGACTGACCATGCCCGACGCCCGGCCGCAAGACGAGACGCTGGCCGCCGCGCTCGAACAGCGCGTCGCCTGGCTCGGCGACCGCATCCGCTCGGCACCGATCCCGGTGATCCCGGTGAGCTATACCTGCCTTGACGTGTCCGAGTACGGCCGGACTGTGCTCAGCAGGCATGGGGTACACGTGCTGGCCGGCCTGGACCTCGGCGTCCGCTCGATCGGCAACGCGCTGCGCTGGCTAGACGGACGCAACCGCGCCGCCAGCACGCGCGCGGTCATGACCAGACCGGTGCGGATATCAGGACCGTGGCCTGAGGCTGACGCGAGAGACTTGCTCGCGACTTTCGGCGTCGCTTCGGTCCCTTCAACAGTGGTGAAAGAAAATACCGACGCAGTCGACGCCGCCACCAGGTTCGGCTACCCGGTGGTGCTCAAGATTTCCTCGGCCAACCTTACGCACAAGTCAGATATCGGCGGCGTCGCTCTTGACCTGCGAACCGGGCCGGACGTGATCGCCGCCTTCGACCGGCTCGTCACCCTGGCCGCCGACATCGACGGCGTCAGCGTGGCGCCGATGCGCTCCGGCGGCGTCGAGTTGCTTGCCGGGGTGACCGTGGACGCCACGTTCGGGCCGGTGCTGGCAGTCGGGCTCGGCGGCATCTGGGTCGAGGTACTTGGGGACGTGAGCCTGCGCGTGCTGCCGGTCGATCAGGCTGAGGTGCTGCGGATGCTCGGCGAACTGCGTGGCGTCCCTTTGCTGACCGGCGGGCGCGGCCAGGTCGCCGCTGACCTGGACGCTCTTGCCAAGACGATCACCTCGATCGGCGACGCGGCTCTTTCGCTAGGGAGCTCGCTGCGCTCGCTCGAAGTCAACCCGCTGTGGGTCAGCGGCGACCAGATCGAGGCGCTGGACATTCTGGTGGTCACGGGACCAAGCTCCGTGCGAACGGGCTAACACCGAGGAGAAGACATGAAGCTGGCCATGAGCGCGGAGCAGGCCGAACTGCGGGACTCGGTGCGCCGTTTCCTCACCGACCGGGCGCCGCTGAGCCGGGTACGCGAGCTAATGGACGCGGACGTCGCCACCGATGAGCAGGTGTGGCAGCACGCCGCCGGTCAACTCGGCTTGCAGGCCATCGCGATTCCCGAAGAATACGGCGGTGCCGGGTTCTCGTTCGTCGAGCAGGCCATCATTCTCGAAGAACTCGGCGCTGCCCTGTACACCGGGCCCTACCTGGCCAGCGCCGTGCTCGCGGCGACCGCCTTGCTGGCCACAGCGGACGAGGCCGCCAAGAGTGACCTGCTGCCAGGTATCGCTTCCGGCCAGAGAGTCGCCACGGTTGCTTTCACCGAAGACGATGGGTCGTGGGAACCGGAGTCGATCAGGTTGTCGGCGGCCAAGCACGGTGACGGCTGGGTGCTTGACGGGCACAAGAGCTTCGTGCTCGACGGCGCGACCGCTGACCTGCTGCTGGTTGTCGGCCGCACGGAAACCGGACTGTCGCTGTTCGCCGTCGATGGATCCGCTGCCGGTCTGGCGCGGACGTCGCTGGCCACGCTCGACCAGACCAGGAAGCTGGCCAGGTGCGAGTTCAGTTCGGTGGCTGGCCGGCTGATCGGGTCGGCAGGTGAGGCGCCGCTGGCCAAGGTGCTCGACGTCACGGCGATCGCGCTCGCCGCCGAACAGCTTGGCGGGGCGCAGCGTGCGCTGGACATGGCCGTCGAGTACGCCAAGATCAGGCACCAGTTCGGCCGACCGATCGGGAGCTTCCAGGCGATCAAGCATCGCTGCGCCGACCTGCTGATGGAGGTCGAGTCGCTGCGGTCGGCCGTGGCGTACGCGGCGGCGGCGGTGGCCGAGGACTCACCCGAGGTCCCGATGCTCGCCTCGCTGGTGAAGGCCCTGGCATCGGAGGTGTACTTCCACGTCGCCGCCGAGAACATCCAGATCCACGGCGGGATCGGCTTCACCTGGGAACACGACGCGCACCTGTACTTCAAGCGAGCGAAGTCGAGCGAGTTGTTCCTCGGCGACGCCAGCTACCACCGGGAGCGGTTGGCGACCAGGATCGGCGTCTAGCCGACAGGGATCGGCACGCCCAGCTCGTTGAGCAAGTCGATCGAGTAGGCGATCCGGCCGGTTCTGCTCTTCGGGTCGGCGCTGCAGAGGGCGAGCGCTGCGGCCGCCATCACCGAGGGATGCTCTGAGTTGGGATCGGCCTCGGTGGTGAGGTGGTGGAAGATCGTTCCTGGCGTCGGAACGACCTTGTTCGGGGCGAGCGCGTTCACCGCGATGTTGTCGTTGTACAACTCGGCGGCCAAGCCGGTCGAGAAGCGCTCGATCGCGGCCTTGCACATGCCGTAGACCGTGCCGCCTCGACCGCCCCAGGCCGTTGGCGGTATCTCGGGGTGCACGGCGGCGATCGAGGAGATGTTGAGAATCCACCCGGCACCGCGCTCTCGCATCCCAGGCAGCACAAGCTGCGCGAGGTGGAACGACGCTTCCACCTGCACGTTGAACATCAGCGCGTACTGCTTCGGCGTGAAGTCCTCGACCCTGAGGAAGTAGGTGACGGCGGCGTTACTGACCACAATGTCGGGTACGCCGAGCTGAGCCTTGGTCTCGCTGACCAGCCGTTCGCGGTCCTGCGGCTTGGCCAGGTTGGTTTCGATCGCCACGGCGGTGCCGCCCGCAGCACGTATCTGCTCTGCGGTCTCGCCGATCGTCCCGGCGAACGGCGAGCTTCCCGTGTCGGTTGTACGGGCCGCCACCGCGACCGCGGCACCCTCGGCGCCGAAACGCCTGGCGATCTCGGCGCCAATGCCCCTGCTCGCGCCCGTCACGATGGCTACTCTTCCGTCAAGCAGTCCCATGGCTGGCGCTCCTCTTGCTGCCGGGGGGTCGTCACTGGGATGATTCTAGAACCGGATTCTACTGCCTGGAGGTCCCGATGGCACTCGACCACAGCGTGATCGGAGTACCCGGCGAGCCGCAAGAGCGGTCATGGACCTCGAAGGACGCGCTGCTCTACGCAGTCGGCGTCGGTGCCGGGCTCGGCGATCCGCTCAGCGAGCTCGAATTCACCACGGAGAACTCGGAAGGCATCACGCAGCAGGTGCTGCCGACCTACGCCGTGCTGCTCTCGCAGGCCTCGACCGGCCGCCGGTTCGGCGACTTCGACCGGGCACTTCTCGTGCACGCCGAGCAGTCGTTCGATCTGCATAGGCCGCTGCCGGTCTCGGGAACCGTGCGAACGGTCGCGACCGTGACCGGGATGTACGACAAGGGCTCGGGCGCGCTTGTGGCGAGTGAGAACGTCGCGGTCGACGCCGTCACTGGCGAGCCGCTGGTGACCGCGCGGAGCAGCGCGTTCATCAGAGGTGAAGGCGGCTTCGGCGGCGACCGTGGGCCGCGCGACACCTGGACGCGACCCGATCGGGCCGCCGACCACGTGGTGACCTATCAGACCAGGCCGGAGCAGGCGCTTGTTTACCGGCTGTCGGGAGACCGGAACCCGCTGCACGCCGACCCCAAGTTCGCCGCCAGGGGCGGATTCGACCGGCCCATCCTGCACGGCCTGTGCACCTACGGGGTCACCGGCCGGGCGCTTCTGCACTCCCTGTGCGGGTCTGACCCGGCGCGGTTCCTCGCCATGGCGGGCCGGTTCAGCCGCCCGGTCTTCCCCGGCGAGTCCCTGGTGATCTCGATGTGGCTGCCCGACGACGGCAGCGACGAGGCGCTGTTCCAGACCGCGACGGAGAACGGCACTGTCGTGATCGACCGCGGCCGCCTCAGGTTCCGTGACGCCGCAGCCACCAAGCCAACGCAAACCCAAGCCGCCGCCTGATCAGGCACCGCCCACGTAGGCCAGGGTCTTTGCAAAGTCGCATCGGACGGACTGGCCGGAGTGCTTGGGGTGGTCGGTCATTCCTGGGTGGCCGGGTCCGGCCGGCGGAGCCGGTGCCGGCCGGCGGAGCCGGTGCGCCCAGCTCGGCGGTGGCGACCCGCGACGACCTAGCTTAGCTGTCGGATATTCCGGGCATGAGCCACGATGACCAGCAGGGTCGCGCGGCTGCCGCTACGAAAACGCACCGGGGGACGGCCGCCGAGCCGACAGACCGGAAAATAGGTCACCTCCACCGGGCGCGCGGCAGCAGCCGCCGCCCGCCGCCCTCCGCCCCGGCGGCCAACGACAGCAACGGTCCAACGCCGCTGTTAGCCGCCGCCGGCCAACGACAGCAACGGTCCAACGCGGTGGTCCCCACGACAGGAACGGTCCGACGCTGGCGTCGCCGCCTGCCTGCCAACAGCAGCAATGGTCCAACGCCGTCGTCGCCGGCAAGTGCCCAAACCGGGAAAACATGCCGGGACCGAACATAGGCCACCATGGCTGGGCGCGCGGCGGCAACCCCGGCCCGCGCCCCGCCCGCACCGGCCAGGATTTCCGCGCACCGCGGCCATCCCTGCCGGGGACGGAGAGGCATATCACAGGTTTAGCGGCAACCATCCGACCGGTATGCCACACGACGGGCTGCTCTTGTGCGGTGAGTAGCTGGTGATGGTGTTCGCTGCCGGGGCCAGCGAGCGTCAGAGCGGGACGAGCGGCCTTGCAACGCTGCGGCTGAAGTCGCCGTTAGCGGCAGACGAAGACGCCGGTGCGGAACGTTGTGCGGAAACGACCTTCGGTTCGGATGACTTGGTCCACACGGGCAGCGACGTCGGCTAGCGCCGCGTCGAAGTCGAGTGGCTCTTTGATGTTGGCAATGATCGGCTCGCGGAGGCTGGCGAGGTAGCCGATGACGGGCTCGGCGTCTGGGAACGAGAGCGGCAGATCGTGCCGATGCACAGCGATGGCGGGGAACTCTCGGCCCAGGACTCCCGCGCCGGTCTCGATTGTGAAACTCAAGGCAGGCAGCAGGTCAAGCGTCCGGCCGAACTGGGCGGAAACCGCCACGTTGAACAACTCGTTGATCTCCGCGAGCGTGCCGCTCCTGTTGGTGGACGCCAGCAAGGTTCCGCCAGGCTTGACTATGCGACGCAACTCCTGCACCACGGCCGGGATGTCGGATACGTGGTACAGCATGTGCATAGCCATGGCCACATCGACGCTGGCGTCGGCCAGCGGTAGCTGCTGGGCGTCGGCCTGGACAAGTGACAGGCGGCCAGAGTCGACCAGGCTGCCGAGCGAACGCAGCATCCCGGCCGACAGATCCACGCCGATGGCGTGGCGGCAGCGGCCATCGGGCACGATCTGGCGGAGGTCGAATCCGTTGCCACAACCCACGTCGGCCACGATCTGGGTGCCATCCCAGCCGACGAACGAGGTGCGCCACCGCGGGTCGGCCGGAGCGTCGGCGTAAGCGAAGATCGCCTGACGCGACCTGAGGTGCCGGTCGTCCGCATATGCCGAGCGCGTCAGAAACCGCCGCCCGGTCGCCGGGTCGTCATCACGTACGTGCTCCACCCAACCACACGCGCTCACGGGCGACGGCCGGCGGCGCGTGTTAGCCTGCCGAGCAAACGCTAGGTTGGGAAGTTGAATTAGGTGGGCGGGGTTGGGGATAAGCGTCAGCAGCGGCGACGGGATCGCCGAGGTGGTGATCGACTATCCGCCGGTCAACGCGCTGCCCGTGCAAGGCTGGTTTGATCTCGCCGAGACGGTGACGGTGGCCGGCAATGACCCTGACGTGCGGGCGGTGGTGCTGGCCGCGAACGGGCGCGGGTTCTGCGCCGGGGTCGACATCAAGGAGATGCAGCGGACCAGCGGGCACGATGCGCTGATCGGGGCGAACCGCGGATGTTTCGCCGCGTTCGCGGCCGTGTACGAATGCGCGGTGCCGGTGGTCGCGGCGGTGCAGGGTTTCTGTTTGGGTGGCGGGGTCGGGCTGGCGGGCAGCGCCGACATCGTCGTGGCTAGCGAAGACGCCACATTCGGGCTGCCCGAGGTCGACCGGGGCGCGCTCGGGGCAGCGACCCACTTGTCCAGGCTGGTGCCGCAGCAGCTCATGCGGACGATGGTGTACACCTGCAAGAACGTGCCAGCAGCGCAGTTGCACGCGTACGGGACCGTGCTCGACGTCGTTCCCGCCAGCGAGCTGAGGGCAGCAGCACGCTCAGTGGCAGCCGAGATCGCCAGCAAGAACGGCGAGACCATCAGGCTGGCCAAACAGTCGCTGAACGGCATTGACCCGGTCGACGTCCGCCGCTCGTACCGGTACGAGCAGGGGTTCACTTTCGAGCTGAACCTGTCGGGCATCTCGGACCGGGCCAGGCAGGCTTTCGTCGATGGCGCGAACCCATGAACCGCGTGCTCAGGATCGATGACGTCCTGGCCGCCGTCCAGCCAGGGATGACGATCGGGATCGGCGGCTGGGGGTCGCGACGCAAGCCGATGGCCCTGGTTCGGGCGCTCGCACAAGCCGGGCTGACCGACCTGACCGTGGTGTCGTTCGGCGGACCCGACGTCGGGTTGCTGATCGCGGCCGGTGCCGTGCGTCGGGTGGTGACCGGGTTCGTCTCGCTTGACTCGATACCGCTTGAGCCGCACTACCGGCGCGCCCGGCAGGCTGGGGCGATCGAGCTGACCGAGTTCGACGAGGGCATGATGCGGTTCGGGCTGCTCGCCGCGACCCAGCGACTGCCGTTCCTGCCGACCAGGGCCGGGCTTGGCTCTGACGTGCTGACCGTTAACCCGGGCCTGCGAACGGTCCGGTCTCCGTACGACGACGGCGAGGAGCTCGTCGCGGTGCCGGCGCTGCGGCTCGACGTCGCGCTCGTGCACATGAACCGAGCAGACCCCGGCGGCAACGGGCAGTACCTCGGGCCTGACCCGTACTTCGACGACCTGTTCTGCCTGGCAGCGGACCGGGCCTTCATGTCGTGCGAACGAATCGTGCGCAGGCTCGACGGGCCACCGCCGACAATGCTGATCAACCGGGCGATGGCCTGCGGAGTGGTCGAGACGCCGGGCGGGGCGCACTTCACCTCGTGCGTGCCTGACTACGGCAGGGACGAGGTGTTTCAGGCCGAGTACGCGAAGGCCGCCGCGAGCGAGCAGACGTGGGAGCCGTTCCGCAAGACCTACCTGGACGGCGATGAGGCCGCCTATCAGGCAGCCGTTCGCGGAGCGGCGGCGTGACCGCTTCGCTGGCCGAGATCTGCGTGGTTGCCTGCGCGCAGGCTTGGCGCGGCGACGGCGCGATCCTCGCCAGCACGATGGCGCCGATCCCATCCCTTGGCGCCCGGCTCGCCAGGTTGACCTTCTCCCCCGACCTGCTGATCACCGACGGTGAGGCCATGTTGCTTGACCCGGACGACATGGTCGAGGGCTGGATGCCGTACCGGGACGTGCTCAGGCTGGTGGCGACCGGGCGGCGGCACATGATGATGGGCGCCGCGCAGATCGACCGTTTCGGCAACCAGAACATCGCGGTGATCGGTGACTGGGCCAAGCCGAAGGCGCAGTTGCTCGGCGTACGCGGCGCACCAGGAAACACGATCAACCATCCGGTGAGCTACTGGGTACCGAAGCATTCACCGAGGGTCTTTGTCGAGCGGGTCGACATGGTGAGCGGGATCGGTTACGACCGGACTCCACCGTGCCTTGAGATCAGGCTCGTGGTCACCGACAAGGCCGTGCTCGACTTCGACACTCCCGACCACTCGATGCGGCTGCGGTCGGTGCATCCCGGCGTCAGCGTTGACCAGGTGCGGGAGCTTACCGGATTCGCGTTGACCATTACTGACGAAGTGACGGTCACCGCGGAGCCGACCGAGGCCGAGCTCGCGCTGATCAGGGAACGGCTTGATCCGGCCGGGCTGCGTGAAGCCGAGCTCCGGTGATCAAGACGGCGCTGACCGACCTCGTCGGCATCAGGTACCCGATCGTTCAGGCCGCGATGGGTTACGTCGCCGGGGCCAAGCTGACCGCGGCGACCTCGGCGGCTGGCGGGCTCGGCATCATCGCCTCGGCGACGATGAGCACCGCCGAGTTGCTTTGCGCTATCAAGGCGGTTAAAGCTCGAACGCCAGCCCCGTTCGCGGTTAACCTGCGAGCCGACGCGGCCGACGCGGACGAGCGGGTCGACATGATCATCGCCGAGCAGGTGCCGGTCGCCTCCTTCGCCCTCGCGCCGAAGCAGGACCTGATCGCCAGGCTGCGCGACGCCGGGGTGGTCACGATCGCGTCGGTCGGCGCACGGCGGCACGCGGAAAAGGTCGCGAAGTGGGGCATCGACGCGGTGATCGCGACCGGTGGCGAGGGCGGCGGGCACACCGGACCGGTGCCGACCAGCCTGCTAATCCCGCAGGTGGTGGACGCCGTCGACATCCCGGTGATCGCGGCGGGCGGCTACTTCGACGGCCGGGGTCTGGTCTCGGCGCTCGCCTACGGAGCCGCCGGGATCGCGATGGGCACCAGGTTCCTGCTGACCTCGGACAGTCCGGTCGCTGACGAGGTGAAGGCGGTGTACCTGGCCAGCGACGTCACCGGGACGATGGTCACCACCAGGGTGGACGGA
>DATNEK010000153.1:0-19048 GCA_035553055.1 Streptosporangiaceae bacterium | reverse complement strand
CTCGCGCATGGTTGCGCACAGTGATGGACCTGCATGCGGATGAGCCCCGCAAAGGATCCCACCGCCAGGAACGGGGGCACGTTGGATGACCGAAGGGAGATCACATTGAGTGAGGGGCACTATTCACGAATGCGCGGGCGGGCCGCCTGGCTTAACGCGCGAAGCCTCACGGCCGGGCTCGCCAGCGTCGCGGCCGCGACGGCGTTCCTGGCAACAGCCGGGGCCGCGCAGGCCGTTCCGACGTTGACACCGGTCGGGGCGGCAGGAATCGTGCCGCAGGGCTCGGCGCGGATCGGGGCGTTGCTGAGCAGCACAACTCTGCAGATCGATGTGGCGCTAGCCCCGAGGGATCCGGCGGCGCTCAACCTGTACGCCACCCAGGTATCGACTCCTGGCTCACCGCTCTACCACGCTTACATCGGGCGCGGCCAGTTCGCCTCGCTGTTCGGCCCGACCAGTGCGACCATCAGCAGCGTCTACGCCGCGCTGCGGGCACGCGGGCTGCACCCGGGTGCGATCAGCGCCGACCACCTGAGCATTCCGGTCACCGCAACGGCCGGGCAGATCGAAAGCGCCTTCGGCGTGACCATGGCAAGCTACCGGCTCGCGGGAGGCGGCGCAGGCTTCGCGAACACCAACGCGCCCAGGCTGCCGGCGATGATCGCCTCGCACGTTCAGGCGATCATCGGGCTCGACAACCTCACCAGGATGCACTCGTTCGCCGCGGCGCCAAGCAGGGCGAGCATGAAGCTGACCAGACACGAGCCAATCCGGCCGGCTGGCGAGCCGACTGGCGGCCCCCAGCCTTGCGCGGCTGCGGTTAATCAGCACACTTCCCAGGGCGGCCTAACCGCAGACGAGCTCGCGTTCTCATACGAGTTCTCCGATCTGTACAAGGCTGGCGACTTCGGCCGCGGCCAGACGGTCGGCATCGTCGAGTTCGGCGAACCGAACAAGCCAAGTGACATCAGCACGTTCGAGAAGTGCTACAACCTGCACACCAGCGTCAGCTACAACCATGTCGACGGCTTCAGCCAGACCGGTTTCGGCCAGGGCGAGGCCGTACTTGACATCGAGACCGTGGCGAGCATGGCGCCCCGCGCGAACATCATCGTCTACCAAGCACCTAACACAGGAAAGGCCGCGTTCGACATCTACCGCGTCATGGTTGACCAGGACCGGGCACGGGTCATCTCCGAGTCCTACGGGTTGTGCGAGCACTATCAGGACCCGAACGCAGCCAACGCGGTCACCACCTTGTACCTCCAGGCAGCTGTGCAGGGCCAGACCATCGTCGCCTCGTCGGGTGACGACGGATCGGAAGGGTGCTTGCAGAACGACGGCGTGCCGACCAGGCTGAGCGTCAACTTCCCAGCCAGCGATCCCTTCGTGCTCGGCGTCGGCGGTACCACCGTGTTTGACATAACCCCGCGTCCCGGCGAAACCGTGTGGAACGAGCAGGGCCTGCAGGAAGGCGCCAGTGGCGGCGGCAAGTCCGTCTTCTACAGCCAGCCCGCGTTCCAGCAGTCTTTCGGCATCAAATCCAGCGTTCGTGAAGTACCAGACGTGTCGGCCGACGCGGATCCGCAGACCGGCTACGTGCTCTTCTTCCACGGAGGCTGGACTCAGATCGGCGGCACGAGCGGCGCGGCGCCGCTGTGGGCGGCGTTGCTCGCCCTCACCGACGCCAAGTGCTCGGCCTCGCCGGTCGGCTGGGTCAACCCGACGGTGTACTTCGTCGCCTCGCCGAAGGTCACGGCCGTCGTGCTCGACGACATCGCTGCCGTCAACGGCAATCCCAACCCCAACAACAACGACTACACCGGCCAGGGCGGCGGCCACTACGCCGTCACCAATGGCTACGACATGGGGACCGGTCTCGGCACGCCGATTGCCGGAGCCCTGGCTACCCAGCTGTGCAAGTTCAGCGCCGCACCGCGCGGCTACTGGCTGGTCAGCGCCAACGGCCACGTCCACGCCTTCCACGCACCATCACACGGCTCGTTCACGAACCCGGGCTCGAGAGTGGTCGGGATCGCGGCCGCGCACAACAACGGCTACTGGGTCGTCACCGCCAAGGGCAGGGTCAAGGGATTCGGCATAGCCTCCAAGGGCTCGGTCGGGCACCCAAGTTCGTCAATTGCCGGCATCGCACCGGACAAGTCGGGCAACGGCTACTGGCTCGTCTCCTCCAACGGTCACGTGTACGCGTTCGGCGGCGCGAAGAACCACGGCGGAGCCATCAACCAAGGAAGGATTGTCGGCATCGCACTTGACCCGCAGACCGGCGGCTACTGGATAGCGACGGCCAGCGGAAAGGTCATCGCACGCGACGCCCATAACTTCGGTGGCAAGAACCTGAAGAATGTGACCGGGATCGGGTCCGAGCCGAAGAAGCAGGGCTACTGGCTGGTCACGGCTGGAGGCGGAGTTCACGTCTTCGGCGGCGCACCTAACTTCGGCAGCATGCCGTCCGCCAGCGTCGGCACGACCATCGGCGTAGCCGGTGACCCGACCTTCGGCGGGTACTTCCTGGCCACGGCCACCGGCCACGTCGCCGCTTTCGGCGCCGTGTGGCACGGGGACGAGGCAGGCACGAAGAGTCCTGTCACTGGCATTGCCGCCAGCCATTAGCGCTGGCTGATCCAACACCGATGCCGCGCCGCCTCGCACCTGAGGCGGCGCGGCATCGATCACCTACGATGACCACATGCCTGCGGCCGACCTGGATATCACCAGCCCAGCCAATCCGCGGGTCAAGCATCTGGTGGCGTTGCGCCGCCGCCGGGTCAGGGATGACGCCAAGGTCACCCTTGTCGAAGGCTTCGAAGAACTTGGTCTCGCGCTGGCCGCCGGGGTGCGCCCGCGCGCGCTGTTCTACTCACCCGAACTCGGCGGAGCCGATCACCCGCCGCTGCTCACCCACGTGGCCGAACGTGGCGCCGACATAATCCGCGTCAGCAAAGACGTATTCAGCAAGATCGCTTACCGGGAATCGCCGGACGGCTGGCTCGCCGTCGTGCCGGCGGTGCGAGCCGAAATCGCCGAGCTACGTATTGGTCCCGATCCGCTGGTGCTGATCTGCCAGGGCGTGGAAAAGCCCGGCAATCTCGGCGCGATCTTGCGCACCGCCGACGCGGCCGGAGTCGCCGCCGTGATCGCGACCGACCCGATCACCGACTGGGGCAACCCGAACGTCATCCGCGCGAGCAAAGGAACCGTGTTCAGCGTGCCTGTCGCCGCCGACAACTCGACCCGGGTGATGGCCTGGCTTTCTGAGCATGAAATAAAGCTCGTCGCTACATCGCCCGATTCTGAGGTGCTGCTGACCGGCGCCGATCTTACAAAGGCCACGGCGATCGCCGTCGGCTCGGAATCCCATGGCCTGTCCGACGACTGGCTGGCATTCGCCGACGCCAAGGTCCGCATTCCGATGTTCGGCCTAGCCGACTCGCTCAACGTCGCGACGTCGGCGGCCATCGCCTGCTACGAGGCGGTCAGGCAGCGACTCGCGATCAGAACACCTTGAGCCGCAAGAGGCTGGCTCGCGTCAGCCCGTCGCCGAGCGACGTGATCTCAGCCTCGGCCCAGTCACCGCGCTGGGTGACGGACTTGATGAACGCCTGCGCGGTCATGCTGACCTGGCCAGCAGGATCGCCTGACCCGACCTCGATCCTGCGGGCACCCGGACCGGTGATGACGAACTCGACCACGCCTGGCAGACTCGCGACCGCCTCGGCGCTCTGCTGCGGCAACGCCGCGGCGACCCAGTCGAGCACTGGCGCCAGCCTGGGTTCGTCCGACGGAGGCGGCGGCCCGGTCAGCGGACCGCGAGGCTCGAAGAGATCCATCCTGATGTGGACGTAGTGATCGAAGCTGTACGCGGTCGGGATCATGCTCGCCTTGTACGTGCCCAGGTCGCCAAGCGGCATCTCGAAGTCCAGGCCGCCCATGCCCGCCAGTCTGGGAAGCGCGGCGGCGCTTACCGACTCGTAGTCAGCCAGTACCTCTTTCGCACTCATCGAACGGCGGTGCTCGACGTAGAGATCCTGCGCCCGCTCGGTCGGCAGGTCGCCGACGTCGGGCAGTTTCGTCCGGTCGACGACCAGCCAGTACAGCGCGCCCATGTGCGCGACCACGTCCTGCACGCTCCACCCGCCGCAACCACTTGGCGCGCTCCAGTCCTCCTCGCGCAGGCCAGCGCAGATCTCGAGCAACGCCGCCCGGTCAGCCTCGAGCCCATCAATCGCCTGTGTCATCGCAAGCTCCTGTCGCGCGCCCTGCCGGCACTGCTAAAACCAACGATAGCCAGATAGCCAAGCGGGCGGGAGTTTTGCTGGCCTGCTTTGCCGTCGGGTAGCCGGTCAGCGGAGCTGACGGAAGAAGTCGCGGATGTCGCCGGTGAGCAGGCCTGGCTGTTCCATGGCGGCGAAGTGACCACCGCGGTCGAATTCGGTCCAGTGCACGATGTTGTTGGACTGCTCGGCGAACCGGCGGATGGGCGGTGCGATCTCGCGAGGGAAGACCGCGATGCCGGTCGGCACTGAGGAGGTGGCCGGTGTGCCCCAGCCGCCCGTGTGCGCGGTCTCGTAGTAGAGGCGGGCGGATGATCCGGCAGTTGCGGTCAGCCAGTAGATGCTGACGTTGGTGAGTAGATGGTCGCGGCCGACGGCCTGGTCGGGGAGCCCGTTGTCGGTCCATTCGCCGAACTTCTCGGCGATCCAGGCAAGCTGCCCGGCCGGGGAGTCGGTGAGCCCGTAGGCCAGTGTCTGCGGGCGGGTGGACTGGATCGCCTGATATCCAGAACCGGTGGACCGGAAGTGTTTTAGTGCCTGCAGGCGGGCACTTTCCTCATCGGTCAGGTCGTTGGTAGTCGCGCCGTCGGACGGCCGGGCGGAGAGCATGTTCAGGTGCACCCCGATGAGGTGGTCGGGGGCGACGAGCCCGAGTTCCCTCGATATCGCCGAGCCCCAGTCGCCGCCCTGGGCACCGTAGCGATCGTAGCCAAGGCGACCCATCAGCTCGTCCCAGGCCCGCGCGATGCGGCGCGGATTCCAGCCAGTGTCGCTGGTCGGGCCGGAGAACCCGAAGCCGGGGATCGAGGGCACCACGAGGTGAAACGCGTCGGCTCGGTCCCCGCCGTGGGCTGCGGGATCGGTCAGCGGCCCGATGATCTCGCTGAACTCCGCGATGGACCCGGGCCAGCCGTGGGTGATGACCAGCGGAACGGCGCCCGGCTCAGCGGAACGCACGTGCAGGAAGTGCACCCGCTGCCCGTCGATGGTGGTGGTGAACTGATCAAATCCGTTCAGCTTCTGCTCGTGTACCCGCCAGTCGTAGCCGGTGCGCCAGTATCCGGCGAGTTCCCGCACGTACTCCAGGGGTATGCCGTAGTCCCACCCCACGCCGGGCAGCTGGTCGGGCCAGCGGGTGCGGGCCAGCCGCGCGCGCAGGTCGTCCAGGTCGGCCTGCGGGATGTCAATGCGGAACGGCTCGATGCTCATCGTGTCCTGCTCCTCACAAGTCGCTGGCGCGGCCTGACTGGTTCGTGTCATGCGCTTCCGCGGTCTGCCGCCGCCGACAGCCACTCGGCGTCACCGAGCAGATCTCGCGCGTTGGCTGCCGCGGCAACAGCGCACCTGACGAGCACAGACGTCGGGGCCGCCTTCACCGCTGCAAGATCCACACCCATAGCGTAGGCAGCGCAGGACCGGGAGCACGTCCCCGGCCCGGCGGTCCGGAACGTGCGCTGGCCGCCCGGCGGGTCGACCCAGGGTTGTCAGGGGTGAACCTGCGAGCCGATCCCGAGGTCGAGGCGCACCGCTTCCAGGAGCACGAACGCGGTGCTTGCCGTGTAGACGTCGGCGGCGGCGAGCACGCCGGTGTACTTCTTGATGACCGGGTCGGAGGCGTACTTGACCTGCGCAGCCTGGTAGGTCTTCACCGCGGCCCATTCGTTGTCGCCGTAATGGGCGAAGAACGGCGTCGCGTCGACGGCCGTCAGGGCGGCCTTGACGCCCGTGATGATGTCGGCGACGTACTGCTGGTAGACGGCCATGTCCTGGCGGGTGCCAAGGCGGCCCATGTGCCCGCCGATGTAGGTGGACCAGGGGTAGGACAAGGCCTTGCCGGGGGCGGCGATGGAGCCTTGGACGTCCTCGTTCAGGTTGAAGGAGTCGAACGGCACCCAGCCCGGCAAGTTGATGTCGACGAGCATCAGCGTGTCGTGGTCGGGGAAGTGGATGTAGATGTTGTCCGGCGTGTGGTTTGTGCCCAGGTGCGCCAGTTCCACGCGCTCGCCGCCGACGTTCAGGGTCATGCGGTCCGTGAACGTGTGGTCTGGGATCGGCCGGGCTGGGTCGTTGTCACGCAGCAGCAGGGTACGGGTCTCGACCTGGCCGATGCGCTCGACGTCGTTGCCGAACAGGAACGATCCGCCGAGGTGGTCGGCGTGGTGGTGGGAGTACACCATGTGCGTGACCTTGTTCGACATGCCGGTGGCGTTGGCGGCGTCGTCGATAGCCCGCTGCAGGTTGTGGCCGATGGTCGGCGGGGCGTCGAACAGCACCACGCCTTCCTTGGTGAGCAGGAACGCAGCCTGGTAGGTGCCGTCGGTGACCCAGTAGAGGTTGCCGTTGATCTGCCCGGAGTAGTAGCCGTCGGCGTTGAGCGCTGGGCCGAGGGCGGAGGCCGGGATCGGGGCATAGACCGGGAAGTCCGGGCTCGCGGCGGCGGACGCCGTGCCGGTGAGGGCGGTCCCGGTGACCCCGGCCAGCGCGGGCACGGCCGCGACAGCTGCGGAGCGGGTCAGGAACTTGCGGCGGCTGGTGGGTTCGTCCAGCAAAGACATGGCAGGAAGGCCTTTCGTAGTTTCCGTTCGGGGGAGAATCCGGGACCTGGTTTTCGCCGCCTGAGTCAGGCGCCATAGGCGGGAAGGATGGCGCCGCTGACGGGCGCGGCGGCGTCGCTGGCAAGGAACACGATCACCTCGGCGATCGCCTCAGGCGGCACTGCGTGGGTGAGCGCTTCAGGCGCGAGGAAGCTCCGGTTCTTCGGGGTGTCGAGCAGTTGCGGGGCGACGGCGTTGACCCGGATCCCCTGCGGGCGCAGCTCCAGGTCCAGCACGCGGACGAGGTGGCTGAGCGCCGCCTTGCTCAGGCTGTAGGCGGCCATCCCCTCGGTGGGTACCGCGGCAGGCCGCGCGGAGACGTGCACGATCGAGCCCGATCCGCGCTCGCGCATAATGGGCACGACGGCCTGGGTCAGCCACAAGGCCGAGCCGAGGTTGACGTCCATCATCAGCCGCAGCTCGTCCGACGTCGCAGCCAGTGCGTCCCCGAGCACGAAAGCGCCGATGGTATTCACCAGGACACCCGGGGCGCCCACCTCGGCGACCACGCGCTCCACGACGGCCTTCGCGACCGCGGGATCGGTAGTGTCGCCCGGCACCTGGACGATGCCGTCAGGCAGTTCCCGCAGGCCCCCTTCGTTGCGGTCGACGCCGGCCACAGCGAATCCCGCGGCCGCGAGCCTCACCGCCACGTTCCGGCCGAGGGGGCCGCCCGCGCCGGCCACGATCGCCACTTGATCGCTCATCGTCCTGACTCCGTTCATCGAAGAGGTGCTGAATCCACGCTTTCTCCGGATCTGGTCTGTGGTCACAGGACGACTCACCGGGACTAGGAGCGATTAGGAGCACAGTCATGACGAAGGACCTGGGTGTCTGGAAGGCCGAGGACACGGCCCTGGTGCTGATCGACTTCCAGAACGAGATGTTCGAGGTCATCCGCTCGGAGACCGACCGGGACACGGTCGAGCTGAACGTGCGACTGCTGGCCAAGACCGCCAAGGCGTACGGGATACCGATCGTGCTCTCGACCGTCGGCGTGAAGCTCGGCTTCAACGGCCCGACCCTCGCCTCGATCGCCGACGAACTGCCCGGCCTGGAGGCGATCGACCGCACGTCGATGAACACCTTCGAGGACGAGGCATTCCGCGCCGCCGTCGAGGCCACCGGCAAGAAGCGACTGATCATCGCCGGCCTGCACACCGAGATCTGCCTGACGTTCGCAACGGTGCAGGCGCTGCAGGACGGCTACGAGGTGCTGTACGTCACCGACGCGGTCGGCGGCCGTTCCCAGGTCGCGCACGCCACCGCGATCGACCGCCTCGCCCACGCCGGAGCCGTTCCCACCACGGCGCTCGCGGTGACCACCGAGCTCTTCCGCGACTGGGCCTCGCCGCTGGCCGAACCCGCGCGCGGCGTCATCATGTGGTACTTCGACGAAGCGCCTAAGCACGCCGACGCTATCGGCGTCGCCGAGGCCGAGAAGGCGGCCGCCGCCGCGTTCCTGGCCGCGACCGCACAGGAAGGGCACTGAGATGCTCGACCGACTCGCCGGCAAGGTCCGGCTGGCAGATGGGCAAGCAGGCGCACGAACCTAGATTGGCAGGAGGGGCCAGCCGTAACCGGCTGGCCCCTCCTTAGCTAATCGTGGTTACTTGTGCTTACTTGATTGTGTAGGTGTACGGGATGCCGATGAGTTCGTCGGCACCCTGCTGGCCGTACGGCGGAACGTTGGTCAGGAAGTCGTCAACGTAAAGCGTGCCGCTGACGACCGAGCCCGATCCTCCGGACGGCGTGATCGTGAGGTTGACCGTGGCCGACTGGCCCGGGTTGATGACGACCGGCGAGAACGTGGTCGCCGGGTTGGTCGCGGCCAGCTCCAGGTCCCCGGTGTCCGAGGTCACCGTGGTGTCGAACGCCTTGGTGGTGACGCTCATCGACATGCTCACCGTGCCGGCGGGTGCCGGGCCTGGGTACGGACCGATCTCGCTCGGCGTAGCGAACCAGAAGCCGTTGGTGAACGTGCCCGCTGGCGTGGTGTAGGAGCCGGTGGGATTGGTGCCTGTGCTGCTGACCAGGTCGGGGTCGCCCTGGTTCGGGCCGAAGTCGAACATGATCGGCAGGCTGGCGTTGGCCGCCACCGAGACGCTGGTCGACTCGGTCGGCATGAACCACACCGGTGAGCCGACGATCAGCGGCAGGCCTAGCCCGCTGGCCTGGCTGAACGGCGCCAGCGTGACCGTGGTAGCCGAGTTGAGCCTCGGGTCAAGGTAGAAGTCCTCGGCCTGGTCTCCGTTGTTGGTGATCGTCACGGGGACGGTCACCGGGGTACCCGCCGCGAGCTGGGTGTCCGCGCTGTGCGGCAGCCCGCTGGCGTGCACGCTGACGTTGTCGAACGCGATGTTGCCAGAGAACGGCTGCGAGATCTCATCGCCGACGACCGGCTCGGCGAACTCGACGATGAGCGTCCAGGTGCCAGCGACCGGGTCGGCCGAGTAAGCCGTCAGCGACGTCCCCTGGAGGCCGTTGATGCTGTTCTGGCCGTAACCGCCGACGTTGCCGTTCGGGTCGATCAGGTAGGCGCCGACCGGGTCGCCGGCGTCGTTGGTGAGGTTCACGTTCGCGGTGATGTCGCGAACGCCGCTGTGGACCTTGAACACGTAGTAGTCGACCTGGCCCTCGCCTGGCGGCCGGCCGTTGCCTCCGGTCAGCACGCCGCTGAACGCGCCGCCATGGTTCACGTCAACCCTGGAACGCAACGTCACCGGCAGCGTGGTCATGTCGCCAGACGACGAGCTGAACACGACCGAGGCGGCGTTGTCGCCCGGCGAGCTTGGCGTCGACATGTCGATGTGGATCGCGCGGCTCGCTCCAGGTGCCAGCGTGACAGTAGACGGCGAGACCGATCCGAACGACTGGTACCGCTCGGTCGCGACCTGCCACGGAATGGTGCCGTTGGTGCCGTGGTGGGCCGCGGTGATGCCGAAGATAACGCCGGTCCAGGTGCCTGCCGCCGGATTGACGACATCGGAGTTGCCGAAGTTGCCCACGCCCTGAGGCAGCGAGTGGGCGGCGAGCTTGCCGGTCGGGTCGATCAGGATCAGCCGGACACGAGCGTTGTTGCCATTGGCCGGGTTAGCCGGGTAGGCGATCGACGCGTCAAGCCGGTCCTGGTTAGGCGGCACGTTAAAGGTGAACGTGCCGTAGTTGTTTGGCACTCCCGAGAAGTTCGTGAACTGCGGGCTGGTGCTGTCGTTCAGCGTGACCGAGCCTGATTGCACGTTGTGGTCAGGCCCGAGGGTCCGGCTGCTGACGTGCACGGTCTGCGACGACGCACCGGTGTTGGTGATCGTCACGTCGAAGTGCCGGTTGCTGCCAGGACGCCCGATCGCGTTGAGCTGGCCGCTCGACTTGAGCAGCGTCGCTCCGGTCGGGGCCGGCGAGCCATCGGACGTCGAGATCGACTCGGCGAGCTGGACGGCGCGGTAGGTGTTCAGCAGGCCGGCGCCCTGCTCGTTCGCCGGGGCGCCGAGGTCGGAGGCGGTGCTGACCAGGATCTGCTTGACCAGCGCCGGCGTCGGGTTGGCGCCGCCGTGGGTCTGCCGGTAGGCCTGGATGACGAGCGCGGCCGCGCCAGCGACGAACGGCGATGACTCGCTGGTGCCGCCGGCCTCTTCGATGGCCGATGACTGGCCCTTGAAGTTCGTGCAGCCAAAGAAGACCGGGCTGGCGTCGCACGACGCGAAGCTAAGCTCGCCTGGCGCGACGAGGTCGACAGTGCCGCCGGTCTCGTTGAAGCCGCCCGAGCTAAGCGAGCTGATGTTGTTGTTCAGCCAGCCGGTGGTCGCGAAGTACCGCGCCGCCGCGTAGTTCGTCTGGGCGTAGAACCGCAGGTCGGTCGACGCGCCGACCGAGATCACGTTCGGGTCGGCCGACGGCGAGCCGATCGTGTTGGTCGAGCCGGCGTCGCCGCTCGACACGGCGACGACCACGCCAGCCGCGACGGCCGCGTCGTCGAACGCCTTGGTCGCGTCGAGGGCGGTGATGTCGGGGAACGGGTTCGAGCCGAACGACTCGTTGATCACGTTCACGTGGTCGGTCTCGACCGCGTAGTTGATTGCCTGAAGGAAGTTCGACTCGGTGGTGTCCTCGAAGGTGCCGAACACGTCAAGTCCGACCAGGCTGGCGCCAGGCGCGACGCCCTCAATGCGGATATTGCAAGCGGTCGGGTCAGGCTGGGCCGAGAAGCCATTCACGTCATAGGTGTGCAGGCCCTGCCCGGCGATCGTGTTCGCGTCGAGGAAGGCCTCGTCGCCGCTAGTCGGCTGGCCAGGCCCGTCGCCGGTGAAGTCCTGGTAGTCGACGAACGCCGAGGTGCTGTTCGACCTGATGAAGTTGATGTTGTTCGGGTCGATGCCGTCAGCGATCCACGCGACCTTGACCCCGGCGCCGGTGATGTCGAGCGACCTGGCGGTCGGCTGGCTGGCGTTGTCTGAGTCGGTGCCGGTCAGCGACAGCCCTTCCGGGTCGAGCTGCGGCGTCGTAGCCGAGCACGCGCCCGGGATGACATTTGGCGTCAGGTCGGCCGGGTTATTGACGTGCGTACGGCCTGGCCTCACGCGGGAATTCGATGGCACCGACAGCGGGGCCGCGCCGTGGATAGTCACGTCAGGAATGACTTCCTTGACCGCCGGGTTGGCCTTCAGCCTGGCGACCTCGCCCTTCGACACCGTAGCGGCGAAGGAGTTGACGAGCCGGTAGCCCTTGATGTGGGTGGCGTGCACCGCGCGCAGTTCGGCCATCACCGGCGCCTGAGCGCTTGCGACCATGCCGGCCCTCGCGCGGGCGGCACGGCTGCCCACGTGCGCAGCGGCGAACTGCCTCTTCATGATCACGATTACGTGCTGGTTGACATTCTTGGACAACTTCGCGGCCATCGCGCGTGTCAACGGCGCGTTCCCGGAAGGGTGACTCGCCGGAGCAGCCATTGCCGCGACGGCTGTGACCGATGTACCGGTCACCACGGCGAGCACAGCGCCCACCGCTAGTAGGGATGCTCCCCTGCTTCTGACGTGCACAGGCCGTGCACCAATTCCACTGCGTCCTGGCATACTCGCCTCATCCTCGAGGGGTGGCCAGGAAGGCCACCGTAAAGGGACCGACCCCCACGCCCCCCTGTCTGTCACCAATTCGGGCCCGTATGGAAATCGGCCGTATACAGCACCGGAAGCTAGCAGCCAGAACCCCGTCAGCGCTTTATCGGGCAGATAACTTTTTCATAACGGCCACTTACGCATGATTTGGCACCGAGCAGACGAATCGGACATCGAGCGTGGGAGCCGCGCAGCGGCGCGGCAAACAGCTAGCTGTCAAGCTGCCCCTTGAGCGCACCGGGCTGAGCACCGTAGATCTTGATGCCGTAGACGCTGGCGAAGTAACTGCCGGTCGGATCGAGCGGCAACCTGGTGAACCAGATCAGCGCGTATCTGCCCACGACCGGGACGGCGAGCCGGAGCCGGACGACACCGCCGGCACCTGACTCGCGAGCGACAGCTCGCAGGCTGGCTGGCGTCGGCGAGTCGCCGACACGCAACTCAAGCCTCGCTCCCCGCGGCTGGCCGAGCGTCAGCCGCACGGCCGTGATCGCCATCGGCTTGCCCAGGTCGATGAGCAGGCCGGTGCCGCTCTGCACGAAGCCGAAGTTGGCCGATCCGTACCAGGATGTGTGCCACGCGGTACCGGCGATGCCATCGATCGCCAGCGGGGCGTCCGCGGGATCGTCACCGCTGCCTAGCCCGCTGGGCCCGAAGGCGGCCGCGCTGACCGGGGTCACCAGGCGAGCGTGAACTGCGGTATCAGACCCACGATGGGCCTTTCCTGCCGCGCTCGGCGAACCGTGACCACTGTGCGGACGGCCGTGCAGGCCGGCGTCGGCCGAATGACCCGAGCCGGTGAAGAAGAGATAGCCGGCGAAGCCGAGCGCGGCGAGCACGAGCACGCTGAGCACGGCGGTCCAGTTAGGACCTCGCCGTTCGCGCAGCTTGATCGGGGTAGCCGGGGCGAACACGGCAGCGGCAGCGATCTCCTGGATCCGCCTGGTCGAGTCGTACTCCTCGATCAGCGGCCTTGGATCGGTGCCGACCGCGCCCGCTATCGCGCGGATATGACCGCGAGCGTAGAAGTCACCGCCGCAGGCGGAGAAGTCATCCCGCTCGATGCCACGAACAATCACTTCCCTGATGCGGGTGCTGCTGCTGACCTCGCTGACCGTCAGACCAGCACGGTTGCGCGCTGCCAGCAGCGCTTCGCCGATGCTCACTACGACGCACGTCCTTCACTCGGATCGTCCCCTCTACCCTCTCACGGTCACCCGGTGCCGCGCAGGTACAGCCTTGGGACACTATGAGGGTTAGCGAGTAGAAAACCACCAAAGAATACGCGATCTCGTAACCGGCGTGATCGGATTCGATGGGTGAAATAATGCCTTACAGCGCTCAACCTGATCATCGTGATAAATCAGATGCCCGCCGGTCTTGCAAGTCTGGCTATCGCCGCTAGGTCGGTGAGCAGGCTCTGCGCGGCCACCAGGTCGTCGTCGAGCGCCCGGTCGGCTGACTCGGCGCAAAGCGTCACGCGGGCCTGATCAAAGGCAGCGGCCAGACCCGGCGCGCTCGGCCTGACGCCGCGCAGCCTCAGCGCCCGGACGGCGGCAACGAGTTCGCACGCGAGCACGATCCGGTACGCATCGACAACATCGGTGGTAGCCCGCGCCGACTGGGTAGCGAACCCGGCGTGTTCTTCGACTCCGCGTGA
Organism: Streptosporangiaceae bacterium; assembly: GCA_035553055.1. Taxonomy (GTDB): domain Bacteria; phylum Actinomycetota; class Actinomycetes; order Streptosporangiales; family Streptosporangiaceae; genus Chersky-822. The sequence goes on along the minus strand of DATNEK010000153.1, from coordinate 5,388 downwards.
GAGCACGGCGCTGCCGAGCGCCGCCGGGGCGGCTAGCCTGCGGATGTCGGCGACCGCCGAGTGTGCCACGTATTCCAAGATCATGATTCCCGAGCTTGGTGCTTGCCCGGTGGCGAGGAACGGCGCCAGGCCGGTGAACGAAGGCTCGACCAACGTCCCGAGGCGGGCGGCCGATAGCGCGGCGGTCTGGAACAGCGCGGCACGGACCGCATCGAGCGCCAGGCCGACATAGGCGGCGTGGAAGTTGCCATTGTGCCAGACCGTGCCGCCAGCCACATCGACCAGCGGGTTCTCGGCGGCGGCGTTCAACTCGACGGCCGTGGCGCGATCCGCGGCCGAGGCGGCATCCAGCGCCGGTCCGTGCACCTGGGGCATGGCCCGGTATCCGTAAGGATCCTGGATCCTGGCCGCCGGGTGATCGTCATCGGTCAGCGCCCGCAAGATCGCGGCGACCGCGCGTTGGCCGGGGTAGCCCTTTGCCTCAGCCACTGCCGCGGCGTAGGGCTCGGTGGACGCCGAGGTGGCCTTGTGCGAAAGCGCCGCGATCACGATCGCGGAAAGCAGCAGGTCGTCTACGTCAGCGCAGGCGAGTGCGGCCTCGCCGATCGTGGCCGCGTTGCTCGACATGAACGCGAGCGCGTCGGACGATGCCAGCGGGAACCGAGGCTGCTTGCCGCCCGCCGGCAGCCAGTCCCGGTCGCCGAGCAGGCAAAGAGCGGTGACCGCGAGCGCGGTCAGGTCGCCGGTGCCGATCGCGCCGTAGCGCGGCACGGGAACCCACAGGCCGGCATTGATCGCGGCGAGCAGCGGCGCGAGCACGCCTGGATTCACACCCGAGCCTCCGGCGGCGATCTGGTTGACGCGGACCACGAGCATCGCCCGGCTGAGCTCGGACGCGATCATCGGACCGCCGCCGCCAGCGTGGCTGTGCAGCAGGCGCAGTCCGTGCCCGGCCAGATCCGCGGCGCCCACCGGCTGGTCCCGGTTCGCGCCGACGCCCGTGCTGCGTCCGTAGACCGCGCGGGTGGCCGCCACCTCGGCCGCGACGCGCGCCGCCGCCGCGGCGCGGCCGACTCCTGCCCTGCTGACCACCGCGGTCACCGTCTCACGGGCCACGTCGCGCACCTGCCGGCAGGTAACCGTGCGGCCATTGAGTGCCGCTCTGCTGTCACCCACTCGCGACCGGACCGGATCCTCAGTCGCCAATACCGCGGAAATACGTCGACGGCGTCATGCCGGTTTGCCGCCTGAACGCCGCGACAAACGCGCTCGATGTCTCGTAGCCGACCTGGCGGGCCACGTTGCCGACCGGCTCGCCGGCGGCCAGCGCCGAGATTGCCGCCTGCAACCGAACCTGTGAGCGCCAGCGGCCGAAAGGAATTCCGGTGCCAGCCACGAACCCCCGGGCCAGCGTGCGCTCGCTCGCGCCCACCTCGCGACCCCACTGCGCCAGCGAGCGCGGATCGGCCGGGTTCTCGACGAGCGCCTTGGCCACCTGCATGGCCCGCGCGTCGGTCGGCAGCCGCACTTCGATCGCGGTCATCGGCACGGGCCGCAACAGGTCGACGAGCACGGCTTCGGCGCGCGCACGCCGCTGCGCGTCAAGACCGGGATCGGCCAGGTAACCGATCAGGTCGGCAAGCAGCGGACTGGCCGTCACAGCCGTGAAGTCCGGCCAGTTCACCGGGCACAGCTCCGGCCTGATGTAGAGCGTCCGCATGGTCGCGGCGCCCGCTGACAGCGTTTCGTGCGCCAGCCCAGCCGGGATCCACAGTGCCCTGGTCGGCGGCAGCATCCAGGTAGCCGAGTCCGTCCTTACCGTCAGCACTCCGCTGGCTGCCCAGGCGAGCTGATGGTCGGAGTGGGTGTGCCAGTCGAAGACCAGGCCGACGGGCATCGGGAACGTCACCACGATGACGGCGGCACCGGGATCGTGGTCAGCCGCGCGGTCCTGATCGGCCGCCGCGCATTGTCCGTCCAGCGACACGAGATGGCAGCCTACGCCCTTGGGCTTGACCTGCCTATTCCCTAGCGTCGAAACCATGAACGAGAACCATGCGAAACTGTGCCCGAGCCCCGAGTGGGCCGCATACATCCAAGACGATGTGCTGCCCTGGTTCACCAGTCAGGTCGAACTGGGCGAGCACATGCTCGAGATCGGCCCTGGACCTGGCGCGGCAACCGACTGGCTCAGGCGCAGGGTGCCAAGGCTGACCGCGATCGAGATCAACGCCGACGCGGCGGCGAGGCTGACCGACAGGTACGCCGATAGCAACGTCGAGGTCGTGGTCGGCGACGCCACCCGCACGCACTGGCAGGACGAGAGCTTTGACTCGGTCGGGTCGTTCACGATGCTGCATCACGTGCCAACGGCCGCGCTGCAGAACAAGATATTCGCCGAAGCGTTCAGGCTGCTCAAGCCCGGCGGCGTGCTGATCGCGTCGGACAGCCTGGCGAGCAATGACCTGCATCATTTCCACGTCGACGATACGTACAACCCGCTCGAGCCCGCGTCAGCTCTCAGTCGTCTGCAGACCGTCGGATTCAGCAAGATCATCATCATGGTCGACTGGATTCTTCGAATCGTCGCCTGCAAGCCGGGCGGGCCGGCCGGCCAGGCGGAAGCCCTCGACGGGCAGGCGGCGGCATGAGCGGCGACCGCGACCTCAGAGGCGTGATCATCGGGCTCATAAGTTTCGCCGCGGCTGAGGAACAGATGCTGCTTGCCGCCAGCGACCCGGCCGAGCCCGGCGACGCCTCAACCTGGGCCGCGGTGCCGATGGTCGCGCACAACACCGAGTTCAAGCGCCAGCAGGTGCAGCGGCTCGAGGCGATCAGGTTTGGTCACGCGCCAGTGGAGTTCGGTGAGATCGACCATGGTTCAGCGCAGGTTTACCTTGGCTACCTTTCCCAGCCGGCCGACCAGGTAGCTGCCGACAGCGCACGGGTCGCCAGCGAGCTGATCGCCAATCTCGGCCTGATCAGCGACGCCGATCTCACCGATCCGGCGAGGCATGCCTGGCTGCGGGGCCGCCAGCTCTGGCTGCAGCTGATCGTTCGCGGCTTCTGGCACCCGACCGGCCATCTGGCCGAGTACTACCGGGCGCACGACCGGACCGATCGCGCGGTAGCGCTATGCGCGCACGGCGTGCTGACTGCGCGCTACCTGGGCGCGCCCGATCCGGCCCGCGGCATGGCGAGCTACAACCTGGCCTGCGCGCAGGCCGGGGCGAACCTGCTTGACCAGGCAGCAATAACGCTGCGGCAGGCGATCGCGCTGAACGCCGACCTGGCCCGCAATGCGAAACGCGACCAGGACCTAGCCGCGCTGACCGGCAGCGGCTTTCTAGGAACGCTCCTGGCCGACCGCTAGCCCGAAGTTCGTCACCTCGGCGCCGCCCGGCCCGGCGCGGTTCGGCAGCGATCACCCAAAGGCTCCCACTAGCTACGCGTTGCGGCACCGGGTGGCGGCAGCTTTGGTCTTGTGCCTGACCTGGCATTTCCCGTGCCGCCACTCCTTGGTGGTGCTCGTGGTCTTGCGTCGCTTGAGTCCCGACCTGACCAGTGTCGTGACGGAACGCTCGACCGAATAGACGTCGCTATCTCGCCCGTCGCGCTTGGCGAACAGCCAGGCGAAGAGCCGCACGGATACCACCTAAGGGAGACCGCGACCGCATTAGATCATTATTGTCCTAGTGTGAACCGACTTCCTTATCTGCGCTATGACGAGCTGACCGCCGACGGCAAGACCGTGTGGGACGGCGTCGTCGGCACCAGGGGCGATCAGCTCGTGAACGCGGACGGCGGCCTTGTCGGCCCGTTCAACGCGTTCGTTCACGCGCCGGACGTCGGGCGGCACCTGAGCGCACTCGGGGCCACCGTCAGGTTCGGCACGTCGATCGAGCGCCGCCTGAGCGAGCTGGCGATCATCACGGTCGGCGCTCGATGGAAGGCTGAGTTCGAGTGGTGGGCGCACGCCAGGATGGCCCGCCGCCACGGCGTGCCCGACGCTGTGGTCGACGCGATCGCGCACGGCGACGAACCGCCGTTCGCCGCGCCGGACGAGCGCGTGATCTACGCCGTGGCAAGCCAGCTAGCGGCGACGGGCCGGGTAAGCCAGGACGCGTACGACGCCGCCCGTGAGCTGCTCGGCGATGCTGGCATGGTCGAACTCGTGTCGCTATGCGGTTACTACACGCTCGTCTCGTTCGTACTCAACGCGTTCGACGTGCCGCTGCCGCCAGGGGTAGCCCCGATGTGGGAAGCGGAAACCCGCTGATCAACCGCCCGGCGCGATGAAACCGGGAACCCATCGCGCCCGAAGCACCCCGCCGGCCCGGTTCGGCGCGATGAAACCGGGAACCCATCGCGCCCTGCGTGGCCGGCCCGGTGCGATGGAACCGGGGTTTCATCAGGGAAAACGGGGGTGAAAACGGCAACCCATCGCAGCATCTGCCCGGCCCGGCGCGATGAAACCGGGAACCCATCACACCAGAGCCGACGTGCCAGAACTCGCTGCCCGCACCCCGCACCGTAAGCGCCCCTGGCCGCCCGCATCGCGGGCAACCCGGCCACCCGCCATGTGGCAACCCGGCCGCACCAGCCGCTCCTCATCGGTGACCGGCCCCGCTTCGGCCAGGAACCTGCGTGCTGTTTCTCGGCGAGCCCAAGGTTAGAAGGGAGCGGCCATGGCGGCGAAGCTCGCATCGGACAAACCCGCCGGGTCGGCCTGCGGATCTTCGGGATTCTTGTCCCACTCGCCGAGCCGCAGCGAATTCTCCACCACCAGGCGGCACCGTTCCCAGCGGCGCTCGGTGAATTCGGCCAGCGCGTCGGCCAGCTCAACGCTTGGATCGAGCATCTCGCCGAGCACTACGGCATCTTCCATGGCGATGCCAGCGCCCATTGCCAGGTGAGGCGTCGGGGCATGCGCGGCATCGCCAATCAGCAGGACGCGACCGCTGTGCCAGGGGGCGGAAGCAGCAAAGCATGCAACGATCGCCGGTCGATCCTGTCGGGGTCGCTGACCCGGTCGCGCACCCACGCGATGACACCGCCATAATCGCTGAGCAGATCGCGTAGCCGTGCGGGCCATTCTTTCTTTGCCGGGCCGACTCGGCTTCGGCGTGTTCTCGACCATGAAGACGTACATCTCGTCCGCCGAAACGGGCTACAGCCGACTCGGCCGCGCGGCCCGGCGAAAACCTCAACGGCATTTCTCCATTAAGAAAGGCGTGGCGCGGGAGCGGTTTCCCGTTCCCGCGCCACCCGCGACCTAGCGGATCAGAAGGTCATCGTGATGAACCTGTCCATCCTCGGGGTTCCGATTCCGGTGGCAAGGTCGAAGCCGCTGACCGTGGGGAAGAACCCGTTGTTGTTCTCCACCTG
>DATNEK010000152.1:0-4386 GCA_035553055.1 Streptosporangiaceae bacterium | reverse complement strand
ATCGCCGCCACCGCCATCAACATCATCCGCCTCGACGCCTGGTGGACCGGCAAGCCCCTCGACCGGACCCGCACCACCCACATCCAGCGCCTCGAACTCAGCCCCGCCACCCAAACCCAATAAACCAACAGGATCATGGATGCCCGGATCCATCGCGCGAGCGGCTGATCATCGAGAAACGGGGACCATCCCGCACGGTCACATGGCAGCAGCAAGCAAAGCCGCGCCGTCCCGGCCCGCCGCTAGCACAACCCTGCCGGACCACGCCCGACCAGACCACCGCTACCTTCACCGACTCTCCTAAGGATCGGCGACACGCAGGATCGGCTCGACCGCGATCGTCCCCCTAGCCTGGTTTCATGACATCTGCCCACGAACAAGGCATGCGTACCCGGCGCGAGGTCCTTGGTGACCAGCACGTCGACAGGGCCGTTCAGAACACGACGGAGTTCACGGCGGCGTTCCAGGACTTCATCACCCGCTACGCCTGGGGCGAGATCTGGAACCGGCCCGGCCTGACCCGAGCCGAACGGAGCATGATCACTCTCACTGCCCTGGCCACGCTGCGCCAGGACGAAGAACTCGCCATGCATACCCGAGCGGCGCTGCGCAACGGCCTGACCCCTGACCAGATCCGCGAGGTCCTGCTGCAGGTCGCCGTCTACGCGGGCGTCCCGGCAGCCAACCGCGCGTTTGCCGTGGCTTCAGGAGTGTTGGAAGACTTTGCGTAGACCGCACAGTTGTTCACCTTGCGCCCTATCGATATCGTTTCGGTAAACCCTGTCGCTGTCGTGTGGATGAACACCACGGGGAGGCTGTGCGGATGGCGGAGATCGTGTCGCTGGCCGAGGCGATCGCCGCTGACGTTCACGATGGCGACACCGTCGCGATGGAAGGCTTCACGCACCTGATCCCGCATGCCGCCGGGCACGAGGTGATCAGGCAGAGACGGCGGAATCTGACGCTGGTCAGGATGACACCCGACGTCATCTATGACCAGTTGATTGGCGCGGGGTGCGCGCGCAAGCTCGTCTTCTCCTGGGCGGGCAACCCGGGGGTCGGTTCGCTGCATAGGTTCAGGGACGCGGTCGAGCGGTCGTGGCCCGCGCCGCTGGAGATCGAGGAGCACAGTCACGCAGGGATGGCCAACAGGTACCTTGCCGGAGCCTCCGGCCTGCCGTTCGCGATCCTGCGCGGCTACCGTGGCACTGACCTGCCCACGCACACCGCCGGGGTCGCCGACATCGTCTGCCCATTCACGGGCGAGACCCTCACCGCCGTCGCCGCGCTGCGCCCTGACGTGACTGTGATCCACGCCCAGCGGGCCGACAAGCTCGGCAACGTGCAGTACTGGGGCATCACCGGAGTTCAGAAAGAAGCAGTGCTCGCGGCGTCCCGCTCGGTCGTGACGGTCGAGGAGATCGTCGATGAGCTTGACCCCCGTCCAGGCGCCGTGGTGCTGCCATCGTGGATGGTGACGCACGTCGCCCTCGCGCCAAATGGCGCGCATCCGTCCTACGCCCTCGACTACTCGGTCAGGGACAATGACTTCTACGTGGCGTGGGACGCGATCAGCAGAGACAGGGTCAGCTTCCAGACATGGATGGACGAACACATCTTTGCGGGCGGGGAGTCGTCCCCCCTGGCCAGCACCGCGGGGGGCCCTGGGGGGTCGTCCCCCCTGGCCAGCACCGCGGGGGGCTCTGGGGGGTCGTCCCCCCTGGCCAGCACCGCGGAACACAGCCAGTGGAGGCGGCCGTGACCTATACCTCAGACGAGATGATGACGGTGACCGCGGCCCGGGTGCTGCAGGACCGGATGACGTGTTTCGTCGGGATCGGGCTGCCGAGCGAAGCCGCCAATCTGGCCCGCGCGACGCACGCACCGAACCTGGTGCTGATCTACGAGTCAGGCACTATCGGCGCCAAGCCTGACGCGCTTCCGCTCTCGATCGGCGACGGCATCCTGGCGCAGACCGCTGACTCGGTCGTGAGCGTGCCCGAGATATTCAACTACTGGCTGCAACCAGGCCGGATCGACATCGGCTTCCTCGGTGCCGCGCAGATCGACAAGTTCGGCAATATCAACACGACTGTGATCGGCGGCGACTACGCCAGCCCCAAGGTGAGGCTGCCTGGCGCCGGCGGCGCGCCGGAGATCGCCGCTGCCTGCCGTGAAGTGATCGTTGTGCTTCGGCAGTCGCGCCGGACGTTCGTCGACCGCGTCGACTTCATCACCTCGGTCGGCTTCGGCGACGGCCCAGGCGCTAGGCACCGGCTCGGCTTGACCGGCGCCGGGCCGCAGCGCGTGATCACCGACGTCGGCGTCCTGCAGCCCGACCCGGCGACCAGTGAACTGGTGCTGACCGGGATTTACCCCGGAGGATCCGTTTCCGATATCTATGCCAAAACCGGATGGGACCTGCAGGTCTCAGCCAACCTCCGCGAGCTCGCGCCCCCGTCAGATCTCGAGCTGAGCGTGCTGCGCGGCCTGGTCGCCACCATGCCGGCCAGCAAGGCCGCGGCACCTGAGCCAGCAAGGCAAGGAGCAGCCTGATGACGGCCGATCAGGACGAGACTGTCGGCGCCCGCCTCGAGATAACCGCCTACCAGCGGCCAGCCGGCGTTCATCCGCCGCTACTCACCCCTGAGTACCGGTCCACTCAACTGCGCGCGCCCAAGCAGAAGCTCGTGCGACTGCCGCACTTGCTGACCGAGGTGACCGGGCCGACCGCTGGCTCGCAGCCGGTCACAGCGCTCGACGCCGACCTCACCAGAAGGCACGCGGGAGAGCCGCTCGGCGAGCGGATCATCGTGACCGGGCGGGTGCTCGATTCCGACGGTAGGCCGGTGCCTGACACCCTCGTGGAGATCTGGCAGGCCAACGCGGCGGGCCGGTACGCCCACCAGGTCGACGATCACCCGGCACCGCTCGACCCGAACTTCGATGGAGCCGGCCGGTGCATGACCGACTCCGACGGCAGGTACCGGTTCATCACGATCAAGCCAGGTGCCTATCCGTGGGGCAATCACCTCAACGCCTGGCGTCCCGCGCACATCCACTTCTCGCTGTTCGGGCAGGCGTTCACGCAGCGGCTTGTCACGCAGATGTACTTTCCTGGCGACCCGCTGTTTCCGCAGGATCCGATCTTCAACTCGGTCCCTGACGCCAAGGCCAGGCAGCGGATGATCGCGACGTTCGACCTGGACCTGACCGAGCCAGAATGGGCGCTTGGCTATCGCTGGGACATCGTCCTGCGCGGACGTGAGCAGACCGTCTTCGAGGAAAGGTAGCGATCGGTGCGGCTGCCAATCACCCCATCACAAACGATCGGCCCGTTCCTGGCGATCGGGCTGCCGTGGCCAGACGGGCCGTTCGTGGTCCCTGAAGGGACGCCGGGCGCTATCACCATCAGCGGCCGGGTCATCGACGGCGCCGATCAGCCGCTCTCCGACGCGCTGGTCGAGACCTGGCAGGCCGACCCGGACGGCAGGTTCAACCATGCAGGCGACCCGCGCGGCGCGGCCGAGCCGCGCACGCCAGGATTCCGTGCCTTCGGCCGGTGCGCGACGGACGCCGACGGCAGGTACCGGATAGTGACAGTGCGCCCCGGGTCGCTCCCGACGGCGGACGGCAGCCTCGAGGCGCCGCACATTGACGTGTCCGTCTTCGCCAGGGGACTGCTCGACCGGGTTGTAACCAGGATCTACTTCGCCGACGAGGTCGCGGCCAACGCCGCCGACCCGGTGCTCGCCAGCATCGCCGACCCAGCCAGGCGCGCCACGCTGATCGCGGGCCCCCAGCCGTGCGGCCGGGCCGGTGAGTTCCGCTTCGACATCAGGCTGCAAGGCGCGAAAGAAACCGTCTTCTTCGATGTCTGACCAGGGGCTGACGGCCTCGCTCGACGGGCCTTTGGGTGCGCCTGTGCTAGTACTCGGTAACTCGCTCGGTACCAGCCGCATGGTCTGGGATCGGCAGGCGGCGGCGCTGGCCGAGCGGTTCAGGTTGCTTCGCTATGAGCTTCCTGGGCATGGTGGTGCTGCGGCGTGGCCGGGGACTTACTCGATCGCCGGGCTTGGCGCCGGAGTGCTCGCCCTGCTCGACTCTGCCGGGATCGAGCGGGCGGCGTACTGCGGCATCTCACTCGGCGGCATGATCGGGATGTGGCTGGCGGCGCGCGCCCCCGACCGCATCGCAGCGCTCGGACTGGTCTGCACGTCGGCCCACCTGCCGCCCGCCGACGGCTGGCGGGCCAGAGCCGATCTCGTGCGGGCCGAGGGCCTAGCCCCCCTCTCGGCGCCATCGGCTGGCCGGTGGTTCACCTCCGCGTTCGCCGATCGCGAGCCAGCGACGGTCGCGTCGTTCATCGCCGAACTCGAGCGCGCC
>DATNEK010000151.1:0-11748 GCA_035553055.1 Streptosporangiaceae bacterium | reverse complement strand
GATGGATCCGGTAATCCATCGCGGGGGTTGCGCAGACGAGCGCGATGAATTCCCGAATCCATCGCATTGGTAAACCCAGCCGAGCACGATCGATGCCCGAATCCATCGCGTGGCCGGGGTCGCGGCGGGAGCAGCGGCGCTGACGGAACGGGCGGCACTGACGGAACGGGCGGCACTGACGGAACGCGGAAGCCGAGGTCGGCGGCGGGAATTTATTAGGCTGGGTAGTTGTTAGGTAGGCGAACTGTACGTTTGGCGTACGAAACAGGGTGAAGGCAAAGAGATGCCTGGAGCTGGCGCGGTTGACGCGGCACGAGCGGCTGATGCCGCGCTCACGATCATCAGGCTGTTCCGGTCGATGGAACGGGTCGAGGCTGGGCTGACCCCGCAGCAGTACCGGATGCTGAAATTGGTTGGCGCCGGCGGTGAGCGGTCGGCCAAACTGGCTGAGCGGCTCGCGGTCGCTAAGCCGACGCTGACCAGTACGGCGGACGGGCTTGTCGCGGCCGGGCTGCTGAGCCGGGAGACCGAGACGACCGACCGGCGTGTGGTCAGGCTCAAGTTGACCGAGGCTGGCCGGGCCGCTGTTGACCGGGCGGATGCGGTTTACGCGGAATGGCTCGGTGAGCTGCTGCGAACGGCCGGCGATGAGGATCGGCTGCTGCGCGACTTCGTGCGGATCGACCGCGCGATCGACGAGCGGATCGCGGCCAGGCATACGGCCGAGACGGCGGCGGCCGAGACGGCGGCGGCCGAGACGGCGGGGGCCGAGACGGCGGGGGCCGATCGGGTCCAGGCATCGGATCAGCTAGCGGGCGAACGCCAGGCCTCGCGCTCACTCCCGGCCAGGAAGAAGGGTTTAGTTGCCCCCGCGCAGGCAGCGCGGCGGTCGTCTATGTAAGGAGAGGAATGAAATCAGCCGACCCGCACCAGCGCTGGTTGCGACGGCTCATCAGATATTGCTGGCGGCGGCCACGCGCCGTCACTCTCGCGCTCGGTGGCGCACTGCTCGCCACGATCATCGCTGTGATCATTCCCCTGATCCAGCGCGACATTGTCAACAACGCGATCCTGACCAGGCATCAGCCGATCTGGATTGGCGCCAGCGCGCTGCTCATCGCGGCCGGGCTGAGCTTCGTCGGCGTGTACACCAGGCGGTACATCGGCAGCCGGATCTCGCTCGATGTCCAGCACGACCTGCGCACCGAGATGTTCGCCTCGCTGTCCGCGCTGGATGGGGCCAGGCAAGACCAGTTGCATACCGGTCAGGTCGTCAGCCGGTCGATCTCCGACGTGAACATGGTGCAGGGCCTGCTCGGCATGACGCCGATGCTGCTCGGCAACGTCCTGCTGTTCTTCCTCTCGCTGGCGGTGATGGCTGTGCTCTCACCGCTGCTCACGATCGTGGCGCTCGCGGTCGGCCCGGCGCTATTCGTAATCTCGATGGCCTCGCGCAATCGGCTGTTCCCTTCGAGCTGGGACGCGCAGCAACAGGCCGCGAACGTGGCCGGCGTGGTCGACGGCGCGGTCACCGGGGTGCGCGTAGTCAAGGGATTCGGCCAGGAGCAGCAGGAGGTCGAGCGCCTTGAAGGTGCGAGCAAGCTGCTGTACGCCGCTCGGGTGCGCACGGTCAGGTTGACGGCCAAATTCAACCCGACGCTGCAGGCGGTGCCCGCGCTCGGGCAGGTCGGCGTGCTGGCCTTCGGCGGCTGGCTGGCCATTCGCGGCGAGATCAACCTGGGCACGTTCTTCGCGTTCTCGTCCTACATCGGCCAGCTTGTCGGTCCTGTGCGGGCGCTTACCGGCCTGATCACGATCGGGCAAGAGGCCAGGGCCAGCGTGATCCGCGTCTTCGAGGTCATCGATTCCCGGCCGGTGATCACCGAGAAACCGGACGCGATCGCGCTGCCCGCAGCTGCTGTGCCGACCCGGGAGGTCGACCCCCCGCGTCCCCCCGCCCAGCCAGCCAAAGGGGTCGACGACCAACGTCCCCCCGCACAGGACGTGGAGCTGCGCGATCTCACGTTCGGTTACCTGCCTTCTGAGCCGGTGCTGCGCGGACTCAGCTTGCGGGTCTCCCCCGGTGAGACGATCGCCTTGGTCGGCACGTCCGGCTCAGGGAAGTCGACGATCTCGCTGCTGCTGCCCAGGTTCTACGACGTGACCGGCGGCTCGGTGCGGATCGGCGGGCACGACGTCCGCGATCTGACGATGGATTCGCTGCGCGCCTGCATCGGGCTGGTGATGGAGGACAGCTTCCTGTTCTCCGATTCGGTGCGGGCGAACATCTCCTACGGCCGGCCGGACGCGACGTTCGAGCAGATCGTGGCGGCGGCGAAGGCCGCTGAAGCGGACGAGTTCATCAGCGAGATGCCTGACGGATACGACACCGTGGTCGGCGAGCAGGGGCTGACGCTGTCCGGCGGCCAGCGGCAGCGGGTCGCGCTGGCCCGCGCGCTGATCACCGACCCGGCGATCCTGGTGCTTGACGACGCCACCTCGGCGATCGACGCGCGCGTCGAGGTGCAGATACACGAGACGCTGCGCCGGGTGATGGCCGGGCGTACGACGTTGCTGATCGCACACCGGCGCTCGACGCTGCAACTGGCCGACAAGATCGCGGTCCTCGACGCCGGGCGGCTGGTCGATCTGGGCACGCACGAAGAGCTGTCCGATCGCTGCCCGCTCTACCGGCTGCTGCTGTCGGGCCCAGGCGACGATGCCGAGGGAGTCGACGCCGGTGAACTCGCCTACTACGAAAGCGACGACCGGTGGAAGGCGGTCAACGGAGCCGGGAAATCTGACGTGACAACGAGCCTGTGGCCGGCTCACCTGGCGCCGTCGGCGCAGGTCGACGGCGATGCGGGTCTAGGCCCGGCAGCCGGTCCCGGACGGCAAGCCGCCGTGGCAGCAGCCAGGTTCAGCGTGAAGACCGTCGACGGCGGCATGCTGGCCGGCCTGCCGCCAACGCCGGAGCTGCTTGCGAAAGTCGCCGCGCTGCCGCCAGCCAACGACCGTCCCGACGTAGACCAGGCGTTCGCCCGGGCCGCGGACTCCAGGTTCAGCCTGCGCCGGCTGCTGCGGCCGTTCGCCGTGGCGCTGGTGGCCGGCCTGATACTTGACGGGCTCGACGCGATCGCCGGGGTCGCGCTGCCGTGGCTGATGCGCGGCGGCATCGACCACGGCATCGAGGTCAAAGCGTTCCGCGTGATCGTCATCGTCTCCGCGGCCGCGCTCGCGATCGTGATCGCCGACTGGGTGGTCAACGCGGTCCAGACTGTCGTCGTCGGCCGTAACGGCGAACGGCTGCTCTACACGCTCCGGGTGAAGATCTTCGCTCAGCTGCAGCGGCTCGGGCTCGACTACTACGAGCGCGAGATGACCGGCCGGATCATGACAAGGATGACCACGGACGTCGACGCGATGTCCACGTTCCTGCAGACCGGGCTGATCACCATGGTCAACTCCGGGCTGACCTTCATTGGCGTGCTTGTCGCCCTTCTGCTGATCAACGTCAAGCTCGGGCTCACCCTGTTCAGCGTGCTGCCAGTGCTCATCGTCGCCACGATCTGGTTCAGGAAGTACTCGTCGAAGGCGTACGCGGAGGCCAGGGAGAAGGTCAGCGTCGTCAACGCCGACCTGCAGGAAAACGTGGCCGGGCTGCGCGTCGCTCAGGCCTACCGGCGCGAGCAGGTCAACCAGAGCAAGTTCGCCGACCTGAGCAGCGCCTACATGCGTTCGCGGCTGCGCGCGCAGCGCTATATCGCGCTGTACTTCCCGTTCGTGCAGGCTCTGTCAACGGTCGCAGGCGCACTCGTGCTGTTCACCGCTGCCAGCCAGGTGCACAGCGGTCTGCTCAGCGCCGGCAGCCTGATCGCGTACCTGCTGTACATCGACATGCTGTTCGCCCCCGTGCAGCAGATGTCGCAGGTGTTCGACGGCTACCAGCAGGCGGCGGTGGGGCTTGACCGGGTCTCCAGCCTGATGCGGACGCCGACCAGCACGCCGGAGGCTGAGCACCCGGTAAAGGCAGGGCGGATGCGCGGCGCGATCGAACTGGCCGACGTTCGGTTCAGGTACCGCAACGTTTCGGCTGAGGCGATCGCCGGAGTCAACCTGCGGGTCACCCCTGGCGAGACGATCGCGTTCGTCGGGCAGACCGGAGCAGGGAAGTCGACGCTGGTCAAGCTCATAGCCAGGTTCTACGACGTGACCAGTGGCCGGGTGCTGATCGACGGCACTGACGTGCGCGACTTCGATCTGGCCAGCTACCGCCGGCGGCTCGGCGTGGTGCCGCAGGAGCCCTACCTGTTCCCTGGCACGTTGCGCGACGCGATCGCCTATGGCAGGCCAGACGCCACCGACGCCGAGGTCGAGGCGGCGGCCCGCGGCGTCGGTGCGATCGACATGATCTCGCGCCTGCCAGGCGGGTTCTACCACGAGGTGACCGAGCGCGGCCGCAACCTGTCGGCCGGGCAGCGCCAGCTCGTCGCGCTCGCGCGGGCGTACCTCGTCGATCCGGCGATCCTGCTGCTCGACGAGGCCACCGCTGCCCTCGACCTCGCCGCTGAGGCCGAGGTGATCAGGGCGACCGAGCAACTCACCGCCAGGCGCACCACGCTGCTGGTCGCGCACCGGCTGACCACGGCCGCCCGCGCCGACCGGATCGTTGTGCTCGACGCGGGCCGGATCGTCGAGATAGGCACGCACGAGGAGCTGCTCGAAGCCGAAGGCACCTACGCCTCGCTCTGGAGCGCGTTCGTCGGCAGCACCGCCCTCGCCGCCTAGCGTGTCCCTACGCCGACTGGCTCGCGCGCTGCTACCGGCGAGACCGGCTCTGGCCGTAGCGCCTCGTGCATGCGCGTGTTCCTGACGTCGCGCGGGATCAGAGCGAGCGCCGACGCGATCAGGATGAGAGCAGCAGCGCCGTACTGGGTGACCGGGACTCCGAGCGACCCGGCGATCGGCCCGGCGACGAGGGCACCGGCGGGCATGCCCATCGTGCTGCCGAGCGCGTCGTAAGCCGACACGCGGGCGAGCATGCCCGGCCTGATCTTCGTGGCCATCGTCACCGTCCAGATCACCATCATCGCCTCGATGGTGACGCCGATGCAGAACGCCGCCAGGCAGATCACCGGCAGCGGGAGCAGCATCGCCAGCGAAAGCGAGGAGATCGAGATGACCGCACCACTGCCCACCACGAACAAGACCGGGCGCCTCGGGCTCCAGTGCAGCGCGACGAGCCCGCCGACGATGAGCCCGATCGCCTCGGAAGCCGAGATCAGGCCCCACGCCTGGGCGCCGCCCAGGTGAGCCTTCGCCACCGCCGGCCCGAGCACCTGGAAACTCCCGTACCAGGCAGCCAGGACCACGGTGAACTGGAACACGGTTGCCCACAACCACGTGTGCGACCAGAACTCGGTCCAGCCCTCACGTAGCTCGCGCAGCATGCTCGCGCCCTCCGCCTCGCCGTCGGAGCCTTCAGCGCGCGGGCTGAGCTTGATCGCGAGCATCAGCGGCACGACCCCGAGAGTGCCGAAACCGCACACCGCGAGTGCCCACCCGGCGCCGAGGAGCGCGACGCACTCACCGGCCAGCGCCGCACCGCCCATCATCCCCACGTTCATGAGCAGACGGCTGATCGCGCTGGCGTCTTGCAATTCCGCGGTCGGCACCAAACGAGGCAGCAAAGCCTGGGATGCCGGGTAGAACAGCGCCATTCCGCTACCCGTCATCAGCTCGAGGCCGATCATGGTCCACAGGCTCGGATGGCCGGCCAGTACCAGGATCCCGAAAGTGCCCTCGCCGATCGCGATCATGAGATTCGCTGCCACGATCACGAGCTGCGGCGCGACCCGGTCCGCGACCACACCGCCAACCAGGAGGAAAACTAGCGACGGCGCGATCTGAGCCGCCAGCACATACGACAAGTCCGCGGTCGAACCAGAAGGATGAGCAGGTGACGCGGTCGCCGCGAGCACCGCGAACGACACGCCAACCAGCGAGAAAGCGAACGCCATCGGCGCGAGCAGCCGGTCGGCGAGCAGCAGCCGGAAGTTGCGATTGGACAGCACGGGGAAGCGGCGCGTCAGCGCGCGCGTGAGCATGACAATGATCCTTTTCGATCGAGGAGCCGCGGTGTTTAAGGGGCCGACAGATCTTAACTGCGCTGGTCAGCAGAGCCCAAGTTGTTTTCCGTGACAGTAGCGCCCGGGTCTGACAGGGAGGCCGACCTCGGCGATCAGGACGTAGATCGCTAGAGTCATCTCGCGGGGTAACGGTCGCATCGGTCGTCGGGTGACGAGTCATCATCTATTAACCGATTTACCGCTATACGACTCACCGCGCACCGATGAACGTGACCGCTGACGAAGGAGGCCACCAGCCGATGAGCATCCTTGGCACGAGGGTCCTGCGGACAGAGGATCCGCGGTTCCTGACAACCGGCGGCGTCTACACCGATGATGTGACCGACGACCTGCTCACGGGTGCCTGCCATGTGTTCTTCGTCCGCTCGCCAATCGCGCACGCCAGGATCAGCCGGATCGACGTGACCGCCGCCCTGGAAGCCCCCGGCGTCATCGCCGCCTACACCGGGGCCGACCTGGCCGAGCTGCCAACCATTGAGCCGATGATGCCGGCCTTTATCAACTCGAACATGCGTCAGCCGCTGCTGGCCACCGACGTGGTGCGCTTCGTCGGCGACGCGGTGGCTGTTGTCGTGACCGAGCAGCATTACCAGGGCGAGGACGCGGTCGAGCTTGTTGACGTGGACTACGACCCGCTGCCCGCAGTGGTCGACTTCGACGACGCGCTGTCCGACCAGACGATCCTGTTCGACGCGGCCGGGACCAACGTAGTCGCGAAGTTCGGCGATCCGGCCAGCCTGCGGGACGACCTGTTCGATGGCTGCGACGCCGTGGTCAGCCACACGATCATCAACCAGCGGGTGGCGCCGGCCCCGATGGAGGGCAGGGCGGCGGCCGCCACCTGGGGCGACGACGGCCGGCTGACCACCTGGATACCCAACCAGGGCGCGCAGGAGGCGCGCGATGGCATAGCCAAGATGCTCGCCATCGAGCCGAGCCAGGTGCGGGTGATCACCCCTGACGTGGGCGGTGCGTTCGGAGCTAAGTTCGGCGCCGATCCCGAGCACGCGGTGGTCGCCTGGGTCGCCAGGCAGCTCGGCCGGCCGGTGCGGTGGACGGAGACCAGGTTCGAGAACCTGGTCGCGATGACGCACGGCCGCGGCCAGCGGCACAAGATCACGATCGGCGGCACCAAGGACGGCAACGTGCTGGCGTACCGGCTCGAGATCGTGCAGGACTCGGGTGCCTACCCAAGGCTCGGCGCTGTGCTCCCGTTCCTGACCATCATGATGTCGATCGGCCCGTATGAGATTCCGAACGCCGAAGCCATCGGGATATCGGTCGCCACGAACACCACGCCGGTTGGCGCGTACCGGGGCGCCGGCCGGCCAGAGGCCACGGCTGCGATCGAGCGCGCGATCGACCTGTTCGCTGCCGAGATCGGGATGGACCCCGCTGAGGTCAGGCGGCGTAACCTGCTGCCGCCGTTCACTGAGCCGCACACCACCGCGTTCGGCGCCACCTACGACAGCGGCGAGTACGTGGCCGCCCTGGAGAAGGCGCTCGACGCGGCCGGTTACGACAAGCTGCGCGACGAGCAGGCACGGCGGCGCGCGAACTCCGACATCGTGCAGCTTGGCATCGGCCTGGCCTGCTACGTGGAGATCACCGGCGGCGGTGACGCGGGCGCTCCGAACGAGAACGCGACGGTCGAGGTTCACGCCGACGGGACAGCGACGATCTTGACCGGGACATCGCCGCACGGCCAGGGTCACTCGACGGCCTGGGCCATGATCGCTAGCGAAGAACTCGGTATCCCGGTGGAAAATTTCACCGTAAAATGGGGTGATACCGATCTAATACCTAAAGGTGGCGGAACCGGCGGCTCGCGCAGCCTACAGCAAGGTGGCGCCGCGGTGCAGCAGGCGTCAAGGGAGCTGATCGAGGTAGCCAGGGAGCGGGCCGCGGCAGCGCTCGAGGCGAGCGCGGCCGACCTGGTGTTCACCGCCGAGCGCAGCGCGTTCGAGGTCGCCGGCGATCCGGACGCATCGGTGCGCCTGGCCGACCTGGCGGCGGCTGAGCGGCTGTTCGTGCACAGCATCTTTACCGCGCCGGGGGCGACCTTCCCGTTCGGCGCCCATGTCGCCGTCGCCGAGGTCGACACCCAGACCGGCAAGGCGACGCTGCGCGGCGTGACCACCGTCGACGACGCCGGGGTCGTGCTCAACCCGCTGCTCGCCGAAGGCCAGCGGCACGGCGGCATCGCCCAGGGCGCCGCGCAGGCACTGCTCGAGGAGGTCGTCTACGATGCCGATGGCAACCCGCTGACCGCCAGCTTCGCCGACTACCCGATCGTGTCAGCCACCGAGTTGCCCAGCTTCGACCTGGCGACCATGGAGACTCCCACGAGCTACAACCCGCTGGGCGCCAAGGGCATCGGCGAGGCTGGGTCGATCGGCGCGACCCCAGCGGTCCAGAACGCCGTCGTCGACGCTGTCGCGCACCTGGGCGTGCGGCATATCGAGATGCCGACCACGCCGATGCGGATCTGGCGCGCGATCGCGGCCTCGCGGAAGGAGAGTGCGTAAATGCGAGTCGACCTCACGGTCAACGGCGAGACCAGGTCAGATGACGTGGAACCGAGACTGCTTCTTGTGCACTATCTGCGCGAGGTGTGCGGCCTGCGCGCCGCCAACATCGGCTGCGACACCACTTCGTGCGGTGCCTGCACGGTGCTGCTCAACGGTGAGTCGGTGAAGTCCTGCACCGTGCTCACCGCCCAGGCAGCCGGCCAGGAGATCACCACCGCCGAAGGACTGGCGCCCAGCGGGGAACTGCATCCGGTGCAGCAGGCGTTCCGCGCCGAACACGGGTTGCAGTGCGGCTTCTGCACTCCCGGCATGGTCATGGCGGCGGTGAGCCTGCTGGCCGACAACCCTAACCCGACCGAGCAAGAGGTCAGGGAAGGCCTCGAAGGCAATCTATGCCGCTGCACCGGCTACCACAACATCGTCCGCGCCGTGCTATTGGCCGCCAAGACTGAGGTGACAGCATGATCCCGGCCCAGTTCGACTACGTCACCGCCGAGTCGGCCGCCCGCGCGATCGACCTGCTCGCCGAGCATGGTGATGACGCGAAGCTGCTGGCCGGCGGTCATTCACTGCTGCCGATGATGAAGCTGCGTCTGGCCGCGCCCGAGGTGCTGATCGACATCACGAGGGCAACTGATCTTTCTGGCATCTCTATCGACGGCGGAGAAATAATCATCGGGGCGACCACCAGGCACGCGCAGGTGGCGTCGTCCGAGCTGATCAAGACCGACGCACCGCTGCTCGCGCACGCGGCATCGCTGGTCGGTGACCCGCAGATCAGGCACCGCGGCACGATCGGCGGCTCGATCGCGCACGCCGACCCGGCCGCTGACCTGCCGATGGCGCTGGTCGCGCTCGGCGGCTCGGTCGAACTGCGCGGACCGGGCGGCACCCGAGTGGTCCTGGCCGACGACTTCTTCACCGGGTACTTCGAGACCGCGCTCGATGAGGGCGAAATCCTCACCGCCGTGCGCGTGCCGCGCCGGCCAGACGAGCCGTGGGGGTACCAGAAGTTCGTCCGTCGGGCCAATGACTGGGCGATCGTCGGGGTCGCGGCGACCGCCGGCCGGATCGCGCTCGCCAACATGGGTCCGACCCCCTTGCGCGCGCACGCCGCCGAGCAGTCGCTCGCGGCTGGCGATAGCCCGGAGCAGGCGGCCGAACTGGCCGCCGAGGGCACCTCGCCCGCCTCGGACATTCACGCCGATCCGGACTATCGCAGGCATCTGGCCAGGGTCCTGACCAGCCGAGCACTGGCGGGCCAGCACTCGTAGTAACGTGGCACCCCATGAACCAGGACACGTCGGCGAGCGACCTGCGAGCCGAGCTCAACGAGGTCGAGCGGGACCTTGAGAACCTGCGCAAGAACGCTGCGAGCGTGCGGGCTGATGTGGGCGAGGCGGACGATCCGACCGATCGCGGTGCGCTGATTCAGCAGGCTGATGAACTTGACGGCCTTGTCGAGCGGTTGGTTGTTCGGCGGGACGATCTGCTCCGGCGTCTTAAAGAGAAGTCCTAGAAGTCCTAGGAGAGTTCTCGCTCCGTTGGGGTGCGGAACCTCGGTATCACGCGGACATCAGCTAGCCACTTCGCGACTTCATCTGCTTCCGTCGCTATGGCTGCTGTTGCTTCCTTGCCTACATCTTCTAGGAGTTTTGTTGCTATTTCGCCGCTTGGACGTTGCGCCCAGGCGCCTATAACTCTGCCGTTTAGCCAGATAGTGGGGCCTGCGTTGCCGTTGGTGTCGAAGAGGGATTGCTTGTAGGCGCCTAGGAGCCAGGAGCGGTCAGCCCAGCCCATGACCGTGGGGTCTAGAGCCGGGAGCAGGGCTACCCAGTCGCCTGGATCTGGGGTTGGGTCCAGGTCGTCTGGGAGGGCGAAGCCGGTGGTTGCGCCAAGGTCGACTTCGACGGCGGCGGTGGCTGCGATGGCTTGCCTGGCCTGGGTCAGGGTCCAGCCGGTCCACCATTTGAGGTCGGAGACCGGGGCGGGGCCGAAGGTCGCAAGCCATTGCCTGGCCAGCTCACGCTTCGCCATAGGCTCATCGACCGCGGCTGGCTTGGCCGGGAGCCAGTCCTCGATCAAGGACCAGCGGTACTGC
The DNA here is from genome assembly GCA_035553055.1 of Streptosporangiaceae bacterium. GTDB lineage: Bacteria > Actinomycetota > Actinomycetes > Streptosporangiales > Streptosporangiaceae > Chersky-822. Next base: position 967 of record DATNEK010000151.1, on the reverse strand, counting down.
TGCGACAGCCAGGTACCGATCGGCCTGCCCCTGACGATGTGGCCGCGGGCGGCGAGCACCAGCAGCACGCGGCTGGTGATGTTCGGGTTGGCGGCATAATTCTTGCCCTCGGCCATCCGGAGCGTCGTCTTCAGCCTAGGCTCGGCCGCCGTCAGTTCCGCCGCCGATACCGGTGCCCGGCGCTGCGCGAACAAGTCGAGCACGGACTTCTCCACGTCGGCCAGCCAGGGATCGGGGTCGGCGATACCAGCGAGGTCACGCAGGTGCGTGAGCAGTCGAGCGCGCTGGTCCCTGGCGATCCTGTCAGTCGTCGATGCCTGCACCATCGGCACGGACTCGACCGGCACGACGAACACGGTCCTGCGCATCGCGAGCATCCTCAGCAACTCTCGGCGCTCGTACAGGGAGCACTCGATGTCGGCCGGCGTCATCAGGCCCGATGTCCGAGCCCGCACGGAAAGATAGACCGTCGCCGGATCCGTCGAGTGCAGCGCGACCAGGCTCCTGGCGATATCCGCGACGCCGCCTGACGAGCGAGCGAGGCCGTGCCGCACCGCGAGCCTGCGGCGGCGCTCAGCTACGTCGATACGGTGCATAAGGAAATGATCCACCAAGCCGGACGGCGCAAAGTCGGCTTAGCACTGGTTAGGCTTGTTTTCCTGGTGGTGTGCGACGAAGATCTCGGTGGCGCGAGCATGAGGAGGCAGGCGCGATGAGCGATGGAGCGCAGGCCCGCATACTCGCGATCATGGGGTCGGGCGAGACCAGCCCGACGATGGTGACCATACATAAGAACCTGGTCGCGAGGCTCGGCGACCGTAACCATGGGGCCGTATTGCTCGATACGCCCTATGCGTTCCAGGAGAACGCGGCCGATATCTCGGCCCGCTCGCAGGCCTACTTTGCCCGCAGCGTGGGCCTGCGCGTCGACGTGATCAGCGAAGCCGAGACCAGCTCAAGCAAAGAG
>DATNEK010000150.1:0-4665 GCA_035553055.1 Streptosporangiaceae bacterium | reverse complement strand
ACAGTCCGCCACGCCGCGTCGGCGTCGACATAGTTGTTGTAGGACATCGCCTTGCCATGCAGCTGCTCGGCGGTGGCCACCCCTCCGGCAGTCCCTGACGACCCGGCCAGACCCGCGGCGATGTAGAGCGCGGCGGCCTGGTGCGGGTTCTCGCCGTAGCGCAGCACCTCCTGCCGAGTCCAGGTCGCCGCCGCCACGTCGGGCCAGCCGGTCTGAGTCGCGGTCTGGTCGGGCGCGTAATCACCGGAGAACCACGAAGCGACCGCCGAGTCATAGGCCGCCGTGCGCGCGAACGCCGCGGCGGCGAGCCTTCGGCGTTCGTCGAACGTGAACCCCCCTGCCGCAAGAGCCGCCTCTACCTGGGCATACATTGTCGGGCTGGTCACAACCGCGACGTTGGCGTGATTCTTCGCCGCCGCCCTGACCATCGCCGGGCCGCCGACGTCGATCTGCTCGATGGCCTGCTCACCGCTGGCCCCGGCGGCCACGGTCTGCTCGAACGGATACAGGTTGGAGACAAGAAGCTGGAACGGCGCGATCTCAAGCTGCTCGAGTTGCGCGGTCTGACCAGGGTCGCGCAGGTCGGCGAGCAAGCCGGCGTGCACCGCTGGATGAAGAGTCTTAACCCGCCCGCTCAGGCATTCGGGAAAGCCGGTCACCTGATCGACTCCGGTGACGGGGATCCCAGCCGCCGCGATCGCGGCCGCGGTGCTACCCGTCGACACGATTTCGACGCCGGCCCGGTGCAGCGCCGAGGCCAGCTCGGCAAGGCCGGTCTTGTCATGCACGCTCACGATCGCCCTGGTGATGGCAACCTTGCTCACCGGCTCAGTCCTCCCGACCTGGTTGATCTCGCAGCCGCACAGTGCGGCCGGCCACCGACCAGCCGCTGGCTACCATGCTGGCCACCGCCTGAGTCAGCAGTGCCCGCTCGGCGACCTTGACCCGCTCGGTCAGCGTCTCTTCGTCATCATCGTCATGCACGGGAACAGCGGACTGGGCGATGACCGGCCCGCTGTCCAACCCCGCATCGACCAAGAACACGGTGCAGCCCGTTACCTTGACCCCATAGGCCAGCGCGTCGCGCACCCCGTGCAGTCCGGGAAAAGACGGCAGCAGCGCTGGATGCGAGTTGATCGTCCGGCCGCCGAATTTCTCCAGGAAATGCGGGCCGAAGAGCTTCAAGAAGCCAGCGGAGATGACGAGGCCCGGCTCGAAGTCGGCGCACATCTGGGTCAGGGCCCGGTCCCAGCTAGCGCGATCAGGGTAGTCCCGCACCCGGCAGATGAAGGTGGGGATGCCGGCGGCCTGCGCGCGGGCGATCGCGCCGGTGCCGTCCCTGTCGGCACCCACCGCTGCGATCCGCGCCGCTATTGACCCGTCCGAGCAGGCACAGATCAGCTGCCCAAGCAGCGTCCCTACTCCGGATGCCAGCACGACCAGGCGATAGGGCATGTGTCATTGTCCCGCAACAGCAATCGCCGGCTGTCGCCGGCGCGGCCGGCAGCGTCATAGTAGGACACAACCATCTTCAAGGGAGTTATCGATGAGACTTACTCGCGCGCGCTCATTCATGGCTGCGGGTGTGGTGGCGGCGACGAGCCTGGCAACCGTCGCGGTGCTGATCGCAGGACCAGCGTCGGCCAAGCCAGCGGCGCCCGCTAGCTCACGTCCCGTAGTGCTGGTCAATCCTTGTAACACGAACCAGGGCTTGGTCAAGCCGTCGACCTACGACAACGGCTGCATGCCATCGCAAGAGTTCGTTTCCGGCCTGAGCTGGACGAGCTGGACATCCACCGCCTTCGGCAGCGGGACGCTGAAGGTCAACAACTGCAACCCGAGCTGCGCGATGGGCAGGTACATCAAGTTCCCGATCCTTGTTGTGCTGTGGCGGTCCCAGCCCTGGCCGCACCACGCCGGCCGCAAGTACTTCAGCCGGCTCACCTGGATCTTCACCGGCAAGCGCCCGTCCGGGGTGCACACCGCCGCGCAGACCTTCACGCTGCCGTCCTAGGAGGTTTGCCACGTTATCTGGCAGTGTCCGCCCGGTCGGGCAGGTATACCGAGCACAGAAGGGTAACCTAGCCGGGCCGGGCGGTCTGGCTCCGCGGACGCCAGGCGCTTGTGCGCTAGTGATGAAATAGAACCTAGCCAACCTACGAGATCTCGACGACCGGAGGAACGGCACTGCTCGCCGACTTCAGCCCGCAATCCGAGCCTGGCGCCCCGGACGACGCAGGTCAGTGGCCCGCTGGCCAGCCTCGGCCGTTTTTCTCCGATGAGCCGGACCAGCCGAGCCAGTCCGACCAGGCCGATGGCTCAGTCCGTCCTGGCCTGATTGGCTCTCCCTACGGCCAGCCAACCAGCCTCGGACCGCGAACTGGCTGGCCAGCTCAGCAACCGCAGGACGGAGCCGACCGGCCGGGTGCCCAGCAAGGCACCTGGCGCCCGGCCAATCAGGCACCGCAGCGGCCGGCGCCACAACGGCCGGCGCCGTCGCAGGCGCCGCGGCCGGCGAAGCCGCCGGAGCGCGAACTGCGGCAGCGGGCGATCGCTTCGCTGGTATTCGGAGCGATCGCGCTTGTCGCGCTGTTCGGGCTCGGCACCGATCTGCACAAAGGCGTGTACCTGCTGATCTTCAGCGCGGTCGTCGGCATCGCGGCGTTGGTGATCGGCATTACCGCGCTGGTCAAGGCTCGTAAGACCGGCACGTACCGGCCCCGGGGCGCGATCGGCGGCATCGTGCTCGGCGCGCTCGCCACGTTGATCGCCGTGCCTATCTTGGCGACCTACCTAGCGTTCCCCACTCAGGTGTCGAACTACGTGACTTGCCTGCACCAAGCCCAGAACTCCACCGATCAGCGCGCCTGCATGACGAAGTTCTACCGATCCATCCACCTCGGCGCCCAGCCCCCGGGGTCGGCGCCGGTACTAAGGCAGCGATGACGGGCCTCGGGGGCGCCTCGGAGGCTCTTGCTCGGCTGCCCACTGGTCGATAAAGATCACGTGCCCATCGTCTTCGCCGACCGAGTTCGCCTGGCTGACCGGCAACGGTTCGTCGTCAGCAGGAGCCTGAGGACCCCGGCCGCGGCCTGACCACCACCGCGCCGCTCCGGCACTGACGGCGGCCGCGATGCCAACCTCCAGCGTGCCGACGGCCGCGACCTGCCAGGCTGACGGGCCAACTGCGGACAGCCGACCGTTGCCGAGCGGCCCGCCGGCGAAAGCGGCAACCACGCCGAGCACCAGGCCGCATAGCGCGCCGCCGCAGAATCCTCTGATGGCCGCGCCATCGATGGTCGCCTGCGGCACAAGCCGCACGATGAGCAGCCCCCCGACCGCGCCGGCCAGGTAAGGGATCGCCAGCATCGCCGCGACCAGCAGGCCGGGACCTGATCCGCGACTGTCCGTTGGCAGAGCCGCGAGAAGGGGGAAAGCAGGCATCGGGCCGAGCACCGAACCCGTAGGCGCGACAACGGTACCAGAACCCACGGCGAAGCCGGGGCCGAGCATGTAGGCGACGGCCCATGCCGCCGCGTTCGGAAGATAGGCGAGCTGAGCAAGCAGCAGCAGCGCGGCGCCGACAAGGCCGGGCCCGAGCAGACCGTATACGGCGGTGAACTGCCTTTGGTGGTTGGCGAGCGCCACCGCTGTGGTGAGCATGCCAGCCGCGCCTAGCACCGTTATCGAGCCAGCCGCTCCGACCAGTATGGACTTTGACCTGCTCGACATCAGCGAGCCGAGCCTGCGCCACGAGGTAACTGCCCGCGCCGCGCCGAACCAGGCTGCGACGAACGCGATAGCGAACCCGGCGAGCACCGCCTGCGGGAACGACGCGACGGCCAGCGCGGACCGGCTCGCGACCGCGAGGAATCCGGCGATCACCGCATACGGCACCGCCACCGCGAGCGCGGCTGAGATGACCTGCCTCGGCCCGGTGATGTGCATGCCGCGAGCCACCGATCGGCCTGCCCGCCAGAGCATTGCGCCTGGCAGCAGCACAAGCCCGAGCGGCAGCATCCCGATTCGTCCCGCACCCTTGACCTGGACCGCGACATGGTGCCCGACGAGCCAGAGCACCGAGGCGGTACGCACCACGCCGATCAGCCCGAGCTTTGGATGCGGTGCCGCGATCCAGCCGATGACGACGAGGATCGTCATTGTCGCGAGGCCAGCGCCAGCCGCGGCCAGCGCCGCGCGGGCGCCAGCGAAGGCTAGTGACTTTGCCAGACGGCCTCCGATGCCGTTGTCGCGGGCAGGGTCTGCCTGACGCGCGGCGGAGCGGACACGTTCGGCGGAAGTCGTCACAAGACTCCACCCTGACAATTTCGGCGCGACGTCCGGTGGAGGCGCGCCGTGCTCGCTCGCTCGCCTACGGAAACAGAGCTCGCGGCGACTCTCCGCGAGGATTGCCGAACTCCGAGGGATCCGGCGAAACTCGGTGCCTCGGTGCCTCGGTCTCGGTGCCTCGGTGCCTCGGTGCGGCTGCTAGCGGCGTGCCCTAGCGGACTGCCGCGGCTGCGATGGATCCCCGGTTTCATCGCGTCGGCCCGGCCGGGCGCCGCGATGGATGCCCGAACTCACACCCGATTTCCCTGATGAAAGATCCTGTTGGTTTATTGGGTTTGGGTGGCGGGGCTGAGTTCGAGGCGCTGGATGTGGGTG
>DATNEK010000149.1:0-3881 GCA_035553055.1 Streptosporangiaceae bacterium | reverse complement strand
GCGTAGGCAGGCATCCCGTACCAAGTCTTCGGCGACAGCGCCGGGGCGGTAGCGCTCACCGTCGCATGGACGCGCTCGGCGACAGCACGATCTACCGGCGCCATTTTTGCGATCGAGTCGAGGACCGCCTGCAGCCCGTCGGCCTTCTTCGCGCCGTTTTTGCCCTCAGCGCGCAACTCTGCGGCCCGCTGCTTCATCGCGGCACGCTCTGCGGCAGTGAAGCCGCCGGACCCGGTCTGAGAACTCTCCGCGGGCATCGTCACTCTCCCATTCGACTCTAGGTAACCTTCGGCGTTGCCCGCCCGCGGAAGTGCAGGTACTTCTCGCCGGTCGGCAGCTCGTAGAACGTTACGGGCGTCCATGTCCGCGCGTTCGGCTCCTTGACCACAAACAGGTTCTGCTCGATCGGAACTATCGCGTACTCGGTGACCGGATCCGGCCGGAGCTTGGCCAGCGGGCCGGTGGCCGTGGTCCGAAAGACTGGACCGTCATCCCCGGCCAGCACCTCAATCCGCTCGCTGGCCCGCTCGTAGGTGCCGAGATGAGGCTGGACATCCACCGACACGGGCTTGGCGGGCGGGGACAGCGGCGACGGCATGTCGACGTCGGCGAGCTCGGCGAAGATCTCGCTGAACAAGTCCTGGTAGAGGTAGCCGCCGCTGTCGCTGTTGGTGAGCAGCGCCACTGCCAGCCCGTCATCGGGCAGCAGCCGCAGGAACGCCGACTGGCCGATCGTGCCGCCGTCGTGCCCGATGAGGCGGTGCCCGTTCCAGCCGAACCTCATCCAGCCGATGCCCCACGAGTCGCCGAGTGTGTACTTGTCTGGCAGTTCCGCTTGCATCTGCGTCATGGCTGCCGCGCTCGCCGCGCCGAGCAACCTGGTGCCGTCGGGACCAACGCCCCCGGTCAAGTGCATCCGCGCGAAACCTAGCAGGTCGGCGGCGGTGGAGCCGATGAGACCAGCCGGGCCCATCGACCGCGGCAGCATCCAGACCGGGGCTCTCGACGGCTCTTGTGTTCCCTGCGTCAGATGCCCCACAGCTGTCCGGTGCAGCAGTGCCTCTTCGGGCAAGGTGATCGTGTGCTCGAGGCCAAGCGGGGCGAAGATCCGTTTGGTGACCGCGCTGTCCCATGTGCCGCCGGTCAGCTTCTCGATCACGCGACCCGCCAGCACGAAGCCGGAGTTGCAATAAGACCAGCTGGCGCCCAGCGGATGATTCTGCGCAACCTGGTCGAGGCCGGCCACGTAGGTCTTGACGCAGTCGTCGCCGCGACCGGTGTCGGTGAACACGTCGCCGTCGATACCGCTGGTGTGGGTGAGCAGATGGCGCACGGTGACCTGCTTGGTCACGTCCGCGTCGGCAAGTCGCAGCTCAGGGACTATCTCGACAACCGGGGCGTCAAGGTCAAGCAAGCCCTCGTCGACGAGCTGCATGAGGAGTGTCGCAGTCCAGACCTTCGTGATAGACCCGATCTGGAACACCGTGTCCTTCGTTACCTCAACGCCGGTGTCCTTGTTCAGCACGCCGGATGAAGCCTCGACCATTTCGTCCTGATGCCCTTGCCTTACCCGCAGAATGCCGAGCGCGGCTCCTGGCACGTGGTGCCGCTGTGCGAGCGCCGCCAGGCGTCCCTGCCAATGCTCGCCATCGATGCGGGGATGACGCGGGCCTGTCGCGTCACCCGCGTATTGCTCGACCCAGTCGACGACCCTGCGGTTGAAGTCGAGCCGGTGCGAGGGCTTGCCGTCGAGTATGAACAGGTGCGACGCGTCCGGATACAGGACAAGCCGGGTCGGCACGCCGCGTTCGCGCAGCGCGGTGTGCCACTGCTTCGCCTGGTCGACCGGACAGCGCAGGTCGGCGGCTCCGTGCACGATCATGGTCGGCGTGCGCACGCGCGCCACTTGCGCCATCGGGGACATGGCGTTGTAGCGGCCGTTGTCGTCCCAGGACGGGACGGTCAGCTCGTACTCGCTGAGGAAATGACCGGCATCGGAGCTGCCCGCAATGCTGTGCAGGTCGCTGACCACACCGCCAGCTACGGCGGCCGCGAACCGGTCATCGCGGCTGGTCAGGTAGCAGGTCGTGAACCCGCCGTAGCTATAGCCGGTCACCGCCAGCCGACGAGGGTCGGCGATCCCGGCCGCGACGAGCTGGTCGATTGGCTCAAGGAAGTCTTTGGCGTCAGCTTCCCCCCAGGCTCCAGTCGCGGCAGTGAAGAACTGCTCGCCGTAGCCGTCGCTGGCGCGCGGGTTCACAAGCAAGATGGTCCACCCGCGGGAAGCCAATTCCTGGTGGTACAGGTGCACTTGATCGGCCGCGCCGTTCCACGCGCTATGCGGACCGCCGTGGACGTCCAGTAGCAGCGGCTGCGGTCCCGCGGCGGCCGGGTCGCGAACCAGCCAGCCGTGCACGACAGTGCCGTCGGAGATAGCGAACGTCCGCTCGTCGCGAACGAACAGTTCGGTGTCGGTCAGGTTGGCGCCGTGCTGAGTTCGCACCATCTCTTTGCCGGTGCCGATCTCGACAAGCACGATCTCGCCGTATGAGGTCGGCGTGGTAAGCACGAGCGCCGCCGCGCCACCCGCAACCGACATACCGGCGACGTTGCGTCCAGCACCCGTCAGGAGCGGGCTGAGGTCACCAGCTTCGGTGGCCACAGCGTAAATGTGGCTGCAGCCGCGATCTCTGGCGCAGAACAGCACGCTGCTCCCGTCCTCGATGAGCTGTGGTCGCGCACCCAGATACGCCGGACCGCCAGGCATGACGTTCCGGTCAAGCGGAGCCGCCAGATCTACGGCCGGGCCACCGTTCAGCGGCACGCGGAGCAAGCCGGCATGGCCCGTAGGGGCACCTACCGTGCCGACGACGAGAAGCGCCGAGCCGTCAGCGAGCCAGGTGACCGGACCGCCCGCCCCATTGGGCAGGCCCCCCAGCTCAGGTGTCGCGGCGACATCGTCGACGTCCAGTACGTAGACCGGTGCCAGAAACCTCAGGTCCGCATCGGGCGCGGTAGCCGCGCAGAATGCCAGCTTCGCTGAGTCAGGCGACCAGGCCGGCTCGCCGGAGTTCCAGTCACCGCTCGTTACCTGACGGCACTGCTTTGTCGCGAGGTCGAGCACGTGCAGGTGCTGGCGGATGGTTCGCAGCAGTCCAGCGCCGTCGGCCTGGTAGTCGAGCCGGTCTGTCACGATCGGCGCCGACGCGCGGCTGGCGCGGGCCTTGTCGTCCTCACCGACCTCGGCGCGACTGTCTACCGCAGCGGCGAACGCGATCTTCGAGCCGTCCGGGCTCCACGCCGGAGTGCCGGCACCGAGCGGCAGCGTAGTCAGCTGCTCTGCTTCCCCGCCGCCTGCCGGCAGCAGCCAAAGCTGCGGCGGCCCGTCCTGAGCGCGCAGGAATGCGACGCTCGTTCCGTCCGGAGACCAGGCAGGTGCGGTGTCCGCTCGGCCCCGGGTCAGCTGGCGAGGTTCTCCGGTCCGCGCGCCAACGCGCCAGAGCGATCGGACGTTGCGGTCAGCGTCGACGTCGCTGGTGCGAAGCACGTAGACGATCTGGCTGGCGTCCGGACTCAAGGCAGGCTCTTCCGGTACGGCGAGCGTGGTCAGATCATCAACGCGCTGACGTCGTGTCACCGGCTTCTCCTTGGTGATATCGAGCAGTTACCCCACTATGTTTGCCTAACTGTGCTGCCAGTCAAATGGACGGCGGCTTCGTCAAGCCCGCATGCGGAGCGCATTGGAACGGCCGCGCGGCGTTACCGCGGGAACCAGACGCCGTCCAGCGCGGTCTGGCACTGGGCGTTGGCCCAGACTCCTCCTTCGGCCTGCACGGTCGCCTGGCCGCCGGGCCCGATGATCAGCTCCCCGCTGTCCCGGC
>DATNEK010000148.1:0-8466 GCA_035553055.1 Streptosporangiaceae bacterium | reverse complement strand
GTCCTTGGTCACCTGGAGGCTGAACGGGTTGCCGCCCGCTACCGTCGTGAAGCTACTAGGCACGTTCCGTGTGGCGGCGCTGGCGGCGTTCGCGCTGCAGCCAGGCACGGCGAGCGGGACGACCTTGTGGCTGTCCTTTTTGCCTTTGTGGTGCAGCGCCAGGTAGCTACCGCCGCCTCCGACCACGATCACGAGCAGGACCGCGGCCGCGATCGCGGCCGGCGACCGATACCACGGCCGCCGGGTGCCGCTGTCCGCCGGCTGCTGCCAGTGCTCGGCCGTAAGGTCAGGCGAGGTGTCCCTGCCCGATGCCACCTGAGTCGGCTGGCCAGGGCCAGACCTCGGCTGACCGTAACCCTGCTGACCGAAGCTCTGCGGACCCGATCCTTGCTGGCCAGCCGGCGCCGTCGCCCCGGCCTGTTCGACAGCGCCGACGACCTGCGTCATCGGATGCGGCCGGCTAGGAATCGAACCAGGGCCTGAGTCGTACGGCCTGATGCCGAGGGCCTCGCGTAGTGCCTCGGCGAATTCGGTGCAGCTCTGATAACGCTCATCGACCGCCTTGGCCAGTGCTCTGGCGAACACGTGATCGATCGCCGAGGGCAGCTCGGGCCTGCGGCTGGTAGCCGACGGTGGTGGCTCAGTGAGCTGGGCGTACATGACCGCCATCGCGTCGTCGCGCTGGAACGGCGGGGATCCGGTGATCAGCTCATAAGCCGCACAGGCGAGCGCGTACTCGTCCGCCCGACCGTCAACTGGGCGGCCCTCGATCTGCTCGGGTGCGATGTAGTCGAGCGTGCCGAGAAACATACCGGTACCGGTCAGCCCGGTCGCCTGCAGCGAGGCCTTGCTCAAGCCAAAGTCCGACAGGTACACATGGTCCGGCCTGCCCATGCCAGGGCGGGCGTCAAGCAGCATGTTGGCCGGCTTGACGTCCCTGTGCACCAGGCCGTGACCATGAGCCGCGTCAAGCGCCGAGGCCACCTGCGAGACGATCTCGGCGACGCGGCCGGGCGGCAGCGCGCCGAACTCCCCGAGCATCGAACGCACATCGCCGCCCCGGACGAACCGCATCGCGATGAACAGCACGCCGCCGGCTTCGCCCGCCTCGAATACCGGGATGATGTGCGGGTCATCGACCGCGGCAGCCGCCCGCGACTCCCGTATGAACCGCTGCCTGAACGCCTCGTCAGCGGCCAGCGCGGGAGAAAGGATCTTCAGGGCGACCATACGATCGAGACGCTCATCGTGAGCGCGAAAGACCACGGCCATGCCGCCCTGGCCGATCTGCTCTTCAAGCCGATAGCCGGCGATGCGTGCGCCGGGTCCGAACCCACCCGGCACGCCGGGGCTGTCCTGCGTCACCGTGCCTCCAAGCGGTTACGGTCTGGCCAGAGCATACCGAGCCGCCGGTTCTTTGCCATTTCCGTATCTTCCTGAATTGCCCTAAGAATCTGGACCTGCTAATCACGGCCATCGGAAAGACACGGAACCCGCGCAGGTCAGTCAGATGAGTGTTCCAAGTATCCGGTTTGACCTTGTCCCTCCGCAACTCACCTCACTCAACCGCGCTCAAGCATCAGCCGGTGCGCCAGAGATAAGCGTTGCCGTTGGTGTCGCCAGTGACCAGATATCTCCCGTCCGGGCTGAATGCAAGAGCCCCGACGCCTTGATTGCCGAAAGCGCCGCCCGAGTCAGGGTCGCTCAGCGCTCCGACGATCGTTGCACCGATCGGCGCAGTCGAGCCACCGCCGGCGAGCCGATACAGATAAACATGGCCGTCCGCGTCGGCCATCGCCAGCAGGGCCGAGCCGCTGAACGAGAACGCCCAGATTGACTGGCCCGCCGCCGCGGCCGACGGGTCGATCCCGCTGCCCGCTCCCGCGCCGAGGCTCCACAGCTCGGCACTGCCGCTCTCGTTGCCGGCCGCGAGCACGCGCCCGTCGCCACTGAAGGCCAGAGCGCTGACGGCGGCGCATATCGTCGTCGGGCAGTTACCGCCCGCCAGTGGGAAGGTGGCGGTGGGCGCACCGCTTGCCACGTCCCAGACGTACACATTGCCGTCATAGTCGCCCGTCGCCAGCGTGCCCTTGGAGCTGAAGACGGCCGAGAACACGCCAGCCCCGGCCGGATCGGCGAGGCTGGTGACCAACGTGACTCCGTGCCCGCCTGCCGGCACCTTCCACACGTTCGCGTAGCCGTTGCCGTCGCCGGTCACCAGTGTCCCGCCGTCTGGGCTGAAGGCAACGGAGTCGACTTCCTTGCCGCCAGCGTTTCCTGGATCTCGCAGCTTGGCGAGCAACTGGCCGGTCTTGTAATCCCACAGATAAGTCGCCCCGTTCGAGTACCCGGTGGCCAACTCGGTGCCATCAGGACTGAACGCGGCGGCGAACGCGCTGCCCGGTCCAGCGAACGGAGGCGTGGCTTGCCGGCCCGTCGTCACGTCCCATACATAGGTGCTGCCGTTCTTGTCACTGGTCGCGACGGCCGTGTCGGCCTGACTCCAGGTCACCGATGTGATGCTGCCTGCCGCGGCGGGGTTGAGTACGTTGCCAAACCGGAAGCCTGCCTGACCGTAACCAGACTTGCTTGCCTGGCCGTCTCCGCTGCCAGTGCCGACCGTGCTGGCCTGACCGGCTGGTGACACGGACGCCGCTCCCGGTGTGGTCGCGGCTCCCGGTGTGGTCGCGGCGGACGGCGAGTGGGAAGGCGAGATCGAGGAGGGGCCACCCAGGCTCGATGAGGCCGACCCGTGCGGTCTGACGATGATGGCCGCAGCGACGATGCCGGCCGCGAGCACGACGCTGGCGCCGACGAGCAGCACCGGGCTTACTCGCGGCCGACTTCGCTGGGCGCCCGGCCAAGTCGGCACCTCAGGCTGCATGAAGGGGACCGGCCGGCGTGGGGTCGCCGCCTGGGTGGCCGCCGACACGACCACCGCTTCCGTGGCCGGGTGCCCGGCCACACCGCCCACCGCGGCCACACCGCCGAGCGCCTCGCGCAGCGCGACTGCGAACTGGCCACAGGTCGGATAGCGGTCGGCGACAGCCTTGGCCATGGCTCTGGCGAGCACCTGATTCACCGCGGGCGGGAGATCTGCCCTGCGCTCAGTCACCGGGGGCGGCGGCTCTGCCAATTGCGCGTGCATCACCGCCATTGCTTCCTGCTTGCGGAACGGCGGGCTCCCGGTGAGCATCTCAAACGCCGCGCAGGCCAGCGAATACTGGTCGGCCTTGCCGTCGACGAACTTGCCCTCGATCTGCTCGGGAGCGATGTAGTCGAGCGTGCCAAGAAACGTTCCCGATTCGGTGAGCCCGGTTGCCTGCAGCGACCATTTGCTCAGGCCGAAGTCGGACAAGTACACGTGATCGGGCCGGTCATGCCCGCTCGGGCCGGCGTCGAGAAGCATGTTCGCTGGCTTGACATCTCTGTGCACAAGGCCGCGATGGTGGGCGGCATCGAGCGCCGACGCCGCCTGGACGACCATGTCAGCGACCCGGTCGGCCGACAGCAGACCGACCTCGGCGATCAGCGAGCGCACGTCGCCGCCGCGCACGAAGCGCATCGCGATGAACAGCACGCCGCCGGCTTCGCCAGCCTCGAACACCGGAATGATGTGCGGGTCATCCACCGCGGCGGCCGCCCGCGACTCCCTGATGAACCGCTGCCTGAACGCCTCGTCGGCAGCCAGGGCCGGGGCGAGAATCTTGAGCGCGACCGTCCGGTCGAGCCGGTCGTCGTGCGCGCGGAACACCACCGCCATCCCGCCCTGGCCGATCTGCTCTTCAATCAGGTAGCTGGCCACCCGTGAACCGGCGCCAAATCGGCCGGGCACATGAAATGCCAGCGATTCATCGCTCACCCTGTACACCCCCCGGTAGCCAGGCCAGTCCAAACGGGTTGCGGCGCCGTGAAACTCGCGGAGACGGAATGGACAATCGACGCCGACCGGCTAAGTATGGGACGTGATCGCATTCTGGCGCAACGGGTCAAGCGCCTCGCGATTGGGATCAGAGTGTGAGTCTTTGCATGCGGTACGTAATGCCAGATGCCCGGAACTGTTGTTCATATCCACTATATATCCCATAATCGGGCAAAGCAGGCAACGATCTCGCTCCGAACTGGAGCGGCGAACCGCCGGACCTGCAGGACGCCAAAAGCCCGATACGTACGAAGGCTGAATTCGTTCTACAGTTACCTCATGACGCCTGAGTTCGGTAACTCTCCCGCAAGTCCGACACTGCTCGTGCGGACGCCGGACGCGGAGCGCTCGCTGAGCGCTGGCCGCAGTTATTTCGTCGGCCGTGATCCCCAATCCGACATCGTCGTGAACGACTCACGCGTCTCCTGGCGGCACGCGGTACTCCGAGTCGACGGATCGACCTGGCTGCTCGAAGACATCGGGTCGACCAACGGAACGTTCCAGGGCAGCAGCCGGGTACAGCGGCTCGCCATCTCCTCGTCGTGCGCGGTCAGGCTCGGGCACCCGAGCGACGGACCAGCGCTATCGTGCGTCGTCTCGACCCCGGCCGTCCAGCCGGATCCGGTCGCGCCTGGCGGGCCAGTGCCGACCAGGTACGCGCATGGACCCGGTGGCGCCGTTACCCCGCCTCCCGCAGGCCCAGCCGCCCCCCGTGTGCGCGAGGCCGTGCCTGGCGGAGCGCTTGGCGGGCCCAACGGACCAGGCCGGGCTGGCACACCCCAAGGATACGGACCGGTGCTGCCCGCGGCGAAGGTCAGCGTCGAGCGGCAGCCGAGCGCCGTGCTCCAGCTTCCCTCGACACTGCTGCGGATCGGCCGCGCCGCCGACAATCAGGTGGTCGTCGCCGATCTGAGCGTCTCCAGGTACCACGCCGAGCTTCGCAGGGAACCACGAGGCGGTTACGCGATCTTCGACCTCGGCAGCCACAACGGCACATATGTCAACGGTCAGCGGATCGGCTCGGCACCGGTGACCGAGCGGGACATCATCGGCATCGGGCCGGCCACCTTCCGGCTGGTGGGCGATGAACTGCAGGAGTTCCTTGACACCGGCGAGATCTCCTACATCGCGAACGACCTGACGGTCACGCTGCCCAACGGCCGGGTGATTCTCGATCACATGACGTTCCCGCTCGGCGAACGCTGCCTGATGGGCGTGATCGGGCCGAGCGGCGCTGGTAAGTCGACGCTGCTCGGCGCGCTGACCGGGATAGGACCGGCCAACCACGGGACGGTGCTCTACGACAACCGCGACCTGTACATGAACTACGCCGAGCTCAGGAACAGGATCGGACTTGTGCCGCAGGAGAACATCCTGCATACCCAGCTCACCGCACGGCGCGCGCTCGGCTTCGCGGCCGAACTCCGGTTCCCGCGCGATACCAGCAAGTCCGAACGCAACCACAGGATCGACGAGGTACTTGAAGAACTGGCGCTGACCAGGCATGCCGGCACCAAGACGGCTGCCTTGTCCGGCGGGCAGCAAAAGCGCGTCAACGTGGCGCTCGAACTGCTGACCAAGCCATCGCTGCTTTTCCTCGATGAGCCGACATCCGGCCTCGACCCCGGCCTCGACAAGTCGGTCATGCAGCAGATGGCCGACCTGGCACACGACGGCCGGACCATTATCGTGGTGACCCACTCGGTCGCGAACCTGGACCTGTGCGACCGGCTGCTCGTGATCGTGCCGGGTGGCAAGATCGCGTACTTCGGCCCGCCGAAGGATGGCCTCAAGCACTTCAACCAGCCGGGCTGGGCCGAGGTGTTCCAGGCGTTCGAATCTCAGCCGAACCGCGACTGGCAGGCCGAGTACCGGAATTCGACGTACTTCCAGCAGTACATCGTGGCCGGCATGGAAGGCGCCGTGGCCGCTCAGCGCGGTCCGCGGCCAGTGCAGGCGCAGGCGCAGGCACCGAAGACCAGCAACCGGTTCGCGCAGATGTCGACCATGGTCAGGCGCTACATGGCCGTGCTCGCCTCGGACAAGGGCTTCCTTGCCCTGCTCATAGGCGTCATCGTCGGCCTCGGCGCGATGGTCAGGCTGTTCCCGCTCAAGAACGGGTTCACCCCTGAGCCACCACCGAACGTCAACAGCGGCGCTACGTCGGTGCTTCTGATCTTGATACTCGGCGCCTGCTTCGCCGGCGCACTCAACGCGGTCAGGGAGATCGTCAAGGAAAGACCGATCTATTCACGAGAACGGGCCGCCGGCCTGTCGGCTGGCGCCTACCTGGTCTCTAAGCTCATCGTGCTTGGCGTCATCAGCGCCTTCCAGGCGGTGCTGCTCGTGCTCATCGGCCTCTACGGCACGACGTTCCCGCCGAAGGGAGCGCTCTTGTCAATGCCGCTCATCGAGGTCATGATCGCGGTGGCCATGGTCGCCGTCGCCTCGATGGCGATCGGCCTGCTGGTGTCCTCGGCCGTCAGCACGTCCGAACGGGCGATGCCGCTGGTGTTCCTGCTCGTCATGGTCCAGGTCGTCACGACCGGCGGGATCTTCGCCATCCACGGCAAGGCCGGGATCGAGGAGATCGCCTGGCTCACCCCGTCCAGATGGGGCTTCGCGGCCAACGCGGCGACCACAGACCTGAACACGGTCGGCGGCTACACCGCGGGCCACAACGCCGACCCGTACTGGAACCACACGCCGCACGCCTGGCTGATCGACGTGGGCGCGATGGCCGTCCTGTTCGTCCTCTACTCGGCCATTACCTGGTGGCGCCTGAACAAGCTAGGCCCGCTCAAGCGCGGCGCATAGCCGCAGGCAGAGTCCGGGCGCCCAGAGGAACCTCTTTCTGGGCGCCCGACTGTCGCAATTTTTCGAAATAAAGCTACGGGTGGAGTCTCAGCGACAAGCTTGACGGTCGCAGATACGGCTTCGGCCGGAACTTAATGAATGCCGGCGCCACCGCGACGACCTTCTTGCCGCTCGGGAAGATGTTGAAGGCCGGGCCGAGCGCGGCCGCCGTCGCGTTCATCCGCAGCGGCCTGAGCGCGTGATCGTTCCAGTGGCCGGTCCGCAGCCGGGCCAGCAGCGTCTGCACAGCGGCGACCGTTTCGGCCGGGGTGAACGCGCAGTGCCCGGCCCTGTGCACGAAGACCTGGCGGAGCAGTCGTGAGTCGCCCGCCTTGCGCACGACCTGGGCGTACGCCTGCTCATTCTCCGGCACAACGAGGCCGTCGCCCGTCGTGTGCAAGGTCAGCACCGGGATGTCGATCCGACCGGTGAAGCTGATGTTCCTGGCCAGGTAGCGCACCGCCTTCGGATCGGCCTTGATCTTGGCGACCCGGTTCAGCTTGCGCAAGTCAGCCCGCAGGCTCAGGTGCGCTGCCTTGTAGAGCCCCTCGACCTCCCTGAGGTCAGCCGACTTGGCTAGCTGCTGGCTGAAGTTGACGCCAGTGGTCCACGACGGATTGCCGCCCGCCAGGGCCTCGAGCTGGGCACGGAACGCGAAGACGAACGGGAAGTCGACGTTCGAGTCCCACTGGACCTGGTTCTTCTCCTGGGCGGCGAAGTCCTTGGCTCCTGGTTCTGGTGAGAGCGGCGTGAACCAGCCGGGCGTGTCGCCGAGCGCGGCGCCGAGCGCGATGCGGGCCCGGCCCTTCGCGGTGTTCTGCGCGTTCGACAGCGCGATCAGGGCCTCGAACAGGTTCGCTTCCGGATTTTTGATGTGCACGATCTGGATCTTCGGGTCGGCGAACGTCTTGAACACGAGCGCGGCGTCCAGCGCCGTGTTCCAGGTGGCGACGCCGCCTGACAGCACGCCGCACATCGGCAGCGCGGCGCTGAACGCGCGCGGGTAGCGCTGGATCAGGCCGGCGGTGATGATGCCGCCGAGCGAATGACCCCAGGCGATCGTGTGTCTCGGCTTGCCAACCAGCCTGGCGAAGGTGCGCAAAGTCGCGACTTGGTCGGGCAGCGCGGCGGCGATCGCCCAACCGGTGAGCGAGTAGGAGGAACCCGCCAGCGCGAATCCGTGCCTGAGCAGCCAGCCGCCGGTGACCGGGTCGCCGACGTCTACGGCCGGGTTGGCCGAGCCTGGAACGACGTAGCCGTGGCTGTAAAGGAACAGCGTCTTGTTCCAATGCGCGGGTACTTCGATCAGGTAGGTCGCGCCGTCGGCCAGAGAGCCGCACAGCACGGTATCGCCTGAGGCGATAGGGCTCGAGCAGGTCGGCGCCGCGTCGGCCGGCCCGGCCACGACGAGGCCCCCGCCGAGCATGAGCACCGAGGCGAGCGCCGCCATCAGTTTTCGAGTGAGTCTGCGCACTGGTCATCTCCTCGCGGTGATATCGCGCCAGTTCATTCAGCTTCGAGGACTATAGCGAGAGATGGCCTGTTACGGCCCAGTCCGGACGCTCAAAGGCGCTTGGCATCGACGATGCGGCGGAGGAATCGCCTGGTGCGCTCGTCCTTCGGATCGGTGAAAAGCTTGGCCGGAGGCGCGTCCTCGATAATCTTTCCTTCGGAAAGGAAGCACACCC
>DATNEK010000147.1:0-14872 GCA_035553055.1 Streptosporangiaceae bacterium | reverse complement strand
GACGACGGCCAGCCCAGCGGCGCGTTGCCGCGACCCGGACCCAGCGCCCGCCGGCTGACGGTCTACGCCGGGAAGCGCGGCTGGTCCTGCCCGGAGGCTGACTCGGGCGCGCCCGGCCCGGTCGGCCCGGTCGGCCCGGCGAAACTCGGCCCGGTCGGCCCGGTCGGCCCGGTCGGCCCGGTCGGCCCGCCCGGTGTCCCGTAGCCGGCGTAGCCCGCGCCAGCTTCCGGCATCGACCCCGCCACGTTCTGGTTCGCCGCCGGCGGCGCGCTCGGCATGTACGAACCGGGGCCGGGGGTCATCTGCGGCCTAGCCTGAGCCTGGGCGGCCGCCTGGGCCGCCTGCTGGACGATGTTGATCCCGTTCTGCGCCTCGTGCTGAGTGATCTCGGTGACCAGCCGGTCGATCTCGGCACTGGTCCCGGGGTTGCCGCGGCCGGTGCGATCGGCCAGGACCGCGACGCCTAGGCTGCGCAGGAGCGCGTCCGACCTTCGCTGCACCGGCATATTGTCGAGCTTGGCGATTCCCGCGTTGGCCTGCTGCGCGAGCGAGTCCACCGACGCCCTCAAGTTGTCCATCAGACCCAAGGCTGGTCACCTCCACGCGCGAGCGGCAGTGCCGAAGCTCACTGACGCGCCGCGTTAATTGCGTCGGCCGTTTGACGCGAGATGGCCAGCATATCGGAAACGACATTGACCAGCCGACAACCGTTGCGACGGTAAAGGCTGGCGGTGGCGCCGTCGGTCGAATGCACGCCGACTGGCTTTCCTGCCCTGGCGCACGCCGCCCAGACCTGCTCAAGCGCCGGGCGAAGCACCGGATCATCAGGATTCAGTTCGCACCCGAGCGAGTACGACAGATCCCTCGGCCCGACATAAATGCCGTCGACGCCGTCGAGCGCGAGCGTCGCATCGATCTGCGCCAGTGCCGCACCGGATTCCACCATGATTACGCAGAAAGGATCATCCGGGCTGGCCGCGGCCCCGCCAGCGGACCGGTACCCGATCGGTGGATACCGGCAAGCCCCGGCGGCCGCGCTCGCTTGCGCGGCCGACTCGACGTTGGGCACGATCACGCCAGCGCAGCCGAGGTCGAGCGCCCGCCCGATGTCGGCCGGGTGCGCGTACCGAACCCGCGCCAGCGGCACCGCGCCCGCCTTGCTGATCGCGCTGGTGAGAGGAACCAGGTCGCGCTCGGTGGCGCCACCGTGCTGCAGGTCGATCACGATGTAGTCAAGACCGGCCGCGGCCATCGCGCTAGCGGCCAGTGGATCTGGGATCACTACCCAGCCGCCGTAGAGCGTCTCATTGGCGGCAAGACGGGCTCGAAGCGATTCTTTCTGCATCCAGAAAGACAATCACACTGGCCGTCGTCAGCCAGCGAAGCCCCGCGGTGGGCCAAGGTCAGGTCCGCTACTCTCGTGCCGGTGATGTCGCATCTGGCTGATGTATCGCTTTCCGCTGTGCCGCTTTCCGCGCCCGGGCTGTGGCTGACCGGCTTCGAGCGCGGCCTGCTGCTGGCCGGGCTTGCGCTGGCGATTGGCGGACTGAGCGGGCGCGGCCTGGCGAGGAACTACAAGGGAACCTTTCCTGCCCCGCTGCCAGAACCATGGGTGATGCCGGGCTGCCTGCTCGGCATGGGCGCGGCGCTCGCGCTGATCGTGACAGCGCTGGCCGATTCACGCCTCGCGGTGAACCTCGCACGCCCGTTTGTAGCTGGTCCGAGGTCATCGGCCACCTTGGCGTTCGCTGTCATTGAACTTGCCTGCTTCGCGCTGGCCGCGCTACTGCTGGGGCTCCGCAAGCCTGACCCCGCCGTCGCGCCGCTGCTCGGAGTTGTGCTGGCCGAGTCGCTGCGAGCTCATCCGGAGGGGCTGCTGCCGCTAGCCGGGGCGCTGCTCACGATCTGCCATCTGCTGCCAGCGCTCATCTGGGTCGGCATGCTGGTGTACGTGCTGCGGGCCGCGCTGGCCTGGCGCGCCGACCCAGCGGCCATGCGAGGGTTGATCAGGCTCTACGGCAACGCGGCTGCCTGGCTGTTCGCCGTTGTCATGATCACTGGCGTGCTCTCCGCTGTACTGCTCGTGCCGCTTAGCTCGCTGTTGACCACCGACTACGGCAGGTTCCTCATCGCGAAAGCCGTCCTCGTGGCCGTCGCTGCCGGGCTGGCCGTCGCCGGGCGGATCTCGCTCGGCAGGCGGGCAGCGCCAGATGCCGGTCCGCCCCGGGTAACCAGGCTCGAATGCGCGATCCTGGCGGCAGTGCTGGTCGTGACCGGTTTGCTCACCGTGATCACGCCGCCGGCGAAGTCAATATTCGGCTAGCACGATATTCGGCTAGCCGGTCACTCCGGTCCGCCGGAGCAGGCTGGAAGCGCAGGATCGTTGATATTATCCGGTATCAAGTAATTCAATTCCCGATAATCCGAGGTGCGACATTCCGAATGCGGACAGCTATCGACCGCTGGCTGTCCAGCGCGTGTACGACGAGATGGCCGCCGATTACGCGGTCAGGTTCGGGTCCGAGCTCGCCGATGCCGACCAGTCGGATCCGGATATCGAGTTCCTCGAGGCGGCGATCCGCGGCTTCCCCGACGGCTATGTCGTTGACATCGGCTGCGGCCCGGCTCAGGTCAGCCGCTATCTGATCGAACGCGGCCGGACTGTGGTCGGCGTCGACTTCGCCACCGCGATGCTCGCCGAAGCGGCCAAGCTGGTTCCGCAGGCCGGTCTTGTCGCCGCCGACTTGATGGCGCTGCCGTTGCGGCCAGAAAGCTGCGCGGCGGCGGTCGCCTCCTACTCGCTGCACCACTTGCCGAAGGCCTTGCTCGGCGTCGCTCTCGGCGGGCTGCGCGAGGTGCTGTCACCTGGCGGAATTCTGGTAATCATCACTCACGGCGGGTCAGGAGAGGAACTGCTCGACCGGCCAGAAGGCCAGCTCGTGCTCAGCCGCTACCAGCCAGACGAACTCGCCGACCGGCTGCGCTCCGCTGGTTTCACCCCTGAGCTGCTCAGGACTCGTCCGCCCAGGCCCGGTGAGTACCCAGCGGAAAAGATCAGGATCACCGCGAGGCTGTGCGGCCGAGCATGACGGCGATAAGTTGACCGGCCCGCCCACCGACCTTGAGGCTCCCGCCTCCAGGTACCGGGGCTGTGCGCCAGCCGCGGTTCCAGAGCCAGTGCTGGCGATCGCCGCCGGACGGCAGCCACGACTGGCCTGGCACAACGAGGACGCGCTCACCTACGAACTTGGCGACGGGCCGCAGCGATGCTTCGTCAAGTGGTCGCCGGCCGCGAGCAGCCTGGACCTGGCGCAGGAAGCCGAGCGAATGGCGTGGGCCGGAGCCTTCCATCCGGTGCCTCAAGTGCTGGAACTCGGCGCCGACGACGACGGTGGCTGGCTCGTCACCGCGGCGCTGCCGGGTCGCTGCGCGGTCGATCGGAGATGGAAGGCCGAGCCGCGCACCGCCGTAAGGGCGATCGGCGAAGGGCTACGAGCCATGCACGAGGCGCTGCCCGCTGATCGCTGCCCGTTCTCCTGGATGGCGCAGATCAGGGTGAAAAGGAGCAGGCGTGCCGCAGCCGCCGGGCTGATCGACCCGGCGAGGGACTGGCAACCCGAGCACCAGGACCTCGCCGTCGCCCGCGCACTCGAGCTTGTCGCCGACATACCGCCGGCCGATCTGGTCGTCGTCTGCCACGGCGACGCGTGCGCGCCCAACACTGTTCTGACCGAGGACGGCCGCTTGTCGGGCCACGTTGACGTGGGCGCGCTTGGCCTAGCGGACCGCTGGGCCGACCTGGCGATCGCCACCTGGAGCACGACCTGGAACTACGGGCCAGGATGGGAAGGCGAGCTGCTCGACGCTTACGGCGTGCCGCCCGACCCCGACCGGACCAGGTACTACCGCCTGCTCTGGGATCTCGACGTCTAGGCTGCGCGGAGCGCAAGCGAAATAACCCTGCCCCGCGAGCTAACCCTCGACCGCTAACCAGGCACTATCAGGTGTGGAGCCCGCCAAGACCCGCGCCGCGGCGCCATTGGATTGCGACGCCGATCTGGTGCGAGCCGCGCTGACCGGCGACAAGGAGTCGTTCGGCAGGCTCGTGCAGCGGCACTGGCAGACCGCCCTTTTCCTCGCCACCCGCGTGCTCGGCTCGCAGGAGCTAGCTAGCGACGCCGTGCAAGAGGCCTCGATCGCCGCGATGACCGGGCTTGACCGGTTGCGTTCACCCGAGCGCTTCGGCGCCTGGTTCTGCGGGATCACGCTGCACGTGGCGCGGCGCTGGGCCGGCCAGCTCCGATCCGAGCTTCCATGGGCCGCCACCGACCTGGCCTGCCCGCTACCTGGACCAGCCGAAGCCGCTGAGCGTGCCGACATCGCCGCGCGGGTGCGCGGCGCGATCGCGCTGCTCGCCGACGGCCAGGCTCGCGCCGTGCGGATGTTCTACCTGCAGGGCCTCAGCCACCGCGAGGTGGCGACCGAACTCGGCATCTCGCCCGGCGCTGTCAAGGCCAGGCTGCACCAGGCGCGTGTCGCGCTCGCGCCGAGACTCGTCGACATCGCCCCTGTCTCCGATAAGGCAGAAAGGAAAGCCATGGCATCAGCTACCACCGAGCAAGGTCCGAACTGGGTAGACGTCGAAGTTACCGAGATCCGGCGCGCGTCAGGCGACGGAGATGATCACCACATCATGTTCATCTCGGAGACCGAGGGCACCCGCAGTCTCCCGATCTGGATCGGACCGGCCGAGGCAGTCGCTCTCGCGATGACGCTCGAGTCGACCGAGACGCCTCGCCCGCTGACCTACAAACTGGCGGCAAGCTTGGTCACGGCGGCCGACGCCGAGATCGCCGAGGTCAGGATCACCCGGCTGCGGCCGCCGGTGTTCTACGCCTCCGTGCTGATCAACGGCGCGGCGGGCGCGCGCGAAGTGGACGCCAGGCCAAGCGATGCCGTGACGCTCGCGCTCACCGCCGGAGTGCCGATCAGACTGGACAGCTCCCTGTTCGAAACCGGAAAACTTGCCAGCCAGGCGGACCGGATAGCGGCGAGCCCGGTCGTCACCGCCGACCTGGCCGCCAGGGCAGTCAGGCAGATCGCAGAGGCGTTTACCGAGTGCGGCGAAACGAACTAGCTGCCAGGGACGGGACCAGCCAGAACACTCAGCCTTCCCGCATGTCGACGGTGCCGCCGCTGCGCCAGTACTCGCCATCGGCTCGGTCGAGGAAACCCTCGTCGACTAGGTACCGGCGCAGCGCTACGTAGTCGTCGAACACTGTGCGCAAGATGGCGTTCACGTCCTGCTCGTCGAAGCGCACGCCGATCTCGAAGAGCCCGGCCACGTGGTCAAGCAGCACGAGCCGCTTCGACCTCTTGGCCGGCATCGTGATGATCCTGCCGTCTTTGACAAACGAGCGGAACACCGCTTTCGCCGACGGAGCCAGCCAGTCATTCTCCGCGCCCAACACTGCTCGTCCGCGTCCTTCCTGCGCCATTGTCATCTACTCGCGGCCTGCGTACGCTACTCCGGGGGTCGGCGAGTTGGACACCGGAGGCACGGAATGACGGCATGTCGATTGGCCGCGCGGGTGGGTATGGTCACCATCACCTGCACCGCACTGGTTATTGCCGGTGCCGCGATCGCGACCGCAGGCGCCGCTGCGTCGCCTGGTGCCGTACCGTCTCACAAGGGCATTCTCCCGCCGAAGAACCCGAAGCGCAGCGTCGGCCCCAAGCCGTTCTTCCTGCGCTCGTCTTTCTGCATCGGCGGCAAGGACGGACCAGGCTGCAACAAGCTTGTGCTCAAGGCGACCACCCGCGCACGGCGGCTGCTCGAGAAGATGGGCGCGATGTCGTTCTCGCTGGCCGCCTACGAGAAGCTCAAGCCGATCGAGCAGTTGTTCGTAACCGTCGATCTCGAGCGAACGGCACGCGGCCTCGCGCCCGCCACGGTCCTGACCAGGTCGCTCGACAAGGTCGCTCAGAAGGGCGCCAACACCGACAAGGATCCGCCCCTGCAGGACGTGCCGAGCCCGCTGCCGGGCGGCGGCACCTGGGTCGCACTTGGCGGCAACTGGGCCGGCGGCTGGGATAACGCGCTCGGCGCCAACTACGCCTGGATGTACGACGACGGCCCGGGCAGCGACAACGCCGACTGCACGAAGACGAACCATCGAGGCTGCTGGGGTCACAGGGACAACATACTTGGCACCTTCAACACCAAATTCAGGTGCGGTGGGCAGCGCAATGAACTCGCGATGGGCGCCGGACATGTCGCCAGAGGCAAGGAGTTCGGCGACAGCGAGACCGAGTTGCTCGCCGGCGTCTGCGGGCGCACTCCGACCGACGTGGTCATGACCTGGGCCAAGGCCAAGCGGCTGCTCCACATCAAGTGACGCCACATTGGCGACGCGCGGCGATTTGAGCCTCCGCGTCGGCGATGACAAGCGTCACGTCCCGGCCGAATGCCGCGTCGCATCGGTGAGCGAACTTCCCTGACCTCGCGCAAGCGGCAAGCTCGATCAGAGCCGTCCGGAGCGCTGCGACGGCGTCGCCTGACTCCCTTGGCGCCGTCGACCGGCCTGCCGATCCCCACAGGCACACCTCACCGAACTCGGCGTCGTCGGGAGCCGCGAGCGTGACGGTCAGGACGCTGCTCGCCCCTCCGCTGTGATGCAAGATCAGGTGAACCACATCGTCGTGGCCGGCGTCGGCAATCACTGACGTGACCGGCCCGAGGCTCGCCCATAGCAGCGCGATCAGGTGCGGCGCCAGATCCCATAGCCCGCCCTTGTCCCGTCGCCACGGCGTGTTGAAGGGGCTGTCAGGCGACAACGCGGATCCAAGCCAGAGCGCCGACCCGCCGACCCAGCCGCCAACCGTCGCGACGTCGGCCAGCCAGGTCCTTACGTCGACCTGGAACTGGGAGGTGAAGAAGACCAACGCGACCACCCCGGCGGCTTCGACCGCCTCGACCAGCGCGTCGGCGTCCGCGGCCGTGAGCGCGATCGGCTTTTCGAGCAGCAGGTGCTTGCCACTTGCCGCCGCACGCACGGCCAGCGAGTTCTGCACGTCAGGCGGCACGGCGAAGGCCACCGCGTCGACATCGGCAAGGAACGCGTCGAAGTCCTGGTGAGGACTGATCTTGTACTTACTGGCTATGTCACCGACGGCTCGCTGATCGCGGCCCCAGATCGCCGAAAGCTCGATGCCGTCGGATGACGAGAGCGCCGGCGCGTGCGCGATGCGCGCCCAGTGGCCGGTGCCGACCAGTCCGAACCTCAACGGTCTGATCCTGAGCGGTCTGCTGCCGAGCTGTCTCATACCATGCGGTCTCATACCATATTGTTGCTCGAAGTCCAGATAGATCTGGGGGGAGGTGTCCGCATCGATCCGCCGCTACCGAGCTAGCGACCACGAGGGCGTCTACGACGTGTGCGTGCGCACGGGTGCCGCAGGCCAGGACGCTCGCAGCCGGTACAGCACCGACCGCCTGCTCGGCGATATCTACGCCGGACCCTATTTGCACATCGCTCCCGAGCACGCCTACGTGCTCGATAATGGCCAGCGGGCAGTCGGTTACGTCATCGGCACGCCGAGCACGCCGGACTTCGTCGCCGCCTACCTGGCCGACTGGCTGCCGCGCATGCGCGGCACCTACGCGCCGCCCGCCGCTGCGCCGGCCTCGGACGAGGAGCGGAAGCTCGCTGACATGTTCGGGCCGCAGCACATGCTGCGGCCCGAGCTAGCGCCCCACCCCGCGCACTTGCACATCAACCTGCTGCCCGACTACCAAGGTGCCGGGCACGGCCGGGCGTTGATCTCGACCTTCCTGGCCTCGGTGGCGGCGGCCGGGGCTCGGTCGTGCCACTTGACCGTCCGCACCGCCAACGCTGGTGCGCTGCGGTTCTACGACAAGCTTGGCTGGCGGCCCATCGAAGTAGCCGATCCTGGACCGTCGATCTTCCTCGTCAAGTCCACCTCAGGTTCGACCTGAAGCGGCGCGCACGTCGAACCATAATCCGACTTGCCATTTCCTTATGTGCTTAACGCGGCTGTCCTGTAAGGCGGCGCGACGGCGGTGGGTGAGTTGACGACACCGGTGGCGATGTACGCGGTCCACGACGTGATGCGGTGGGTGTGCGCCAAGGCGTCGACCAGCACGGTCTGCTCGTCAAGCAGGGCACTTGATTTCGGAGCGAAGATCAGCTCGCTAAGGCCGTACTTGCCCGCGTACTTGCCGGCCGGCGGACGGTCTATGTAGGCGACCACGATGCCGGTGCGGCCAAGGCGATCGGTGACGTGTCCCAGGATCCGCACACCTGGAATGGACGCCGCGACCTTGAACAAGGCAGCTCGTAGCGCCGGCGGCGCGTCCGTTTCCCTGAGCAGATCGCCGACCTGCACGAAGTCCTCGGCCGGGCCGGGCGGTCCGCTCTCGATCGCGCGCTTGCGCAGCATCGCGCCGAGCCGGGTCGGGTTCGTAGGCAGCTTCCATTCGTTGACCGGGCCGAGCGTCAGCCCATGGCGACCGAAGCGCTGGTCGAAGATCCCTCCAGCCGGCAGGCGCGGCCGGCCGTCGGCAATCCAGGCCGCGCGGTCGCGCGGGGTCACGAAGCGCGGATGCGAGTGACCCTCAGCGATACGGCCAGAGCCATTCCAGCCGATCCAGATCTGTCGGGTTTGCAGGTAGGTCAGCGAGAACGGTCGCTTGTACACCATGTCGACCAGTCCCCGGGAGACCGAATCGGTGTACTGGTACTGGCCGGGGCCGGGCGGCCTGATGGCTGGCTGCCTGGCGGCGGCGCCGGCCAGCGCCGTGAGAACGTCAGTCACGCTGCGGGATTTCCTGGTCGCTTGATTGCCAGGTGACGAGCCAGGGAGCAGCAGGCTCGCGGCGATAGCGACGATAACCGTCACAGCCGCGGCCGCGATGCCCAGCCGCGCGGCGCGGCTGTTCAGCCAGAGCTGGCGCCGGCCGTACCGCGCACGGCCAGGGAGCGACTCGGATGCGGCTATGACATCGCTGAGGATCTGTCGAGCGTAGGCCGAGTCCGCGGACGGGAGGCTGGTAAGCGGAACGGGATTGGCGCCGGCGATCTCGTTCTCGACGCTAGCGAGGTCGTTGTCGATGGTCATGAAGTATCCCCCCTAATCGGGGCCGTGTTACGGACGGGGAAGTCTGGTGTGACGGCGTTCGCGCGCCGGGCGAGTTGGTCGCGTACGGCAGCGCGGGCACGGCGGTAGCGGATCTCGAATGCGTTGGCCGAGCAGCCGAGAAGCGTCGCGGCCTCGGCGTGACTCAGTGCGTCCCACAGCACAAGCCGCAGTGCCTCGCGATCAGCGGGACGGAGCGTCGCGAGCGCGTCGATAACGCGTTCGCGGGCTGGGTCAGCGCTGGGACCCGCCTGGTTGGAAACCAAAGCTTCGCTCGCCAGCCTCATGCCCAGCCGCCGCCGACGCCGTGCCGACCGCTCGGCTTCGGCCAGTGCCTTACGCGCGACTCCGAACATCCACAGCCTTTCCTGTGGCGGTGACGGGATATGGTCGAGCCGCCGCCAGGCGACGGTGAACACCTGAGCGAGTACGTCATCCGCCTCGGCACCCGCGCACCGGCGCCTGACGTAGCCGGCGATCTCGGGGAACGTGGTGGCCCACAGCCGCTCGAAGCGAGCGGTCCGGTCAGCAGCAGCGGCCGTCATGCGCTCTCCAATGTGGAAGGTCCATGTCCGCTCATGGCCGGCCGCGCGCTTGATCCGTCAGGTGCGGGCGCCCTTACCGGCTTGGCACGGGAGCGCCGGCCTGGCGAAAGGGCACGGCAATATCGCAGATGTGCTGATCGGCGGCCGCGAAGAGCGGCTCGACGCCGGGCACGTACACCTCTCTCGGTGAACCGGTCCGCGTCCGGCCCGCGGCCGATACCCAGCGTGCTAGCTGGTCGTAGATCGACAGGATCGCCGGAACTTCGAAATGGACCTTCGTGACTTCGATAAATGCCTCGTGATGCGCGGGCTCGACTCGCCAAGCCAGCTCGGCCGGGTCGTCTGGCAGGCGGCTAACTGGCACGCACACCTCAACCGGACCGTCGCTGTCGGCTGAGACCAGGCCGTGGAAGACGACGAACCGCCTGCCCGCCACGCCGCCGCATCGGCCAGCCTGTGCGACCAGCCGGGCCGTGGCTCCCTGTGTCCACGTCAGCTGGCCAAGATAGACGTGACGTTGCTCGGTCAGCACGAGTTGTTCTGCCACCTGCCGTTCACGGACCGAGAGCCGCGCGCCGGGCAGTTCCGACGCGGCCACGCCTGAACTCAACGTGGCGGCGATCTGCCGCTTGGCCACGAACTGCCGTTCCTGCGAAGCCCAGTAGGCGTCGATAAGGTCAGCGGCCTCAGGCCGGCAGGCGGCCACCACGCGCGCGACCTCGTGCAGGGGCATGTCCAGGCTTCGCAGCAAGACGATCAGGCGCGCGGTGAAGAGCTGGCTCTCGTCATACCGGCGGTAGCCGTTACGCCCGTCGACAGTCGCGGGTCGTAGCAAACCGAGCCGGTCATAAAGCCGCAGCGCTTTAATCGACAGCTGCGACCGGCGAGAGAACTCCCCCGTCGTCATGCGCGCGGGCTCGCCAGCCATGGACGTTCTCTACCGCACCGGATAGGCAACGTCGAATACCACATCGTGCCCGTCAGCGGCGTGGAAGTCGGTCCAGTACGTCTCCCTCGGCGCGGCAGCGACCTCAAGCGCGTTGCTGCCGACCCACCGCTCGACCGCCACGTAGACGTCGCCGAGACGGCCCGATACCACCGTGTTCTTAGTCACGCGGACATACGCCTCCCGATGCCCGGGGATAGTGCGCGATGCCGCGTCGGCGGGCGCGCGGACACCAGCCCGCAGCGGGGTGCAGACCTCAACAGCGGTCTCGCCTTCGTTCGGGTTCCCTTCATAGATGACGATGAACACCGGCTCATCGGGAGCCTGGCCACGCTCTAGATAGGGCTGCTGGACGGTCCCGGCCGCCGCATCGCCCGCGGCCTTGAGCACTCGGCTCATCGCTCCAGGAAGCCAGGCTTCCAGGGCAGCCTGATCCACCATCCGCTGCTCGGTGACAACGACTTGCTCTGGTACGTCGCGAAGCAGGATGTCCATTCTTCCCGTCCCTTGTCGTCGGCGATCATGATAAGCCGACTATCCAGCCCGCCCCTGGGGCCGAGTCAAGAACCGTGACGATGGGCTTCGAGCACCGCGAGATCGCGGACCGCGAACCGGTAGTGCTCGATCTCCTCTTCCATGACCACGCCGAGGCATTCGCCGACGACCTCCGCCTCCGGGTAGCCAGGCGCCGGCGAGAGACGGCACCGACGCCCAAGATCGGCATCACTGAGCCCGGTCAGGATGCGGCGCACAACCGCCTGCCGGTCGGCCAGGACCGCCAGTACCTCGTCGTAGCCCGGCTCGGCGGCCAGGTCGATGCCGAGCTTGGCGGCCTCAGCCGGCGGGTACCAGCTCTGCGGCAGCCCGAGCCGGTGGTAGGGCATCGGCTGGTCAAGGACGGTCCGGCTGGCCCAGGAATCGATGATCCAGATCAGGTGCCGCAACGTCTGCGTGAACGACCACTCACCGCCGACCTGCTCGTCGCGGACCGCCTCGGGAAGCTGGTCCGCGCGGGCCACCGCCTCCGCCCACAGTCGCTCGATCACCTCGCCCATCGACCGGAAGTCGGCAGCGGTCCGCACGGCACGCAGTTGTACCCGCTCGGGATGACGCCGGTCAAGCTCGGCCGAAACGAACCCGGTGACATCGACGTCGTTTATGACCAGGTGGCTGATGAACCCGGAGATACTGACGTCGGCCAGAAATGAGTCGGCGATCTTGACCCCGCTCAGGTCGCAGTCGACGAACCTGGCCCCGCGCATGTCGGCCACATCGAAATGGGCGCCCCGGAACTGAGTGCTGCCCAGGCCCTCGCCCGCCTCGAACCTGTGCGGTCCGAACTGCGCCTCCGTCATCTCGTTCGTCATGCACCCACCGTAGGACCTATTCCGGACGATAAGCGTCCGGTAACAACGCGAAGGTCCGTTTTTGGGTGTTCGACCCAGATCGGCAGGCTCGGTAACCGGCGCAACGGTGATCTTCGCGGCATCTGAGAACAGAGGAGCAAATGTTAGCTCTCACCCGCGCCGCCATCCTCGTTGGGCGAGGCGTCCTTGACGAACACGATCGCGTCATTGCTCCCCAGGTGGGCCGGATCCAGCGGGGAATAGCCGAACCAGGGGGACACGCGGGGAACGGGCGTCACGTCGCCGAGGATGGACGCCAGTCGGCGGGCGTCGATGAGGTGTCGGTCCTCCGGGAGCTCGTACATGAGCCCTTCGATGGTGTCAGGGAGCGGGGTCTCCACACCGCGATGGCGGATCGTGCCGAGGGCTGTGGCCATGAAGGCGTACGCCTCGCCGAGCTGGTCGCTGACGATCGCCCCGGCGCTCCACCATTCCAGCGGCAGGTCGCCCATCCGCATGCTGCTCTTGTCCCGCTGGAGATGCCCATTGTGGGCGTGCACCAGCGCCGGGCCCCGCTCGGCGATGGCGAGCAGGTTGGCCGCCATCATCGAAGCCCGCAGGCCGAGTAGCCACGTCATCCGGCCGGGTGAGGTGTCGGCCATCCAGAAGTGGTACCGCAGCAGTCCGGTGGCGGTACGACCGTACAGGCGCGCCCGGTCCCAGTCCTCGCGCGAGGACACCACGAGCAGGTGCGGCGTCTGGGTGTCAAGCAGGGCTACCAGGTCATCGGCGAGCAGCCGCAGTTGTCTGGCCTCGGGAGTCTGCCCAGCGGACTGGGATGGATCCATCATCGCGGCGGGATTGGTCCACCTGTCGTCGGCACCGAGCAGGCGGTCGAGTGTCTCCGCGGTGCAGGGAATCAGGTCGGCACCGACCCAGGCAGTGAGGTAGGCGTGGAGTGCGGTGAGGGCTCGGCGGGGGCTCGCGGCGCCGGTGATCTCAAGCGGTCCGTCGAAACCAGCGAAGCGCAGCCATTCTGATGTGGGCCGGCCGTCGTTGTAGGCGCGCATCCAGCGGACAAGCTCGCGGTTAGCCGCGAACGCGCCGAACCCGTGGCTGAAGCCGAGTTCCATGACCTCGTCGAGGGTGCCCGTCCCCGACGTGACGTAATCGTCCACAACCAGGCCCATCATGCAGTCGCTCTCGATCGTGATCGTCTGGTAGCGCTCCTGCTCTATAAATTGCCGGAAGAGGTCGTTTCGCAGATCGAGCAGGACGTCCTCACCGTGGGTGGGTTCGCCCAGCGCAAGCAGCCGCGGCCGGGCCGGGAGCAGTTTCATGACGGTGGTGGCGTCGACGATATGGGCGGCGTCTTGGATAACAGCAGTCATACCTTCAACGGTATCGTTGAACCTTCGATTGAAACTTTTTGGCGATAATTGCAGGATTGGTGACACTAAACCCTCAAGACGGTGGACGTCTCAGGCCGATTGACCTGGCGCGCGGGCACGGCCTGTCCACGCAGGCGATCAGGAACTACGAGGCGGCCGGGATCCTTCCGGGTGCCGAACGCACTCCTCATGGCTACCGCACCTATACGCCGCTGCATGCCGAAGCGCTGCGCGCGTTCCTCGCCCTGGCGCCCGGACACGGCCACCAGACGGCCACGTTGATCATGCAGGCGATCAACCGCGGCATGACCGAGGACGCGCTTGCGCTCATCGACGAGAGTCACGCCCAGCTTCTCGATGACCGGCGCACCCTCCAGGCCGTAGAAGCCGCACTTGACGGCCTAAGTCCCGTATCGCAAGAGCGCCGCGACACCTTCATCGGCCCCCTGGCCAGAAGGCTCGGCATCCGCCCAGCCACCCTGCGCAAATGGGAACGCGCCGGCTTGGTCGAACCGCGCCGCGACCCGCGGACCGGCTACCGGGTCTACAGCGCCGCCGACGTACGCGACGCCCTACTGGCCCACCAACTCAGGCGAGGCGGCTACCTGCTGGAGCAGATCGCCCCGCTGATAGCCCAAGTCCGCTCCGCCGGAGGCGTCGCACCCCTCGAAGCGATGCTGCGCGACTGGCACGGCCGCCTCTCAGCCCGAGGGCGCGCCATGCTCGCCGGCGCCGCCGCGCTGGACGCCTACCTCAGCTCCTGCCATCCCGTCGCAAAATCCTTGTCACCATACGAGCGGAGCTACACCAAGGAGAGCAGCAGTGACACCGAATAGGCATGGATCGGCAGCCATCGAATTCCCGAACGATCTTGAGATTGTCATCACTCGAGAGTTCGACGCTTCGATCGAACTCGTCTTTGACGTATTGACGAAGCCCGAGCACGTGCGCAAGTGGTTCAGTCCACGTGGCGATGAGGTGACGGAGTGCTCGATCGAGCCGCGCGTTGGCGGGGACTACCACATCGTCTTCGTCACCGACGACGGAACCGAGTGCTCGTTTCGCGGAACCTACTTGGAGGTCGAGCCGCCGACCCGGACCGTCCAGACGTGGCTGTTCGACGGATGGCCAGATGCGCACGCCGTCGAGTCGACGGTTCTGCACGAGACCGACGGAGTAACGAAGCTGACGAACAAGCTGGCGTTCCTCGACCAGGCTGGCCGTAACCATATGACCGAGCACGATGACGTTGAAGGCAGCTTCGACCGAATGGAAGATCTGTTGAGATCACTGCTGAATCCCTCAACGCCCGGTTGACGAACGTGCCGGGCACGCCTCGCCCAAGTTTCCGTTTCGTGTGGTTTCCCACTCCCCAGCCACCAGACCGAGGCAAGCAACCACTTAGCGAATCTTTAGGCGTGCCGCGCATACAGCGAAAGCCGATCCGTCGCACATTCAAGTAAACCAGAGACCATCAAGGACCAG